>JANNJO010000015.1:0-22319 GCA_031395755.1 Acidobacteriota bacterium
CTCTTGAGGTCCAGCAGCACTGCTTCGTCATCGAGCTGCCGGAACAACACCTGCGCGCCCACCACGAGCGAGTCATCAAGCGACAGATCGACCATCGGCGTCCTTTCTCAGCGCGGCGATCCCGACGCCCGCATAAAACAACAGCACAAACATCGTCGGCGCCAGATAACGGGTCGCCGGCACATACACGACATTGACCGCGACGCATGTCGCCAGCACGCTCCAGAGCATCGCGTCGCGGCGCAGGCTATCGCGTCGAATGCACACGCCGCCCAGGGCCGCGAGCAGCACAACCGACGCCGTCACAGCGTACGCGATCACTTCGACGCGCGGCCGCGGCACGGCGCCTTCGACCGCCACGGCGTCGCCGGGACCGAAGACCAGCCGCGTGCCGGGGGTCGCAATCTCGAGCGGCAGGAGCCGGGGCGAAAGAAAATAGACGGCGTTCATCGCCTTCTGCCCGAGGGTGTGAAGCGGCCGCGCCATCATGTGGTCGACCGCGCGGCGCGTAAGGAACGCGTCGAGCTCGCGCGCGTACTCGGCGGCAGCCGGCGGCACGTCCGGCCTCTCCCTGGCAAAAATCTCCCACGCCTTGTCCTGAAGAAGATCGAGATCGTGGTCGGGAAGCAGCGCTTCAGTATACGGAGAGTTGCCGATGTACAGATTCATGCCGCTGCGCGTCGGCAGCCATATGCCGGCCGTGACGTAGCTCTGCAGCGCGAAGGGGAAGATGACCAGGCCGGCGGCCGCGATGAACGCTGCGCCGCGCGCGCCCTGCCGTGTGGCAAGGAGAATGGCCGCGCCGCAAGCGAGCAGCGGCAGCACCATCGACCGCGTCAAGACCGTCAACCCGAGCCACACTCCCGCGAGCGCCGCGCCGGCGACGCTGCGCATCGACACGAACACGTACGCGAAAGCGATGAGCATCGTGCTAACGAGCGCGAGATCGCTGGCCGCACCGGCCTGGCGCACCAGGAGCGGATGAAAGGCAAACAGCGCGGCGCTGAGAGTAGCGGCCGTGCCGCTGCCCGTCAACCTCAGGGACAGCCGATAGAGGAACACGGCACCGGTCGAGCTCGCTGCGATCTGCAGGACCTGGACAACGAAGGCACGATCGCCGGTCAGCACGCGAAGGACGGCCAGGAACGCGGGATACAGCGGCTCGAAGTCGGTCACCCTGACGCCGTCCACTTCGAGCGAACCGGTGCGAATCAGTCCGTCCGCCAGCGCCCAGTAGTAGGTCTCGAACGGAGGCTGCGCGACGGACACGTAAGCCAGCCGCGGCAGCGCCGCCAGTACGAACAGGACCAGACAGTCCTTCAGTCCTGCCCGCTCAGACCACTCTCGCACCTTCAATGCCGACCTTTCCTGCAAAGAGATCGCTCTTGAGGCCGGCCGCGGCCCGGAAGGAAGCCTGCATCGCGGCACCGATGGCGTCCTGGGACTCCTGGTCGGCGGCCAGTGCGAAGACCGAGGGTCCCGACCCGGCGATCGAACAGCCCAGCGCGCCGGCCGAGAGCGCTGCCGCTTTGACCGGCGCGAAGCCCGGGATGAGCTGCGCACGCAGCGGCTCGATAATGCGATCGTCGACGCTCCGTCCGAGCAGCGGCAGGTCCCCGCGGTACAGCGCCGCCACGAGCGCGGCGGCATTCCCCACATTGGAGACGATCGCCTCGAGCGTGTAGGTGCGATCCTTCACGAGCCTCCGCGCTTCCGCCGTCGAGACTGCGCAGTGAGGGTGCACGACGACCACGCGGAGATCGTCGGGCACAGGCAGCGACAGGATCTCAAACGGATCGTAGCTTCGTACGAGCACGATGCCGCCGAGCACGCTGGGCGCGACGTTATCTGCGTGCGGCGTGCCCGAGGCCGCGCGCTCCCCTTCCATCGCGCTCAGCACGACGTCACGCATCGAGAGCGGACGGCCTAATAGTTCGTTCGCCGCGAACGCGCCGGCCGCGCTGCTCGCGCCGGAGCTGCCGAGCCCGCTGGCGAGCGGCATCTGTTTATGCAACCACAGCCGCAAGCCGTTGCGCGCACCCGCACGGCGCAGCACGTCAGCGGCTGCGCGTCCGACGACGTTTTTCAGGGGATCGCGGCTGAGGGCGCCGCCATCGCCCGTGACATCGACAATCTCCACACCCGGCTGATCGGCGAGCTCCGCTTCGAGCTCATCCCCCGGCCGGCTGAGGGCCAGCCCCAGGACGTCAAAACCTGGCCCCAGATTGGCAACCGTAGCAGGTGCAAAGACGCGAATTCGTCGATTCATTCGAGTTTCCGAAGATTATCACGCCCCCCAATTACGGTTGCGGCAGGGGATGGCGCGGAACGGCACACAGGAGCGATATGGCGAAACGCCTCTACCTCACGCTCGGACTCCTCGGGTTCATGACCTCGGCTGTCTCCTCGCAGGTCGTCAAGCCGCTCGGGATCCTGGGACCGCTGAAAACCATGGCGTCCGAAATGCCAGCGGGCGAAGCGCTGATCAAGGGCTCGGCGGTGGACATGAACAACACTCCGCTGTCGAACGCCCCCGTGCGCCTTCGAAACCTTCTTTCTAACCAGGTCGAGCAGTCTTCGTACTCAAACGACGTCGGCGAGTTCATATTTCTCGCGCGCCCCGAGGTTCCGTACGTCGTCGAAATCGCCGATCAGGCAGGACGGATTATCGCTGTTGGCGACATCGTCACGGCCCAGGCGGGCGACGTCGCGGGCGCGATCGTGACGATTCCATCGAAGTTGCCTGCTCTCGCGGGCGTCTTCGGTGAAAGTGCAGGCTCGGTGGCGTCTGCGGCAGCCGGCACCGGCCTCACCGCTCTCGACCCGAGGTTTTTCCCCTTGGTGAGCCCCGAGCAATAAACCTCGCCGCATCGCATCACCGGGCACTAAAATAGGGTGATGACTCAGAGCTTGAAAATCGCCCTGGCCGGGGCGTCTTTATCCGCCGTGATCGTGTCGGCTCAGATCGAGCGACCCGTTGGACCGCTCGGGACCCCAACGACTTCCGGCCCCGAAAGAGCCGGACAGGCGCTCATCAGCGGGAGGGCTGTTGACGCGGGTGAGGTCCCACTCCCCAACGTCACGGTTCGCCTGCGAAACCTCCAAACGAACCAAGTCGAGCATACGACGACCGTGAGTTCTATCGGGGAGTTCACTTTTGTCGCGCGGCCAGAAATCCCGTATGTGGTCGAGATCGCGGACGCCGCCGGGCGCGTTGTGGCCGTCAGCGATGTCATCGTCGCGCAACCCGGCGATGTCGCCGGAGCCGTCGTGGCTGCTCCGACAAAGCTTCCCGCGGGGACCGGAATGTTTACGGACACGGCGGGCTCCATCCTTTCAGCGGCCAGCGGCCTGGGCGTGACGGCGTTCGAGACCGCTATATTGCCGTTCTTAAGCCCTGAAAAATAAGTCGTCTCTATCCTTACTCTTGACGGCGAGTCTTAATTGGTCTATATTGTCATATAGAGTTCGTTTGATTGCGTTGTCGAATTCTCTTCACCGGACCGATAAATAGACATAGAAATGGATCCAGCCCAGAGACCGCCTGCACCGCCCGCGCCACGTGCGGCCGCCCCGAAGGGTCTCTTTCCAGCGGATTCCGATACGCACGTTCTCGATCGCCTCAACGCGATCTACAAATACCGCTATATCATCGTCACGATTTTCCTGCTCGTCATGCTCGGCGTGGTGGTGCGGACGTACACCACGACGCCGATGTATCGTGCGACGACGAGCGTGCTGATCGAGGACGATCGCGCCGCGTCCGTTGCGGGTTTCAACGCGGCGACAACAGACTTCAGCCAGGATCCCGAGCCGTACTACCAGACGCAGCTGCGCATCTTGACGGGACGCGAGCTCTCCTCGAAGGTGGTGACGAAGCTGAATCTTGAGACGCTGCCGGAGTTCAACGGTCAGGGCCCGAGGCGGACCGGCCTGGGCGCGGTGATTCACGCGATGGCGCAGCAGGCGCGGGGCACGCTGCGAAAGCTCTCGGGGTCCGCAGAAGCGCCTGCGTCGACACCGGGCAAAGTCTCGACCGACGAGCTCGTGAATGCGTTTCTCGGCGCCGTCAGCGTCGATCAAGTGCGTGGCAGCCGGCTCGTCAACGTGTCGGTGACCTCCGCCGATCCGGCATTTGCCGCGCGCGCCGCCGACACGCTGGTTGAAGAGTACGTGCAGTTCAACCTCGAGTTCCGCACCCACGCCACCCGGAAGAGCCTCGACTTCCTTTCGAGCGAAATCGGGAAACAGCAGAAGAAGGTGGAAGACAGCGAACGCGCAATGGCGGAGTATCGCGAAACCAACAACGCGCTCTCCCTGAACGACCGGCAGAACACCGTGGTCGCTGGACTGAATCAGGTGAACGAGGCGTTCCTGCGCACGAGAAGCGAGCGCATTCAGAAGGAGTCGCTCTACAACCAGGTCCGATCTCTGCCGTCTACCGCGCTGGCGGAATCGTCCACCCTGAATTCGAATCCCCAGGTTCAGAGCCTGCGCGCGCGCCTCGGCGAGCTGAATCGGCAGAAAGTGCAGCTGAACGAGCGGTACGGCCCGAAGAATCCCCAGGTGATCGAGAACGAGAACGCGATCCTCGATACGACGAAGAATTACCAGACCGCGCTCGCCTCGGCCGTCGACGCCATCCGCAGCGATTATGAAACCGCACGGGCACAGGAACAGCGGTTCGCGGCCGCGCTGGAAGAGTCGAAGGGCGCGGCGACCGATTTGAGCCGGAAGAGCGTCGGCTACACGGTGCTCGAGCGCGAAGCGCAGAGCAACCGCCAGATTTACGAAGCGCTGCTGCAGCGGCAGAACGAGCTGCAGATTGTCAGCAACAGCGGCGGCAACAACGTGCGACTGATGGACCGCGCCGTCGTGCCGGGCTCGCCGTTTACGCCGGATGTGCGCCGGAATCTCCTGCTCGGCGGCCTCGCAGGCCTGCTTCTCGCGGTCGGCCTGGTGCTGGGGATCGATTACCTGGACGACACCGTCAAGACGCCCGAAGACATCACGCGCCGCCTCAAGCTGCCCTTCCTTGGCCTCGTACCGGCCGTCAAGGGCAACACCCACCCACTGCTGTCGCAGGAAGTGCCCCACGAATTCGGCGAAGCGTTCCGCGCCCTGCGTACCTCGCTCGTCTTCAGCAGCGGCAGCGAAGGCACGCGCGTCATCGCGCTGACCAGCGCGCAGCCGCTCGAAGGCAAGACGACGACGGCGTGCAACATGGCGATCGCCCTGGCGTACGGCGGCTCCCGCGTGCTGCTGATTGACGCCGACATGCGCCGCCCGAGCGTCTCGCGCACGCTCGGCATCGAGAACACAATCGGCCTCTCGCATCTGCTGACGGGCCAGGCGACCGCTCGGCAGGCGATTCGCCGCACCGACGTTCAGAACATGTGGGTCATGACCGCCGGTCTGACGCCGCCCAACCCGTCGGAGCTGCTGGCCTCAGAGCGGATGAAGACGCTGATCGCGAACGTCCAGAACGGACCGTTCGACTGGGTCCTCATCGACACGCCGCCGGTTCTTGCGGTGACCGACTCGGTGATCATCGCTCCGTGGGTGACCGGCGTGGTGTTCGTCATCGGCGCGGAGATGACGCAGCGCCGCCTGGCGCAGCGGGCGGTCGAGACGCTGATGACGAGCCGGCCCCACGTGCTCGGCGCCGTGCTCAACCGCGTGGACATCATCCGCAACAAGTACTATTACTCGCGCTATTACGGCTACAAGTACAAGAACTATTACGTCAAGTCGAACGCGGCGTAGCCCTCATCCGCCCGGCGCCACATTCGTGGCGCTGCTGCTGGCGTGGGTCACGTTCCCGGGTGGCGGTGTGTATCCCTGGGTCTGGATTCCCGCCGCGTGCGCCGTGCTCGTGCTTGCGCTGTTCGTGCGGCCTCGAATCGCGCGCGACGAGCGCGTGCGCCTTGTCGACGTCATGCTGATCCTCTCGGGCCTCGCGATTGCCGCTCAGCTGGTGCCGCTGCCGTACTCCCTTCTTCAGGCCATCGATCCGCATCTGGTTCCGTTGCGCGCTGCCGTATGGCTGCTGCCAGCCGCCGCACACGCAGAGGATCTGCGTCTTCCGATCAGCATCGCGCCGCGCGATACGGTCGCGGCCCTCGGCGTGTTCGCGGCGGCCGCGCTGCTGTTCTGGACGTGCCGGGCCATTTGCGCGGAGGGCGGAGCCGGCCGCATCGTTCGTGCCGTCGCGATGATCGGCCTCGCCGCCTCGGTAGCGGCCATCGTCCAGCGCGTCGAGAACAAGGAGCTCCTCTACGGCATCTGGCGGCCGGTCGATGCCGGCGCCCGGCCGTATGGGCCATTCGTGAACCGGAATCATTTCGCGACGTGGATCATCATGGCCTGCCCGCTGGTCTTCGGCTATCTGCTCGCGCGCGCCCCCTCAAAACGGCCGCAGCGTCTGTCGCAGCAACTGGTGACGGCGCTCAAGCAACTCGGCTCCGTCCGTATCTGGCTGGTAGCTGCCGTGTGCGTGATGACGCTCGCGATGTTGATCTCGACGTCGCGCTCCGGGCTCATCGGGCTGATCGGCGCGCTGGCGGTGAGCGTGTGGCTGTCGAGGAAGCGGCAAGGGCCGGATGCCTGGCGATGGACAATCTTCCAGGGTTCGCTGCTCGTGCTCATGGCCATCTCGTTCGCCAACTTCGACGCCCTCATGACGCGCTTCGACGAAACGATGCAGCAGCCCGGCCCGGGGCGCGGACGGACCGCCATCTGGGCCGACGCGAAAACGGTCATCGACGATTTTCGCATCACCGGCACGGGCGCCGGCACGTTCGGCACGGCGGTCGCCATTTACCAGACGGCCGAGCCCGGATACTCTATTGGCCAGGCGCACAATCACTACCTGCAGCTCGTCGCCGAAGGCGGCGCGCTCGTGGCGGTGCCGGCGGCGCTCGCACTGGGGACGTTCCTCGCGTTATTGTGGTCGCGGCTGGCCGAAGACAGGACATCCGACTATTTGATGCGGGCGGGCGCCGCGGCCGGTTTGGCTGGTGTGCTGGTGCAGAGCTGCTGGGAGACGGGATTGAGAATGCCGGCCAACGCCATGCTGTTTGCGGTTCTCGCCGCGATTGCGACACACGCACCGATCCAGCCCGCCGACTGATGCTGCGCATCGGATGCGACCTCGACGGCGTTGTCGCAGATTTCCGAACGGCGTTTCTCGAAGCGGCGGCCGCGCTGCTGGGGCGTGAGGCGATCCAGCGGCCCGCATCCCCGATGCCCGACCTGGACGCGGTCTCGGCAGCCGACGCCAAGCGCGTCTGGAAGGTGATTACCGACACGCCGAACTGGTGGCTCGGTCTCGCGCCGTACGAGCCCGCGCAGATCGCGCGGCTGTATCAGCTCGCGCGTCGCTTCCGGTGGGAGGTGTCATTTCTGACCTCCCGCATCCCCACCGCCGGCGACTCGGTGCAGTTTCAGAGCCAGGCATGGCTCGAGGCCTACGGCTTCTACATGCCAGCAGTCGTCACGGTTCCCGGATCGCGGGGGGAAATTGCGAATGCGCTCCGGCTCGATCTCGTCATCGACGATCAGTTCCTGAACTGCCTCGAGGTCGTGGGGGCCTCTCAGGCCAAGGCCATCCTCCTGTTGCGCGTCGGCGACCAGAAACTCGAACAGCAGGCTGTCGAGCGCGGCGTGGGCGTCGTCCATCGCATGGATGAAGTGATCGAAGTGCTGCTGCAGCTCCAGGACATCCTCCCGCAGAAACGCGGCGCGGTGCTGCGGCTCGCCGACTGGTTCTTCCGCAAAGAGCCCCAGAGCCACGTCCTGCCGATGAACCCGCGCTCATCACGCCCCATACCGCCGATCACCGAATAGTCTGTGGTGGATAGCGCAACCGACGGCCGAGCTTTGCGCAATGGCGCGGCGCTAGAAAGCGAGCCTTCGCAGGATGAGCTGGCGGACAGGCGGGTGCTTGAGCAGCTCGACGATCAACTTCCGGTGGCGATTGAACGATGCCGTGCGGCGAACGATGGGCATCACCCCGTCCGTCCTAGCCAGCTCGAACAGTTGTTCGATGTCTCCGTCGGTCATCCGGTGCGCGACCAATCGCAGTTTGAGCTGCGCCTGAAACTCGGCGGACAGTTTCTCACGCCATCCGCGCTCGTAGGGAGCGAGCCGCGCCGCACTGAGATCGTTCTTCGAGAGCGCCCCGGTGAGCACGTCGGCGGCCAGGCCCGCGCTCACGAGACTGTAATAAATCCCACCGCCCGTAGTGGGTTTCACTAACCCTGCGGCATCCCCTATGGCCACAAGGCGATCACCGTGGGTCCGTGACAGCGGCGCCAGCGGCAGCATCTTCTGGCGCGGCCGGCCGATGTCGCCGCGATCGATGGCCCATCGTTCGCCTACGCGGGCGGCAAGGCGATCGAAGTAACGCGGCGCGTCGTTCTCGCACATCACGCCAACCCGTGCGCAGAGCTGCTGGCGCCGGATGACGGGGACGACCCACCCGAAGCCTTTCGGCGCGATCTCGCTGCCGAAGTGCAGCTCGACATCGCCGAGATGGCGCGCAGGCAGCTCAATCTGGGCGGTATGCAGGAACAATCGCGGCATGCCCAGGCCGACCTGGCGGTGGAGCGCATAGTTTGCGCCGCAGGCGAGAACAACCACGCGGGCCCGGATCTCCCCCATGGCGGTCTTCACCCTCACACCGTCGTTGTCGATCTGCACGCGTGTCGCGCGGGCGCCCTGTTCCACCGACACGCCGGCTTGGAGGGCCGCCTCGCACAGGTCCTGATCGAACGCGTGCCGGTCAATCACGACGGCTTCGACCCGTCCGCCGGAATACGTGACCTGATGGCCCGCTGGAGACCAGAATCGGGCGGTGGTGAGCTCGTTGAGAAGCGAGCGGCGAGACAGCTTGAATTCGTCGAAGGCCTCCGCCGCCAGCACGCCCGTACAGTGAACAGGTTCTCCAGTTGCCGGGTGTTCTTCCAGCAGGGTGATTCGGAATCCCGCGGCGGCGAGGCGGGCGCCGGCGTAGAGCCCCGCTGGGCCTCCGCCAATAATGACCACGTCCTGCATCGCGGGCATTCTATCGCTAAAACTTCTTCCCCCGCGTCTCCCAGGTGCCGCGAAACGTAATCCAGAACGAGAGCACAATGAGGCGTACATCCAGCCAGAAAGACTGGTGGCGGATGTACACCTGGTCGTACCGGAACTTATGCCGCCTGGTGACATCGCGCGGCGCATAAATCTGGGCCACGCCCGTCAGGCCGGGACGTACGACACAGCGCCCCTCGAAGCCAGGCACATCTTCGAGCCGCTCGACGCTCCCGTCGCCGTTCACCTCGATTTCTCCCGGGCGGAGCGCGCGAGGCCCGACGAAACTCATATCGCCGCGGAAAATATTCCAGAGCTGCGGCAGCTCGTCCAGCGCGGTCGCCCGCATGACCCTGCCCATGCGTGTGACGCGCGGGTCGTTTTGACCTGATTGAACCGGTCCGACGCGCGCTTCCGCATCGGGCACCATCGATCGAAATTTCAAGGCGGGAAAGTGCCGTCCATGCCGGCCCACGCGCTCCTGGGTGAAGAAGATCGGCCCGCGATCTTCGAGCTTGATCAATGCCGAGATGATCAGCGCCACAGGAGCGGACACGACGAGCCCGCTCCCCGCGAGGAACACATCAAGCAACCGTTTGGCGGCGGACATGTTCTCCACTGACGTCGTGGTACAGGCTGAGGATGGAATTGACCATGCCATCGACCGCGAAGACCGAACGCGCGCGCTCCTGGCCAGCCGCCCCCATGGTCTGCCGCTCCCGTGGATCGCGGAGCAGGCGATCGATCGCGGCGCCGAGCGCGGTCGCGTCGCCAGGCGGCACAACGAGACCTGTTTCGCCGTCCATGTTCACCCAGTCCACACCGGTGCCAACCCTCGTGCTGACGACCGGTTTGCCCCGCGCCATGGCTTCGATCTGCACGACGCCGAACGCTTCCTGCCGTGTCACCGAGGGCAGCACGACGAGCTCGCAGGCTCGGTACAGCGCCGCGAGCTCTTCGGCTGTCACCTCACCCGCAAATCTGACGCGATCGGTGATACCGGCGGCCTCCGCCTGCCGCTGGAGCGCCTCTCGCAGAGGGCCGTCGCCGACCACCACGAGCGCGGCGGAGATCGAGCGCATGGCGTCCAGCAGCACGTCAACACCCTTGTATGGGACCAGGCGCCCGACAAACAGCACAATCGGCCGGCCGTGTTCCGTTCGAATCTGTTCGGCGCGCGCGGTCGTCTCGGCCGCGTCGAGATCGCTCGCCTTCTCGACGCCGAAGGGAATCACGACGCATTTGTCCTGCCACTCGCGAAGCGCCTCGGCCGTCCGCGACAGCGCCGGTGACGACACCACGATTCGCGTCGCACGCGAAAGCGCGAACTGCAGGAAGGGGCGATAGAACAACCGGTAACGCCAGCTCGGCCGGATGACTTCGCTGTGAAACCAGACGATCAGCCTGCCTTCCGGCCTTGCAAGGAAGTACGCCACGAGCGCCATGGGGTTGGGTTCGTGCAGGAGGATGACGTCGGCGTGCTCGCGCGCGAGCTGGAGCGGAAAGCCGGGACAGATCGCCACCGCGCCGATCTTGAGAACGACGGGAAGCCGCACGACATCCACGGCTCCGTCTTTCTCTTCAGATCGCACAAACCCGTGGTTCGCCACGATCACACGGTTGTGCACGTAGCTGGAGGTCTCCCGGCAGATCAGCTGAAGGATCGCTTCCATCCCGCCCTTCGCCGGCGGATAGAACTTTCCAAGATGCAGGACCTTCACTGGCGGCCGACCTGTAAATACAGCTTCGTCATGTCTTCTGCGTAGGTGCGCCAGTTGAAACGGGTTGCGTTACGAAGGCCCGCCGCGCGGCGTGCCTCCCATCCTTCAGGGTCGCGCGTCCTCTGCTGCAGCAACGTCTTCACGGTGTCAATCCATATGCGGACCTTTCCGGGGGGGCAGTACACGGCTGCATCGGCACCGATCTCCTGCAGGGCAGGTATGGCGCTGGCAACGACGGGTGTCCCGCACGCCATCGCTTCGACCAGCGGAAGGCCGAACCCCTCGCGATCGGACGGCAGAAGGACGAGGGCGGCGCGTCTGTAGACTTTGGCGAGCTGCGGACGATCGAGGGCCGGCATCTGGTCGATGGCGTCAAGCACGCCAAGCCTCGCACCCAGCGCACGCTGTTGCGGTGTCAGCGGCCCGCCCACGCGAACCAATCGCAGGCCGGGCGCGGCTCGTCGAAGCTCTGCGAACATTTCGAGAAGCACGTCGATCCGCTTGCGTGGAATCGTGCTGCCGACATGAAGCAGCACGTCAGGGCCGGGTACCAGCGGGCCCGGGGTGCAGGTCGGGTGCACTCCCTCGTAGACGACGCTGACCCGTTTGGGATCCGCGGCGCGGGCCTCCATCAGTTCTGTCTTCGTTGCGTGGCTCACGCACGCGATGTGCCGCGCGGCACCGAGCCCTGTCAGGATACGTGAGGCGAGCAGCCGTTCCGGATTGAATCGATTCTTAGCCGGCGGAAGCGCCGCCCGGATGGCGTCGAGATCGTGGCACGTCACGATCGTGCGGCCTCCCGGAAGCACGCGCGCGAGGTGTGCGTAGCTGTGATCGACGATGTGAAAGACATCGAAGTCGGACGCCCGGGCAGCCAGCCACCGCGGATAATCCCAGAAGCGTCCCGCCAGTCGATCGGCAAGTTGCGCCCGCGATGTCGCGCCGACAAGCGGCAGGCGCGCCCACCGGCGGGGCAGCGGCGGCTGCAGCCGGCTCGCCACGATTGCTCCGTTCGCCGTGCCCGGCAGCGCATCGAGCAGCATGTCTGCAATCAACTCCATGCTCGGCCAGCGCTCTTCCGCAAAATCGCAGACGACGCCTACGCGAATGGGTGTCACGGATTCGCGTTCGCCGCCTCGGAGGGGTGCGCGCGAAGATGGGCGACAAACCAGACCTGGGTTGCCAGGTGCGGTCCGAGGGGTTTCAACGGGCTGGCGACGATTTGTTCGATCACGAACTGCCGGCTCAGACAATCGCGAAGCACCTTCCAGTTGAATCCCTTGTGATCGTGGGTCCGCCCGCTGCCGTTGTCGAACACGGGCCGCGTGACATGCTGGCGGTTTCCCGCAAACACCGCCGATATCAACTCGGTCCAGGAATACGAGGTGGTGCCCGGGTAATGACCGATCTTCCGCCATCCCGCGATCTCTCGAACGATCTGCTTCACGACGACCATCGCCCCGATTTCGACCGGGACGCTGACGATCAGCGTGCCGCCCGGAGCGAGCAGTCTGGACATCCTCGCCAGCTCGGGCTCCCAGTCGACGACGTGCTCGAGCACCTCCATGCAGAAGACCGCGTCGTAGCGTCCGGTATGCTCGGGGTTGTCGAGATCCTTCACCGTGACGAATCGCAACCGCTTCTCGTTGCGATAGCGGCGGCGGCAATCTTCGACGATCTCGCTCGCCAGTTCCGCCCCCACCGCTTCGGCAGGAGCGGCGGGCGTCATCATCAGGAGTGCGACGAACGTGCCGTCGCCGCTGCCGTAGTCAAGCAGCCGGCCGCCACGGAATGCGCTCGCCAGCGACACTGCGGCCTCGAATCTGCGACCGTGGCTCCACGCGACCAGGCGGTCGCGCGAAAACAGCTGCTTCCGGGCATACTGGCCGCGCTTGATCGCGTTACGAAGATCAGTCACAGGATTGCTCGAGAGTGGAGCGGAGATCGCTGAACACTTTTTGCCGGTCCCAGTTCGCCTGTACGTACTCACGCCCCTTCATCGCCTGATCCCGCGCCTCTGACGAATGCCCCGCGACCCACAGCATCGCTCCTGCCATGGCATCGCTGTCGCGGCGCGGCGTCAGCTGCGCGTAGCCGTTCAGCTGGATGGCCATGCCGCCAACGTCAGTCGCGATCACGGGTGTGCCGGTCGCAAGCGCTTCCAGCGTCGAGAACGCCGCGCCTTCCGCGAGTGACGCCTGTACGAGAACGTCAGCGGCCTGGAAATATTCGCGCAGGTTTTTCATCGGGTGCACGGCCGGCCGGCCGATGATCCAGCCCTCGGCGCCTTCCAGTCCAAGAGAGCCCGCCAGCTCGAGGAATTCCCGGTACCCGCCCCCAAGATTCAGCAGCACCGCGTCCAGCCCCTGGGCGCGGGCCTTCGCGGTCGCGTGCAACACCGTTTCGGGATCTTTCTCGTGGCTGATCCGGCTCGAAAAAAAAATGATGAAACGATCCTCTGGCAGATCATGGCGGCGTCGAAGCTGACGGCGCTCTTCAGGGCTCACTGGTATGAACAGGCGAGTGTCAACACCGTAGTACCCGCCAATTCCGGTCCGCGACGAGGTTCGGCCGGCGACGTCGCGCAAGTACGGGCCCATCCCGAGCGCGAGCGTGCCGAGGCCGCCGCTGATCGCCATGGCAAACCGGATGAACAGTTCTCCCGCTGCGGCCTCCAGCCATCCGATCCGCCCCCGCTCGCGGCGACAGCGGTAGTACGCCACAGGGTCGATGCCGAGCAGCGTCACCACCGGAACACCACGAAGCCTTCCCGCGATGGTGGCATTCAGCGAGCCGCGTACCATGTCCTGCGACAGCACGACGTCGTATTTGCGGATGTGCCGAAGGAGGTACAGGAGAGACCGTGCCTGGAATGCCGGACGGCCGCCCCGAATGACGTCCACCGTGATTCGCGCGCCGCTGGCATCCATGCGCTCCGCGAGTCCGCTCTCGCGAAATTGCCGTTCCGGCGCAGCCAGCGTCAGTTCGCAGATCTCGGACAGCCCCGTCACGAATCGGATGTCCGTGAAGCCTTCGCAGAAATACAGCACCTTCATGCGCGTGATACGCCAATCGCTCTGCGCACTGGGAACGGCAGAATGGAGAGGAGGAACCCGGCGAGCGGCCGCCAGCCTGGGTCTAAACGGAAGGCGTCCATGAACAGGTGGCGGGCCTCGGACGCCTGGTTGAAGTACAGACGATCGCGCCCGGCGCCGACGGTGCTGGTGGCGAGCCTCGCCTCGAGATGGTCCCTCAGATCCGGAAAACAACCTTGCTCGATCAGCGAGCGCAGGATAAACACGGTGCATTCCCCTTTGTCCGGACTGCGCCTTGCTGTCTCCATGCCTGAGTGCACCCGGTATCGCGTCAGCCGTGCGGGCACGTAATAGAACGCGCCGCCGGTGGCGGCCAACAACGCGGAAATCCAGAGATCGTACGCCCCGGCCACTTCGGGCACCAGGCGGCGAGCATCCAGCGCGGACACCCTGAAGAGCGCCGCCATGGCGAGGGGTACGCCGTTGCGCTCCATTACGAGACGGGCCGGCGCGTCGACGTCGCCTTCGTTGAGATCCGCCCGGCCGTATCGCACGGTGTTCCGGTCCGTCGCAGCGCGATCGAGTGCGCCACCCTGGGTGATGATCCAGTGATCGGCAAACGCGAGCACCCGGCGGCCGTCGGCTTCCAACGCCGGCACCAGCCGGCTCAGGAACTCCGGCTCCCACAAATCGTCGTCATTCAAAATCGCTGCGTACTTGCCTCGCGCCATGTTCAATGCGGCCTGCAGACTTCGCGCAATCCCCAGGGTTTGTGGATTCGCCATGTAGCGCACACGCTCGCCGTCGACGAACGGCGCAGCGATCGCGCGCCCGGCTGCGGTCCCGGAGTCATCGGCGATGATTACTTCGACGTCCTGAAATGTCTGGTCGAAGACGCTCTGCAGCGCGTCACGAAGAAAATCCAGCCGTGTGTGGACCGTGACGACGACGGTCACGAGCGGTGCGGTTACCTGCGTTGTCTGCATCAGCGGGGATGGTCCATGGCACGAACACCATCAGGAGTGATGAGCACGACGCCGACGGCGACGTGGCTCGGCTGAAACATCGATCGGCCAAAGGTATTAAGACATCGATGGACCGCCCGGCCGAACAACAGCGCCCAGGGTTGTGCAGACGGAGGTGGGAACGAGAGATTACCTTGTCGGTCTCGAAACTCGTGGACGTTGCCGACACCCACGTACTCAAAGTGTTCGTCCAACAGCCGCATGCCGCGTCGTCGCGCATACTCTTTATAAAAATCCGGGAGCAAGCGCCACGAGTCGAACGGAAAGCTGTGAAGCGGCCATACGGCCGGCGTCAACACGACCAGTGAGCCGCCCGGCTTCAGCAACGTCACGGCATTGTCGAGCACCCTGAGCGGGTCAAAGGTGTGCTCGAGCACGTTTAAGATCAGAATCGCGCCAAACGGCCTCACGCCGTTAAAGACAGCCATGTCGGCCGCCCGTTCAAAATCGGCGGCGAAGTCGACCTGCGGCCCACGTTGTAGATCCGTGCCGTAATAGGCGAGCCCGCTTGCCTGCACAAGCTGACGACATGTTTGGCCGTCATAGCCTGTCCCAAGCTCGAGCACGGGCCCACTGAGAACACCGCCGCGGACCAACCGCTCAACGTACTCGAGGTCAGCACCGACCATCGGCCCCTTTTCGATTGGCGCATGCGTCCTGCAGCACTAACTCTAATTCGCACAAATGCTGTTCCATGGTGAACTGCGCCGACATCTCGAGGGCACCCTTTCTGAGCGACGCGTAATGCGCAGGGTACTCGAGGCAACGAACGATCACGCGGGCCAACCCCTCTGCCGTCGGCGGGTCCGCGGGAGCCAGATGGCCGCTGATGCCTTCTCTCAACCATTGAGAGATGCCTCCCACATCGAACGCCGCCGCGGGAGTCCCGTGCTGCGCGGCAGCCGGCCCTACCGAACCGAACGGCTCGGGCCAGAGGCTCGGAACGACGAGGAGATCGGCGTCGCTGAACAGCCTGCCGATGCCGTCCTGTGCCACCCATCCGAGAAACTCGATGGCCACATTCGGTGTCCCAGCCATGACCTCACGAGCGCGCGTCTCCCATTTTTCCCGTTCGAGACCGTCTCCCGCGAACGTGAGGCGGATCGGCCGTTGCCCGGCGGTCGCGACCGCAGGCAGCGCATCGAGAAGACACTCGCCCCCTTTCAGGCGATCCATCCTGCCGACGAACAGCAACCGCCAGGAATCCATTGGAACGTACGTGCCCGCGTTTGTGTCGCTACGAATCGGGAAGGCAAGGACCTTGGCAATAATGCCGTGTTTAGCCATCTCGACCTGCATATGAGCGGAGCTCGTCACGATGCCTCTGTACTGACGCAGGCTCTCAAGACGGCGCGACTGTTGCTCGAACTGCCGCACCATCGTGATCGGACTCCGGCCGCCGCACCCATAAGGCAGGTAAAGCAGGAGACACGGCCAGCCGAAGGTCCTGTCGCACGGCACGACGGCGGGCCTGGTGAACGTTTTACCGCCGCTGATGCAGGTGCCGGTGTAGGTGTGCAGGAAACACACGGCCGGCGCCACTTCGAGAAGTTGCCGCTCAACGGCCAGATTCTGAATCCCCTGAATGTAAATAATGTCTGGCTTCCAGCTGCGTAGCGTGTGCAGTGCCGATTCAATTCCAGCGTCGGCCACACATATATCTGCCACTCCCGGCGGCACATCGATGCGTTGGCGCTCCTGCGGCACGTCGAGCTCGTGCCAGAACATGACGTCGTGACCCGCCCGGTGCAGCCCGGGAAGAAGAATCGAGACGTATTCTTCGACGCCGCCGACGCGGCGCGAGCTCCAATTGACGACGGCAACGCGCATCACACGGCGTTCGACTTCACACCCGGCTCGGCCGCCCGCCAGTGGTACTCGGTGATCAGGGCACCTTCGTTCCGCTGGGGCATCTTGCCGGTGCCGTAGACATCGTGAGGGGCAATGTCGAATGACATCGCGCGCTCCACGAAGTCGTAGAATGCATGATTGCCCCCGAGAAACAGGTTGATCGAATACGTATCTGGCCGTAACGGAAGACCAGCCACGCGGCAGACGAACGTGCCGACACCTGCCGGGACGGAAAAACTCTCATTCCTGAATCCGCTTAAGAGCGTGACGATCCGGGTGCCATCCAGCGACTCAATGTTCACGCTGACATCGACGTTCTCGAGCGCCGTTCGAGCCTCGTAGGAGACGACGACGTCGAATGGCTGACCCGGGCGGACCGAGCGGGTGAGCACGCCGTCGGTGCCGACGAGCGCAATGCTGGTGGACCGGATCTCCCCCTTCCCCGCGCGATCGTGACGGTCGCGCAGATCTCCAACGAGAACGGCGGCGTCCCCGGTCGAATACTCTGCGATTGCATCAGCGACGTCTCCGACCAGCGCCAGCTGTCCCGAGCGAAGCACGACGGCTCTGGAACAGAGGTTCCCTACGGCAGCCATGTTGTGGCTGACGAGCAGGACGGTTCGTCCGTCGATGGCCACGTCCCGCATCTTGCCGAGGCACTTTCGCTGGAATTCCTGATCACCGACAGCCAGCACTTCGTCGACAATCAGAATCTCACTCCGCAGATGGGCCGCAACGGCAAACGCGAGCCTCACGTACATGCCGCTGCTGTAATGTTTGACCGGCGTATCGAGAAAGCGCTCGACGCCCGCAAACGCGACAATCTCATCGAACTGACGACGGATTTCCGAGCGGGCCATCCCCAGAATCGCGCCGTTCAGAAACACGTTCTCGCGCCCTGTCAGCTCCTGATTGAAACCGGTCCCCACTTCCAGCAGGCTGCCGACCCGCCCGTAGAGATCGACCTGGCCTTCGGACATCTCGGTAATGCGGGAAAGAATCTTCAGCAGGGTGCTCTTCCCCGCACCATTGCTGCCGATCAGCGCAAGCACTTCACCGCGGGACACGTCGAAGGTGACGTCCCGCAGCGCCCAGAACTGCTCGCGCTCTACCCGGGCAAAGGGTCGTCGGATCCTCCGCACCACCGCTTCTGCCAGCGTCGTCGGCGCGCTGTAGTCGTGGCGGATCGTGTACTTTTTGCCCACGCCCCGAACGGAGATCGCCAGTGCGCTAGACGACATCGGCAAACCTTCGCTCGGCCCGCTTGAACACCGCGGCGCCGGCGATGAAAAGGGCGACGGCAAGCCCGCCGGACCACGCGAGATACGGAAGCGGCGGCATCGCGGCACCCGGCAGGAGAGACGCGCGAAACGCCACCATCAGTCCCGCGAGGGGGTTGATGAAATAGAACAGGCGCTGGTAGCCCCCCGGTATCTGCGAGACGTCATAGGCCACCGGGCTCGCATACAGCATGAACGGAATCAGAATCGGCAGGATGTGCTGGACGTCGCGATACTGCACGGAGAGGGCCGCCGCGATGAGCCCCGCGCCAAGCGCCAGACCCAGGATGAGCACGATCCAGATCGGGAGCATCAGGATCTGCCATCCCGGCGCGAAGCCGTATAGCGCCTGAACGACCAGGAGCACGGCCAGCGACACGCCGAAATCGAGCAGCGTCGACAGCGTGCCGGACAGCGGCAGGATCAGCCTGGGAAAGTACACCTTGCTGATGAGGTACGAATTGCCGACAAGCGAGAGGCTCGTCTTGCTCAGCGTCCAGCTGAAAAGATTCCAGGCGAGCACGCCCGCAAACGTGAAGAGAAAATATGACGGCCCCTGCGGCCGTGCGCCGGCGACGAACCCGAACGCGAAGTTCAGCACGCCCGCCGCGACGATCGGCTGAACGATCACCCACGCGATACCGAGAGCCGTCTGACGGTACCGCAGCTTGATGTCGCGTCGCGCGAATTCCAGCACGAGATCCCTGAACTCCACGAGCTCGTGAAGATCGATCGCGACCCAGCCGGTGGTGGGACGCAGCCGGCGGAGGGGCTGTGATGCCATCAGACCGCAGCCATCAACGCGTTGACGGTATGTCGCACGTCAAAATACCGATCGTAAAAGACACTGCCGATTTCCACCAGCTGCTCCCGTTCACTCGAGCTTCCGAGCAACGACACAACCTGTCCCGCCAGCTCCTGCGAATCGCCGATGTCCGAGAGTCGCACCGATCCAGACGTCTCCCAGAACGTCTCGGTGAGGTGCCCGCGTGTGGTGACGACCGGAACCCCTAAGGCCAGGCCAGCCATGGCGGTCGTCCGTCGCGAGCTGATGCCGTCCGGATAGGGCTGCACGAGCACATCGCAGGCGGCAATGTGAGCAGCCAGCCCCTCGAGATCGAGCGGCCCGGTCGCGCGCACGTGGCCGTCGATGCCAGGATGGCGAGCGACCAGCCGCGAACGGAACTCTGTGCCGCCCGCCCCAATGAGAAGGAAGTGCGCGTCCGGACATCGCGCGGCGATCGCCGGGAGCGCATCATCGAGCAGCGAGGTGATGAGAGGTCCGTAGGTCCCGAAATGGCCGACGACGCAATGGGAGTTCACGGCCAGTCGGGACCGAATTGCGTCGACGTCCGCCTTATCGGCAACCTTCAGGCTGGTCGGAATGGGGAGCCATGTGAAGGGTATGCGTTTTCCGAACGCGTACGGTTTCCATAAGCGCTCCCAGGCGGGAATGGCGATCCAGACTCTCCGCGCCGCCCGGAGGAGAATGGCCGTCATGAACCGCTGCACGATCGCGACGATGTTCTGCCTGAACGTGCCCGTGTCGAACGCAAGGTACGGTTCGTGGACCATGAGCTCCACGGCGTCACCTGCCACGGCCCGCTTCCACAACCACCAGCAGAAGGACACGTTCATCGCCCTGAACCCGTAGCCGTGCGGCACCCATTGAACCAACAGCCGTCGAGGAGGGGCCAACGCGTCCAGAAGGTGGCCCACGCGCTGTAGATCGGACCGTCCGAAATTTCCCAGTTCCGGGTGTGTGGTGAACGCGTCAGTGCGCTCACCTGTGCCCCCCGCCGGACACCAGACATGGACGCTCTCTCCCGCCCGCGCCAGCTCTCGGGCAATCTGTCGAGTGTAGTGCGCCACACCGCCCCGCTGAGGCGGATACTCCGGTGTCAGGAGGTGGATCATGGGGCCTGGTAGGCGCCGAGGCAGCGTTCTACCACGTGATGCCACTGAAATCGTTCGAGAACAACCTGACGCCCGGCCTCACCGAACTTCGCGGCCTCTGCAGGATTGGCCGCCAGCCATTCGAGACGTGCGCGAAGCCCGTCGCGATCGCCCGGCTCCACAATGAAGCCCGTCTTCCCGTCTTCCACAATTTCCGGCATGCTGGCGACCCGCGTGCAAATCACCGGGGTGCCGCACGCCATCGCTTCGAGCAGCGTCTGACCCAGGAGTTCGGGGACGGTGGACTCGTGCCCGTCAGCAGTGCGATACACGCTCGGCAACACGACACACAACGCACGCCGGTATGCGTCGACCAGCGCGGCGTCGTCGCAGTTGTGGCGAAATCGCACAGCCTTCCCTGCCGCCTGCGTCTTGAGCTGTTCGAGGATCCCTCGATCGCTCACCGGCCCGATGACATCGAGCGACATACGCTCGGGCAATGCGTCAATCAAACCGCCGATGCCTTTGTGCGGAAGAATCCTGCCGACGAACAGAGGCGCGCCGCTCCTCACCACGTCGGGCGCGGGCGAGAATAATTTTGCATCGACGCCTCCAAGGATGACCCGGGCCCACGGCTTTCCCTCATGGCCGAAGACGCGACGGCTGTATTCGCTGAGATGCAGGTGACCGTCAAACCAGCGATCCGTCGAGACATACGCCGAAATGTCCCAGCCTCCCCCGCCCAGGTCCGTCGCAAAGACCCGACGCCCCGAGAGCCGGCAAGCGGCTGCGGCTGTGCTGCTCATGAGCGTGTGCTGCTGATGACAGTGGACGACATCGGCCTTGGAGACTTCGCCCAGAATTGACGGGGACCACGGGTTGCTCGCCTGTCCTCGAACGTGCCACGGTTGGCCAATCACGCGGATCCGCAGATCGTCCTCACGACGTTCGACGGAACGCTCGCCGAACGCCACCAGGGTGGTCGGAACCTGAGTGGCCATCGCCCGGGCCAGATTCAGGGCGTAACGTTCGGCACCGCCGATGACGCCTTCGGCGCCGAACAAGGCTGGAACGAGATGCAGGACCCGCGGTGGCTTGGCGGTGCTCACGTGGGGTTGAGGACCAGCCACTGCTGGGGACCGCGCACCTCATGCGAGGCACGCTTCATCTCCTCGAACGTCAATGTCTTCGCGACCGGAGGGGGCGGCGTGTCGGAGCGGGAATCGACGGTCTCGATCGCGTGAGTCGCGCGAAAACGTGAACGGAGCCGGTCGGTGACGCCGGCAACAAACTGTTCGTGCACCTCGATCACCAGCGTCGCCGTATCCAGAGCGGGAATCGCCCCATCGAAGAGCTGCCCCTCGTAGCCCTCGCAATCGCTGACGATCAGCGCCCGAGGGCGCAGATTCCGCAACAGCCAACCCGGACTGCAGGCCGATTTCACCGATATGTTCCCCAGGCTGTTCGTTTTCGCCATGTCGCGTACGACCCATCGTGCCCACCAGTCGGTATCGAACGCCACGGTCGGCGTCTCCGGAAACCACGCTGCCAGGCCGGCGGCGTAGTACCCGAAGTTCGCGCCGACATCGACAATCTGCTCGAACGCCTGCGGCCGAATGCGTGCCCAGGTGTGGTGCAGCTCCATTTCGTACGTGCCCAGCAAATACGGGCCGATGTGTTCGGACAAAGACGCGTCGTTGAGGACAAGACCCTTGAATGGTCCGGCGATGACCCTGCGGCCAAACTCCGCAACGAGCCGCCGGTTCAACTCGAACAAGCCCCACTCCTTCACGAGCCTGTGCGACCGGCGGCGGGCGCGGACCGAGGACACGACCGTCGCGGCGCCCGGCCAGAGCGCGAACGCGACTTTTTTGAGGCTCACTGTGCTGCGGCCGGCTCCTCTTCGCCAGTGCCGAGGCTCGCTTCGTACTCCTCTTCAGCGATCACGGTTCGCTGACCGGCAAACAGGATCGCCGTCAGCAGCCAGAAGAGGATGCCAAGCTGCGTGTTGAACACAGGCCCCGTGAAGCAGAGGCCGGTGATGAGCACTTGCACCGAGAACACCATTCCACCGAGCTCATGGAGCGGGCTGTCTGCGTTGATCGCAACCTTGTAGCTGTTGCGAAGCGCCGCCGCCAGCGCGCTCCCGTAAACGACCCAGAGCAGAATGCCTCCATCGTAGAGCCAGCCGGTGAGCTGAATTTCCGCGTACAGAGATGGAAATTGCCAGTTGCCCTGATCGCCGAAATACATCGTCATCATCCCCCAGCGCCCTACGCCCGCCCCGAACGGGTACTGCGGCGCCAGTTCACGGATCGTGTAACCGAGAAACGATCCCCGATTCGCCTGATAGGTGCTGACGATCCCCTCGTCCACAAGGCCTTGGAAACGCTCGGCGACCGCGTCGCCGCCGAGCGTCACGGCCCAGACGAACGA
>JANNJO010000026.1:0-2886 GCA_031395755.1 Acidobacteriota bacterium
GAGCGGTTCCGCTTCGGTCCACGCAACGGAAAACCCACCGCGATCGTGTGCCACGGGACGAAGGGGCACGGCGCGCTCTCCGACTTCCTCAACAAACACAAGGTGACCGTGCCGGATCGGCTGCTGGAACAGGAAATGGCGCTCCAGGCCGGCCAGCGGCAGGATCGCGTCGAGGAGTTTGCCCGCTTCTATCACGATCTTCACGACTATCCGGATGGCGGCCTTCTCCAGGAGTCGCTCGCCGAGATTGCCGGTGGGATGCGTCTCGACGTGCAGCGCGCGGCGTCCGGATCGCTCTCTGTGTCGCAGGTGATCGGTCCGGTGATGACCTCGCGCGTGCCTCCGCGAGACAAGCGGGTTCAGTACGATGCGACGCTCCTGCCGCGACTCGATCCCGCGAAGGACTACGCGGCCAGCGATGTCGTCACGCTCGCCATGAAAGTGTTCGCCAGAGATCGGCGTGTCGTGTCGATTGATGCGGATCTCGCGACGACCAGCGGCCTCGAGGCCGGTGTGGCGGCCGTCGACCAGCGGCGCGCGCTGAACGTCGGGGTCGCCGAAGCCAACATGATGGGCATCGGCGAGGCCTTCGCCGCGCTGGGCGGCAACGCCTGGATCAGCACGTTCTGCCCGTTCTTCGACTGGAAGGTCCTGCGCCGGATTGCCGTCGGACATCAGGAACGCATGGAGGCGATGGCCGCCGCCGACGGCTGGCTGAGCGACGGTCACGGCCTCGACCTGACGCTGCTCGCGACCGGCGCCAACCTCGAGACGCGGACAAACGGCGCGACACACATGGGGAACGACGACAACACGACGTTCGACGCCATGGCGCATCTGAAGATGATCGACGTGTCGTGCCCGCAGCAGATGCTCGCCGTCATGAAGTGGGTCATGGAGGGTAATCGCGGGCTGCTCTACGTGCGCGTCATGCGAACGCCGTCAGCCGTGCTGTACCCGAGCGACTACGAATTCGAGTTCGGCAAGGGTGCATTCATTTATGGAAGCCGGGATTATGATGCCGTGATCGTCAGCAGCGGCCGGGGTGTGCACGAGGCCATCGCCGCGGCGCGCGAGGCCGGCGGCGTGCGGGTGGCGGTCGTCGACATGCCGTCGATCGACGAAGACCTGCTGATGGAACTGTGCTCGTCCGGCAAACCCGTCTGCCTGGCCGAACAGAATAACGGATATATTCTCCAGAATCTCCTGAAGGTCCAGTATCAGAGGCGACATACTCAGACGCAGAACGCTTTGCAGGGGGTTCTTGCCATCAACACGCTGAGCGACGCCGGGCGTCCTCAGTTCATTCACTCGGGCACCTACGAGGAGCTAATCGAAGCGTTCGGCCTGACACCATCTCGAATCGCGAACGCGATACAGAGCGCGCTGAATCGATGAGGACCGCATGACCGTTCCGGCCATACACGAGGAAGACGCCGAGGAACTCGGACTGCCGGGCCGGCATCTTCGCTGGCTCGTGTCGAAGGATGCCGTGAAGGCGGAGAACTGCTCGGCGTGCGTGATCCGCGTCGCCCCCGGAGAGAAAGTCACCCCCGCCCACTCGCATCCCAACGGCGAGGAAGTCATCTACATCATCAGAGGGTCGGGCCGGGTGCTGGTCGCCGGCGAAGTACGGCCCGTGACCGAAGGCACGGCCGTGCTCTTTCCCCAGGGCGCCGTGCACATGCTCCATAACACCGGCAGCGAGGAGATGAAGGTTGTGTGTTTCTTCGCCCCGGCGACCGGGTTGGACAACTACCGGCTCCACGAAGGCGTGGATTTCCCGGACTGATATTCCGAGACAACGACAGGAGCCCAGATGAAATCATATCTCTATGCTGTGACGATGGTTCTCGGCGTCGTGCTCACGGTGCACCTTTCGATGAACGGCAAAGTCGGCGCCGCCCTGGGAAATCCGCGCGTGGGCAACGCGCTGTTCTGGTGCATTGGCGCCGTGACGGCGCTGGCGATTGGTCTGAGCGGCTGGCAGACGGGCGCCTTGAAAGGGCTCGGGCAAGTGAACCCGCTGCTGCTGACGGCGGGCGCGATGGGCGCGACGCTGGTGTTCGGCATCGCGTGGATCATTCCTCAAATTGGCGCGCAACAGATGACGGTGATGTTGATTGCCGGACAGATCCTGAGCGCGATGCTGTTGTCACACTTCGGCTGGCTGGGCTCCCCAGTGCAGCCGGTGACGCTCACTCACGTCATGGGTGCGCTGCTCATGGTCGGCGGGGTCTTTCTCGCCACACGCGGATGATCATCTTCAAGTTGTCCAGGAGAACGCGATGAGAAAGCAATTTCCGCTCGCACTTGCGATCTGTGCAGTCGCGGGGCTTTTCGGGCCACCGGTGACGGGTCAGGCGCCCTCAGGAGGCGCCTATACGCTGACTCCAGTCACCTACGGCATGCAGCTCAAGACGCCCGACGGTCGAGTGGTGTTCGAGTACATGACGAAGAAGCCGCCGATGGCCGAGGTGCCGCTCACCTCGCCGAGCGTTGCCTGCTTTCACCCGGTGCTGACGCCCTCAGGAGAGCGGGTCACGGCCATCGCCCCGGACGATCATCCGCATCACCGCGGCATTTACCTTGCGTGGCACGATGCCGAGTTCCGCACGCCTATCACGCCTGGAAAGATGGGCCCGTATGCACCCCCATTCGGATGGGGGATCACGACGGCCGATTTCTGGGGCTGGGGCGAGTACGCTCCGCGCGAGAATCGCCTCATTCAGGCCAACGGCATCAAGCTGGCCAGCAGTACATCTTCTCAGGCACAGATAGAAATTGAAAACGCCTGGATGGCGGGTAAGCGCAAGATGCTGGACGAAACTACGGTGACGCGGGTCTCCGAACGCGACGGCGCGTACGTGCTCGACTTCACGTTCA
>JANNJO010000036.1:0-13505 GCA_031395755.1 Acidobacteriota bacterium
CGCCACAGTCGATGCCGTGAGCGCGAAGCCCACGGCGAGTGAACAGACAGTGACGATCGTGAAGCCGGGAGTCCGACGAAGCGTCCGACCCGCGAAGCGGATGTCGCGCACAAGGTTATCGAGCCAACTCCATCCCCACACATCGCGGGCGTCCTCGCGAAGCTGCAGCATGTGTCCGAACAGTGCCGGATCGCCCATCAACGATCGATGGCTTTCCATCTCCTGCTTCAAGGTCGTGTCGAAACGGCTGCGATTAAGCAGGTACCACACACGACGGAACCACTCGGCAATGAGACTCATTAGCTTCTATGCTTCCGTTATTCACGCGGTGTCGAGCACCGCAGAAATCGCTTCCGTCACGCGCCGATAATTCGCGCGCTCCGCCTCAAGTTGCTTTCTACCGCTCGCTGTGAGGCGATACTCTCGCACCGCCCGACCCGTCTCGGAGACAGCTGGAGCGGCCTTGACCCATCCCTTGAGCAGGAGCTTCTGCAATGCTGGATACAGTGACCCTTCCTCGACACTCAGCTCGTCCTTTGACAGGACTGAGATCCGTTGCGCGATCGCGTAGCCGTGCAGAGGCTCGGAGGATAAAACACGAAGGATCAGCATCACCAGCGTGCCGGGCGGTAGTCCATCTTCCCTAGGCATCGTTGAACTATGCCTATCCTGCGCCCAGGCCTTTCTCGTGTCAAGCAAGATTACCGAACCCGACTAGTCTGTGAACGGGACGAAGTAGCGCATGTCGAATGAACTATTTGGAACACTTCGATTCGAAGAGTGGAGCCGGGAGCCTAGCGTTCGCCAATTGGAACCAGGTTCACGCGTTGCTCCGGCGGATTGAAGCCTGCCACAAGCGGCTTGAAGCAAGTTCCACGCACGCCTTCGAGCCTTCTATGGGCGCCGATCTTGAACAGGCCCAAGACGATGACTGGCTTCGCACAGGCGGCACACGCATGGAGCTTGCGACGTAAGTAATCACGCGTAGTAGCTGCGACGGCTAGGAAAACGGGAGCCGCCTCGGAATCGAACCGGGAACTCGACGATCAAGAGCCTCCTCATCTCCCAATCTTCTGTAAAACTCAGTCTCCTTCTTGCACTCTCAGCCCGTCGGTTTCGATGCGATAGTCGAGCAGCCGGGCGCCTCCAGACGACAGCGCCTTCTGCACCGCCGGGACATCCTTCGGATCGGCCAGGCAGAACAGGCAGCCGCCGCCGCCGGCGCCGCAGACCTTCGCGGCGCGTGCGCCAGCCGCCGACGCGCCGGCGATGAGTGTCTCGATCATCGGCGTGGTGACGCCCGGCGCGAGTTGCTTGCGCGCGTTCCACTCGACCTGAAGGGATCGCGCCACGCCATCCCAGTCTTCCCTGACGAGCGCGTCACGCACTCCGCCGGCTGCCGCCACGATCCGATCGAAGCACTCGAACACGTGGCGATCGCCGTCGACGTGGCGTTTGGTGATCTCCCAGTTGTTGGTGCCGGAAAAGTGCGGTGCGCCCGTATACGCCAGCACGAGCCTGCGCTGCACCTCCTCCGGATCCACGTCGAGGGCGATGCGCTTGACGCCGTCCGGCCGCAGCTCGATGGCGGCGATGCCGCCGTAGTACGCGGGCCGGTAGTCCTGAGCCCCTGTTGGCACGTTGATGGCCTGAGCCTCGACATTCATGGCGATCGCCAGCAGGGAGTCGCCGTCCAGGTCCGCGCCTGTCCATTGGGCGAAGGCACCGCAGACCGCGACGTTCAGCGCCGATGAGCCCGCAATGCCCGCCCCGGCGGGGGATTCGCCTCGCGTGCGGAGCGTCAGGTTCTCCGCGCGGAAGAAATACGCCAGCTTGCTGAGCAGGGGCAGCGCGGGATCGTCACGCAGCTCCTGCCAGCTCGACACGTCGACGGTTGTCGCCCTGTCAATCGACTCGATCCGGACCCGGCCGTCGGTCCTCGCCGTAATCTCCGCGTGAGCGCGAAGGCTGATCGCGGCGTTAAGGGTTTGTGCATGCTCGTGGAACAGATACAGGGGCCAGATATCAACGGTGCCGCCGGCGAGATCGATTCGTGTGGGAGCGGAGGTCGTCACCCGCTTCATGTTTGTCCGCGCACGAGCAGGACCGGCACGCGGACGATGTGACGCACGCGATCCACAGTGGTGCCGTGAATGATGTCGCCGAGCAGCCGATGCCCATGGGTCGACATCGCGATAAGATCGACCCGGGTTTCGCCGGCGATCCTGATGAGCTCGGTGGCTGGGTCGCCCATGGCCAGCTGGCTCTCGACACGCAGGCCGGCGGCGCGGAGCTCGTCGCAGCGCCGTGCCAGGTACGCCCGGTCTTCGCGCATTTCCTCCGACTCGCGCAGGTTCAAGTCCTCGAAGTGCCGCGCCGCAAACCCGTCCGCGACGTGCACGAGGAGCAGCTTCGCCCCTGTCAGTTTCGCCAGGCCGGCGATGTGTTCCAGGATGGCTTCGTCGGCCTTGGAGTGCTCAACGGCAACGAGAATATGGTGATACACGGCTAAGGTCTCAGGAAAGCGATGGCCGTCTGATACAACAAGTACACGTTGAGGGCCGCGATGATGACACAGACCGGCCACGCCAGGACCTTGACCCAGGTCTTGCTGGTGAACGGCCCCATGAGCTTCGGGTCGCTCGTGAACTGCACCAGCGGAAAAATTGCGAACGGGAGTTGCATGCTGAGGATGACCTGGCTCAGCACGATGAGGGGCCCCGACCCCTCTTCGCCGTAGATGGCGATGACAATGACCGCGGGAACGATGGCGATCAATCGCGTAACGAGCCGGCGGAGCCACGGACGCAGCCGGATGTTCAGAAAGCCTTCCATCACAATCTGTCCGGCAAGCGTGCCGGTCAGCGTGGCGTTCTGGCCCGAGAACAGCAGGGCGACGGCAAACAGCGTACTCGCAACGGTCGCCCCCAGCAGCGGGTCGAGCAACAGGTAAGCGTCGCCGATGTCCGCGACGGCTTCGTACTCAGTGCCGTGGAAGACCGCCGCCGCCATCACGAGAATGGCTCCGTTGATGAACAACGCGGACATCAGCGCGACGGTCGAATCGATTGTGGCGTAGCGGATCGCTTCTTTCTTGCTCTCGAAGGAATCGCCGTAGTTGCGTGTTTGCACGATCGACGAGTGCAGGTAGAGGTTGTGCGGCATCACCGTCGCACCGAGGATGCCGATCGAGATGTAGAGCATCTCGGGATTTCTGAGAATCTCCGTGCGTGGTACCAGGCCCAGGACCATTTCGCCGACGTCGGGTCGAGCCAGCCAGAGCTCGACGGCAAAACATCCGGCGATGCCCAGAATGAGCACGATGACGATCGCCTCGACCCAGCGGAAGCCCTTGTGCTGCATGTAGAGCACGAGCAGGACGTCGAGCGATGTCAGGCAGACTCCCCACATCAGCGGGAGGCCGAACAAGAGCTGCAGGGCGATGGCCGCGCCGAGCACCTCGGCCAGGTCGCACGCGGCAATGGCGATCTCGCAGAGGATCCATAGAACGAATGCCGTCCGGCGCGAGTACCCGTCGCGGCACGCTTGAGCGAGGTCGCGGCCGCTGGCGATGCCGAGCCGTGCGGAGAGCGACTGCAGCAGGATCGCCATCAGGTTCGACAGCAGGATGACGCTGAGCAGCGTGTAGCCGAACCGCGCGCCACCGGCGATGTCGGTGGCCCAGTTGCCGGGGTCCATGTAGCCGACGGCCACGAGGTAGCCGGGACCGGCGAAGGCCAGCATCTTCCTCCAGGGCGGGCCGCCCACGGGTATCGGGACGCTGCCGTGAACTTCAGGAAGGCTGCGCCGGTCCCAACCGAGATCGGAGGCGCCGGGGTTGGTGGGTTTCTCCATCGATTGGCTATCAACTCTATAATGACAAGTCGTGTCACCTCAACCGCTTCGCCGTCGCATCGGCCAATTGCTCATCGGCAGTTTCTCCGGAGCGGTCATTCCCGTCGAGCTGCGGTCGATGGCTCGCGAGTTCGATCTGGGCGGGGTGACGCTCTTCGGGCGTCTGGGCAACATCGAATCTCCAGGGCAGGTGGGGGAGCTGGCCTTCGACGTGAGGAACCTGAGTCGAGAGCTGCCGGGCTGGGTCGGGGTTGACCAGGAAGGCGGCCGCGTCGCGCGGCTCCGCTCGCCGTTTACCGAGTGGCCGCCCATGGCGGTGCTGGGGCGCAGCGGCGATCCCGAGCTCGCGAGGAGATTCGCGGGAGCCCTCGCCGCCGAGCTTTCGGCCGTGGGGATCTCGCTGGACTACGCGCCGGTCCTCGACATCCACACCAATCCCAGGAATCCTGTGATCGGCGATCGGGCGCTGGGCGACAAGCCGGAAACGGTCGCCAAGCTCGGCCGAGTCATCGTCGAGGAGCTTCAGCGTGCGGGCGTGGCGGCGTGCGGCAAGCACTTTCCTGGACACGGCGACACCGCGACCGACTCGCACGTGGAGCTCCCGATCGTGGAACATCCGCCGGATCGGCTGAGGGCGGTCGAGTTCGTACCGTTCAAGGCAGCCATCGAGGCCGGGGTGGCGTTCATCATGACCGCCCACGTGCTCGTCACATCGATAGACGAGGAGCGGCCCGCGACGCTGTCGCCGAAAATCGTGAAACAGATTCTTCGCGACGAGCTCGGGTTCAGGGGTGTCATCGTGTCGGACGATCTGGAGATGAAGGCGATCGCCAGTACCCACCCGCCCGCGGAAGCCGCGGTGGCGGCCATCAGCGCCGGATGCGATGCGATTCTGATGTGCGGCGCGGGCAGCCACGCCAGCATCGAGGTCCAGGCACAGGCGCTCGAGGCTCTCGTGCATGCGGTTGAGGACGAGCGGTTGTCGGTGAAGCAGATCGAGGCCGCGCTCGAGCGAAATCGCCTGGCGAAGGAGCGGTTTCGGCGCGAGTGGCGTCCGCCGACGCCAGCCCAGTTGAAGTCGGTCATCGGCTCAGAGAAACACCGGGCGATTTCCGAGCAGATGGCGTCCTTCGCCTGATTCCGCATGCTGAAACCGACGAGGCTGCTCTCGGGCGACAGAGTGGCGGTCATCGCGCCCGCAAGCCCCTTCATCCGCGAGGAGTTCGACAAAGGCATCGCCGAGCTGCGGCGGCTCGGCTTCGAACCGGTGTTCGAGAACAGCGTGTTCGCGCAGCACGGCGGCTACCTGTCGGGAGAGGGGAGCGCCAGGGCCCGCGCGTTTCTGGAGGCCTGGCGCGATCCATCGATCCGCGCGCTCATCGCGGTGCGCGGCGGATACGGCAGCGTGCATCTGCTTCCCTATCTCGATAAGCACGATCTGCGGGAGTCGCCGAAAGCGTTCATCGGCTACAGCGACCTCACAACCGTGCTCTCATATCTCACGACGGGATGCGGCATCGTGTCGTTTCACGGCCCCATGCTCGACAGGCGGCTGGGGCATGGAATTGATGGGTACGATCGCGATACGTTTGTGGGGGCGCTGATGAGCACGGAGCCATTGGGCGAGCTTACGGCGTCCTCGCTGGAGACATTTTGTGAAGGAGAAGCCGCCGGCCCGTTGATGGGAGGCACGCTGGCGCAGCTCGTGGCTTCGCTCGGGACGCCTTTCGCGTTCAAGCCGCCGAAGGGGCACGTGCTGTTTCTCGAAGACGTCGGAGAGCGCCCCTATCGGCTCGATCGCATGCTGACGCAGCTGCGCCTGTCCGGCATTCTGGATGCGGCCTCGGCTCTCGTTCTTGGAGAGTTTCCCGATTGCGATGAGCCGCGGGGCGAGCCATCGGGGCGCGGCGTACTCGCGGATCTACTTAAAGATTTCAACGGCCCGGTCGTGTACGGTTTTCCATCGGGACACACGACCGGCCCCTTCGTCACGCTGCCGTTCGGCGTGCGGGCGCGGGTTGTAGCCGACCGACGTCCACGTGTGATCATCGAAGAGGCTGGGGTCGCGTGACGATTCACTTCATCGGGGTGTGCGGAACGGCCATGGCGACGCTGGCCGCGTTGCTGAAGCATCAGGGACATGACGTGCAGGGATCGGATGAGCACGTGTATCCGCCGATGAGCACGTTCCTGGAGTCGGAGAAAATCCGGACGTTGACGGGTTACAGCGCCGAGCACATCAGCGACACGGTGGACCTCGTGGTTGTCGGCAACGCGATTTCCAGGGGAAACGTCGAGCTCGAGGCCGTCCTCGACCGCAAGCTGCGCTACTGCTCTCTGCCCGAGGCGGTGCGCGATCACTTTCTGTGGCGCTCGCGGTCGATCGTCATCGCCGGCACGCACGGGAAGACCACGACGACGGCGCTCACCGGATGGCTGCTGACGCATGGCGGGCTCGATCCCAGCATTCTCGTCGGGGGGATCGCGCGCAACTTCGGCGAGGACGGATCGAGCTACCGCCTGGGCAAGGGCCGCGATTTCGTCATCGAGGGGGACGAGTACGACAGCGCTTACTTCGACAAGACGGCGAAATTTCTGAAATACCTTCCGGACATCGCCGTCGTCAACAACGTGGAGTTCGACCACGCCGACATTTACCCCGACCTCGATGCCGTTCGCCTGGCATTTCGCCGACTGGTGAATCTCGTGCCGCAATCCGGTCTGCTGCTGCTCGGCGCCGATTCACCGGATGCGCTGGCGCTGAAGAAGGTGGCGGTGAGCCCCGTGGAGACGTTCGGGCTGGCCGAGTCCGCCGACTGGCGGGCCAGCGACGTGACGGTGTCTGCGGCAGGCCAGACGTTCAACGTCTCGCATGCGGGCAGCCGTTTCGGGACCATGGAGATACCCTTGTTCGGCCTGCACAACGTCCGGAACGCGCTGGCGTCGATCGCGGTTGCGCACGCCGTGGCGATGCCGGCGGCGACGATTGCGGACGGCCTGCTGCAGTTCAAAGGGGTCAAGCGTCGGCTCGAAATTGTCGGCGAGGCCGGCGGCGTGACGGTGTATGACGACTTCGCGCATCATCCGACCGCTATCGCGGAGACGCTGGCAGGGCTCCGCGCGGCCAATCCCCACCGGCGCATCTGGGCCATCTTCGAGCCGCGCTCCGCGTCTTCGAGCCGGCGGGTGTTTCAGCAGGATTTCGCGCGGGCGTTTGGCCCGGCCGATGAGGTCATCATTGCTCCCGTGTTTCGCACGACCTTGTCAGAAGGCGAGCGCCTCTCGCCGCCGCAGCTCGTAGCGGATCTCAAGAGCGGAGGGCAGCGCGCCCGATACGCTGCCTCGCTGGACGACATCATCACGACGATCGCAAAAGAGCGGAAAGAGGGAGACCTGGTCGTGTTCATGTCGAACGGCGGCTTCGGCGGGATCCACCAGAAGACGCTGCAGGCGCTCGGCTCATGAACGGTCCCCGGCTCTTGGCGATGGGCGACTCGTGTCTGTCGATTTCATTTGGCGAAAAGATCGATCCGGCGGTGAACGCGCGATGCGTGGCCATGGCCGCATCGCTCGAACAGTGCGCCAGACCCGGCATTCGCGATGTCGTGCCCACCTATAACGCCGTCACTGTTCACTTCGATCCGATCCGGTTCGATCGGGAAGATCTCTCGACGGAGCTTGGTGTGCTCGCGGCGATGGACTGGCCTGGCGCCGCTGACGACAGAGCGCCGGTCACCATTCCAGTAAAGTACGGCGTGGAGTTCGGCCCGGATCTGGCAGCGGTGGCGCAGTTTGGCGGGTGCTCCGAGCAGGATGTGATTCGTCTGCATACCCGCAAGGTGTATCGCGTCTACATGCTCGGCTTTCTGCCGGGGTTTGCCTACATGGGATCGGTGAACGGGCGCATCGCGATGCCACGGCTCGACGCGCCGCGGATGCGGGTGGCGGCCGGTTCGGTCGGCATCGCAGGGGCGCAGACCGGCATCTACCCATGCGAGGCGCCGGGCGGGTGGCGCATCATCGGCCGCACGGCGACACAGGTCTTCGATCCCGCTCGCGTGACGCCGTTTCTATTGAAGGCCGGCGATCGCGTGAAATTTGTGGCGGCGTGAGGGATGGCCGCGTTGTCGGTCGTCCGCCCGGGCATGTTCACGACGGTGCAGGACCTGGGCAGGTGGGGCTTTCAATCGCGCGGCGTGCCGGTGAGCGGCGCCATGGATCGCTTCTCGCATCGCTTGGCGAATCGCCTGATCGGCAACAGCGACCAGGCGGCGACGCTCGAGGTGACGCTGATCGGGCCGCGAATTCGATTCGAGGAAGCCACCTCTTTTGCGGTGGCGGGAGCGACGTTCGGTCTGATGCTGGACGCCGTGGCCATTGAGATGAATCGCATGATCGAAGCCAGAGCGGGATCGGTGTTGAGATTTGGCGAGCGGCAGCTCGGCGCCCGGTCCTACATCGCGATCGAGGGAGGCGTGGACGTTCCGAAGATCCTGGGCAGCCGCTCGACGCATGTGTTGACGCGCATGGGCGGATTGGACGGCCGCGCCCTGCGAGGTGGCGATCGGATCCGCACAGTGATAGGGACAAGCGGTGAGGGGCAAGTGACAACTGCCCCTCGCCCTTTTCCCGTTCCCCCTTTTCAGATGCCCGACGGCGGCGCGCGACTGCGGGTGATTCCCGGCGAGCAGACCCTCTTCGAACGGCTGGCCTCGCACCGCTTCCGCGTGTCGCCGCGGTCCGATCGAATGGGTTATCGACTTGACGGCGCGGGTGTCGGTCACCTTCCTGACGGAGAGCTGATCTCGGCCGCGGTCGTGACAGGCGCCGTTCAGGTGACGCCGGCCGGGCAACCGATCCTGCTCATGGCCGATCATGCGACCACAGGCGGCTACGCGATCGGCGCGACCGTGATCACCGCCGACGTGCCGGTCGCCGCACAGCTCGCGCCGGGCGACTGGATCGAGTTCCAGGAGTGCTCGCTCGCCGCGGCGGATGCCGCATTGCGTGAGCAGGAGGCGGCGCTTGGCGGCGGGTAGCGCTTCGTTTCAGGATGACATGTTCGAGCGCTTCGGCGCCGAACGTTTTCGCGCCGACGTGCCGCTTGCGCCGTTCACCACATTCAAGGTGGGTGGGCCCGCCGAATGGCTGCTCGAGCCGAGATCGTCCGACGACATCCTCGACGCGTTGCGCCTCGCACATCGAGACGGCGTCGGCGTGACGCTCCTTGGCGGCGGATCGAACGTCTTGATCGGAGACAAAGGTGTTCGAGGCCTCGTCATCAGGCCGAGGGGTGGGCAGATCGAGCAGATCGACAGCGCGCACGTATGCGCGGATACACCCACGACCATCAACGGGCTGGTGCGCTGGACCATTCATCGCGGCATCGCGGGCGTGGAAGCGTGGGCCGGCACGCCGGGGACCGTCGGCGGTGCCATCTACGGCAACGCGCATTTCGGCGGCCGGCTCATCGGCGACCTCGTCGAATCGGTGCGCCTGGCCGATCGCGAAGGCGCCACGCATGATCTTTCGCGTGATGAGATGGAATTCGGGTACGATCGAAGCCGCCTGCAGAAAACGGGCGAAGTGCTGCTGTCGGCCGTGTTCCTGGTCTCTGCAGGCGATCCGACGGCCCTTCGTGAGGTCGCACGCCAGTCTCTGGCGTACCGAAAGCAGACCCAGCCGCTGGAAACGCCGAGCGCCGGCTGCATCTTTCAGAATCCGGATCGCGCCGTGGTTCCAGCGAACCTCCCCGCATCAGCGGGCGCGCTCGTCGATCGCGCCGGTCTCAAAGGTGAGGCGCGCGGCGCCGCCCGCATCTCCACGGCACACGCAAACTTCATCGTCAACGAGGGCCGTGCGACCGCCGCGGAGATTCGAAGCCTCATTGATGTGTGCCGCTCGCGCGTCAGTGAGCGGTTTGGCGTCACGCTGCTGGAAGAGATCGTCTACCTGGGAGAGTTCTGATGTCGAGTCTGCTGATTGAAGGAGGACGCCCGATCTCCGGCAAGATCGAGGTCGAAGGAAACAAGAACGCTGCGCTCCCGCTGCTGGCCGCCTGCCTCCTCACCACCGAGGAGTGCGTCCTCACGAATATGCCCCGCATCGGCGACGTCCAGGTGATGGCCAAACTGTTGATGGAGGTCGGCGCCGAAGTCCACGGTCTCGGAACGACCACCATCCGCGTTCGCTGCCAGGAGATCACCACCTCCGAGCCGAGCAAGGAGCTGGTGGGGAAGCTGCGCGGGTCGGTGCTGCTGCTCGGGCCACTGCTGGCCCGGACCGGGCGAGCCGTCCTCGGCATGCCTGGCGGCGATTTTCCCGCGCGGCGCACGATCGGCACGCACGTCGACGCCCTCGTGAATCTCGGCGCGATGGTGCTGCCGTCTTCGGGCCATGCGCTGGAAGCGCCGAATGGGTTGCGCGCCGCTTCGATGTACCTGGATGAAGCCTCGGTCACCGGAACGGAGACGGCGATGCTGGCGGCGGCGATGATCGACGGCGTCACCGAGATTCGCCATGCGGCCACCGAGCCGCACGTCGTGGAAGTGTGCGAGTTTCTTCAGAGCATGGGCGTCGGCATCACAGGCGCGGGTTCCTCGACGATCCGTGTCGAGGGCACGAAGCGGCCCAAGGGCACGACGCACAAACTGAACGGCGACTACATCGAAGCGGGTAGCTGGGCGGTCGTGGCCGCGGTCACCGGTGGCGAGATCGAGGTGCGCGGCGCCCGCGCCGAAGACGTCGAAGGCATCGCGTTCGTGTTGAAGCGTATGAAAGTGGCGTGCGAGTTCGAAGACGGCCTGATGACGATCCAGAAATCGAAGCCCGTCGCGGCCGGCAGAATCACGACAGGCCTGTGGCCGAGCTTCCCGAGCGATTTCGTCAGTCTCGTGACCGTGCTCGCCACGCAAGCCGACGGCCGGACGCTCATCCACGACTGGATGTACGAGCTGCGGTTGTTCGCACTGGAACAGCTCAGCGGCATGCGCGCGGATCTCTTCCTGTGCGACCCGCACAGGATCATCGTCACCGGTCCGTGCAAGCTGAAGGGCCGCAAGCTGGACAGTCGCGACCTGCGATCGGGGATGGCGTTGATTGCCGCCGGGCTGGCGGCCGAAGGGCAGAGCCGTCTCAGCCCTCTCGAAACGGTCGAGCGCGGCTACGGGCAGCTGGTGGATCGCCTCAAGGTTCTGGGGGCGCAGGTGGAGCAGGTCGAGCAAAGAATGCCGTCACCTCTGGTTTGACGACTTTTCCCATCGCGTTTCTGGGGAGCTGATCCACGCAGATCAAGTCTTTCGGAATCTTATAAGGGGCCAGCCGCGTTCTGGCCCACTCTCGAAGGTCGTTAATCTCGAGTCCGTTTCCAGGCCTGAGCTCGACGGCGCAGCACAGGCGCTGGCCCCACTCGAGATCGTCGACTCCCACAACCGCACATTCACCGATGGCAGGATGTGTCCGCAGGACTTCCTCGATCTCCAGCGCAGAAATCTTGTCGCCGCCGCTTTTGATGATGTCGACGCTCGAACGCCCGAGCAGGCGATAGGCCCCATCCTCGAAGGCGGCGATGTCGCCGGTGTGGAACCACCCGTCCGTAAACGACGCCCGCGTGGCCTCCGGGCGCTGCCAATACTCGGAAAAGACTCCCGCCCCCTTCAGCTGCAGCTCGCCGTCGACGAGGCGGACCGACACGCCCGGCAGAGGCTGGCCGACGTATCCGGGCCTTCGCTCGCCCGTGAGGGGATTCGCCAGGGCCATGCCGACCTCCGTCATCCCGTATCGCTCGAGCAGCAGGTGGCCGGTGATCGTCTTCCACTTGTCGAGCAGCGTGCGTGGAAGGGCGGCCGAACCGCACATCATGAGTCGCAGCGAGCGACAACCGCGCGATCGCCGTTGCTGCTCCTCCGGCGGAGCGGCTTCCCACGACTGGATCAACCGGTGGTAGATCGTGGGCACCGCGGTAAAAACCGTGAGGTCGCCCGACGCCAGGCGCTCCCACGCTGCTTCGGCATCGAACTTCGGATGTGTTTCGAGCACGGCGCCGCTCCAGAGCGCGCAGCACACGACGTTGATGATGCCGTGGACGTGATGGAGCGGAAGCACCAGCAGGGTGCGATCGGCCGAGGTCCACTCCCATGCGGTGACCAGTGATTCAACCTGCGCGGTGATGTTCGCGTGCGTCGTCACGACCCCCTTTGGCCGGTTCGTCGTGCCGCTGGTGTAGACGATCATCGCGCGACTGGGGTGCGATGGGTGCGACGGGTGCGACAGGTGCGACAGGTGCGACAGGTGCGCGAGCTCGGCGGTCGTCAGGAACGGCGCGTCGACGGACGTTGCGATCGGCGCCACGGCGCCGGCATTCTGTGCATCGGAGATGACGATCGACGCCTCCGAATCGCGGAGGAGATATTCGAGCTCTGCGGCAGGATGGGACAGGGGCAGCGGGACGGCGATGCCGCCGGCACGCCAGATGCCCCATTGAAGCGCGATGTGGTTGAAGCCTGGCGGGACGAGAAACGCGACACGCGCTTCGTTCAGGTCCGCCAGGTCCGCCTGAAGGCGGACCTGGCTATAGGTGGCGATCAGATGTGACGCGATGCCTGCCGAGATGTTATCGAGATCGCCGTAGGTGTGACGCGTGCCCCCCTCGATAATTGCGGTGCGGTCGCGACGGGCCGCTGCGCGCGCGATGATCGGGGGCAGCGCCCGGGACACTAGCGTGGCGGCGTGCCGCGGCCGGGCACAGGCCCGGGCTGTGGCTGCTGCGGCTGCTGAGGCTGCGAGGGAGGCGGCATCAACGGTCTGGCAGCATCTGGCGGGCCGCCCGGTTGCACCTGTGGGTCATCCCGGACCGGCGTCGGCTCGTCTGGCAGAGGGAGCTCGAAGCCCCCGGCTGGTGCGGCAGTATTGCCCGGCGCCGGCGCTCCAGAATCCCGTCCCATCCGGAATCCCCGCAGGTCGTCCTCGCTGAGGTCGAGCACACGCACGATGCGCGGCGTCAGCATCAGGATGATGTCGGTTTGTGTCCGTTCGTCGGTAGAGTGGCCGAACAGCCTCCCAACGCCCGGCAGGTCGCTCAGGCCAGGTATACCTCGACGAATCTGACGCTCGTCGTCGCGGATCAGCCCGGCAAGCATGTTCGTTTCGCCATCCTTGAGCCGAATTTGGTTTTTAACCTCGCGGTTGGCGAACGTCGGAATGCCGCCGAAGCCCGTCCCGGAAAGGCTCGTGACTGAAATCGCGAGCGCCAGCGTGACGTCGTTATCGAAGTGCGTGCGCGGCGTAATCTCAATACTGACGCCGATGTTTCGATAGTTGTACGAGGTAATTGGCTGCTGTGCGATGCCGCCGGTTGCGATCGGGGAAAACGTTGTAACCGGAATCGGCACTTCCTCGCCAAATTTCGCCTGCGCCGCTACGCCGACGAGGGTGCGGATCTGCGGATTGGCGAGCACACGCGTCGAAAGGTCATCCTTCAACAGCCGGTAGTACAAGCCGGGAATTTGTGTCATGAAGATCTGGGAGCTGTTTAAGCTTCGGAGGTCCTGCAAGCTGAGGCCGGCCTTGTTCACATCGGCGATGCCGTTTATACCCGCTGAATTCGGCGACGCGATCTGAAGTCCGTACTCCTTGAGGCGCGTGCGGTTCAC
>JANNJO010000086.1:0-7464 GCA_031395755.1 Acidobacteriota bacterium
TCGAGCAGCAGAAGGTCGACACCCGGGATCGCGCGACGGCGGCGACGCGACGCTGCTGCTGCACAAGGGTGTCGAGTACGAGAAGGCCGGCACGGTTCCGGCGTTCGACGCCGACAAGGAGCCCGAGGAGTGGGGCGTCATCCTCGACTGCATCAACACCTCGATCGTGAAAGACCCGTCGCGCTGGACGCGGCTCGCATCGGCTATTCGCGGCGTCAGCGAAGAAACGACGACGGGTGTGCACCGCCTCTATCAGATGATGGAAGCCGGCACGCTGCTCTTCCCTGCCATCAACGTGAACGACTCGGTGACCAAGAGCAAGTTCGACAACATCTACGGCTGCCGTCACTCGCTGCCCGACGGCCTCGCGCGAGCGACCGACGTGATGCTCGGCGGCAAGGTGGCGGTCGTGTTCGGTTACGGCGAAGTCGGCAAGGGCTGCGCGCAGGCGCTGCGCGGCCAGGGTGCCCGCGTCATCGTTACAGAAATAGACCCCATCTGCGCGCTGCAGGCCGCGATGGAAGGCTACCAGGTGGCCACGATCGACGACGTCGTCGACAAGGCCGACATCTTCATCACCGCGACCGGCAACCACAACATCATCACCGTGGACCATATGACGCGGATGAAGGACAAGGCGATCGTCGGCAACATCGGGCACTTCGACAACGAGATCGACATGGCGGGCCTCAAGAAGTTCCCCGGCGTCGAACGGATCGAGATCAAGCCGCAATACGACGAGTTCCGCTTCCCCGACGGCCACAGCGTGATGATCCTCGCCGAAGGCCGTCTGCTGAACCTCGGCTGCGCCACCGGCCATCCGAGCTTCGTGATGTCGGCGTCATTCACCAACCAGGTGATCGCGCAGCTCGAGCTGCACGCCAACACCGGCAAGTACGAGAAGAAGGTCTACATGCTGCCGAAGCACCTCGACGAGCAGGTCGCGCGACTGCACCTCGATCATCTCGGCGTGAAGCTCACGACGCTGTCGAAGGATCAGGCTGACTACATCGGCGTGCCGGTGGACGGGCCGTACAAGCCGGACCATTACCGATACTAAGAAAGTAAGAAGTAGAAAGTAAGAAGTAAAAAGTAAGAAGTAAGAAGTAAGAAGTTGGCGGGTCTGCCGCGCCGAAGCATCGGCGATACCTTCATCGATCCCGATCCGCACGGCGCTCCCGTGCTGTACGTGTATCGAACGGTGCGGAATCCCAAAGCGCCTGGCGAGTAAATGTGCGGCTCGGCGCGATCCTTCGTTATGGAGCAACCGTGAACGGCACGTCTCGTGTGATGGTCTGACTATTCGTCTTGTCAGCAATGCTGATTTCAAGCTTATAGTCCCCGGGCGCGAAGCTGGCGAGCGGGATACCCTGGCCGACGACCAGCTGGTGTCCGGCGCTTGCGCTGAACTCCGGCGGCAGCGTTGTCGCGTTGAACGTCGTGGTAGCCGCTTTGCTGAACGGCTTCGCCTCGTTCGCCCGAAAGAACAGATAGCTCACGTCCACATCCGGCTTACCCGTGGCGCCAACTCCCTGGTTATAGATGAAGAAGACAAACAGAAGCTCGGCGGACTTCGCGAACGTCGACGTGAACGCCGGCGTAATTCTGTAGCCCCCAAACGTGAACGGTTCTTCGAGCTGCTGCTGAGCCGTGAGCTGCGGCGGAGCGTTTTCGAGACCTTTCGCCAGTATGATGCTGCTCGTGGTCAGCCCCATCGAAAAGTCGGGCACCGTCACCGGCTGGGTGTGCACGACTCGCTTGGCTGCGGTGCGGCTGTTCCTTGGAGGCGTTTCCATCATGGCGATGTACAGATCGAATTCGCCAGGCGGAAGCTGGAGGCCGCGGCTGAACTCGGCGCTGTCTGTTCCGGTCGATCGCAGCGCCTTCGCGTCGGCAAGGAAATACACGTCGGTAAATGCGTGGTCGGCGGTCTTTGCCGCGGGGGCAGCGCTCGGTTTCTGGACGGCGCGCACGTAGACGGCAACGGGGAACGAGCCGAACGTGCCCGAGCTGATTTCCACGACATAGGGCACGAACATGTTGGTAGTCGACTTGACGAAACGGTGCTGGACTTTCAGTTTGGCGTCGGCAGGGGCGGGTTCCTTACCCGCCATGACCGCATCCACCAATGTGTTCAGAGCCTGATATTGTGCGAGCTCAGGCTTCTTGAGCTTCATCTCCTCCAGAGGGTTGTCCTGAGCGTAGCCAGGGACTACTCCCACCGCGGCGACGACAAGCCATGCGGCACCGACACGGAAGGCGCGACGGAAAGCCATAATCCGCGGATTTTAGGGCTGTTTCTTCGGTCAAGTCAACGCCTGGGCGCGACCTTTTCGGAGGCCGCGCCACGTCCTCGAGCGGGATCTCAGTTAGTGGCCCGACTTATGTCCACTCTAAATCTGCAGACCTGACCAGGCGCAGAGCCAGGGCCCGGTTCGGTGAGCCCGGAGTCGCAATAGTAAAGGTAGCCATCTTTGAGAGCCAGCCCATGCGCATCGGGCTCTGACTCCGATATTCTGATAATCTCCAGCAATCGACCGCCGTTGAGGTCGTACTTGTGGACCTCACGATCGGTCGAAAACAACATCCACAGAAAATTCCGATCCACGTCGAGACCGTGTGCACGTTGTCCAGGAGTACGGAACATCCGCAGGATTCGCAGGTTGCCGGGTTGTACGTCAGCCCGTGTGTGCCTCCGCCCCACGCCGGACGATACACCTTCACGATCTTGCCCGTCTTCATGTCGAGCTGCGAAAACTCGCCGTATTCCCGGTCGGTCGGACGCGGAGGCCTGCGACCATTGACACTGCCATTGGAGCCTGCCCAAATGAACCCGCCTCCAACCGCGAGGCCGCTCATGTTGTGAGATTCGCACTGAACTTCCTGGAGGATCTTGCCGGTGTTCCAATCCACCCGGCAGGCCTTCTCGGTGACCTGGTCTCCGATCCGACGGATGCGATGCGCTATGTCTTTAAACTCGCATGCAACGTCTCGACCAGATACTTCCTGTGCGCGGCCATGTCCTGCTCAATGGTCACGCCCGGCGTCATATCCACGTAGTTGAAGTCGAGACTGATCCAACCGCCATAGTTTCGTTCGCGCAGAACCCGCATTAGTCCAGGGAAGTCCACGCCACCGGTGCCGAGGCGCTGATAGATCGCGTCGGGGGTCTTTGGCAATCCGAGTTTCGCCGCCATCGCAGCCTCTTCTTCCTTGCTCGGCGCCGGGCCCTTCCAGCCCTTACCCGCGCTCCACACGGGCAGCGTGTCCTTGAAATGAAAGTGCGCCATACGGGAATAGTTCTCGCGCGCGAATGCCACGGGCTCGATGCCGCCCACAGACGCATGACACGTGTCCAGCGTGACGAACACCAGCTTGGGATCGGTCATCTCCAGAATCATGTCGACCTCGGCCTTGCGCTCGACGATGGTCCACGCATGCGGGTGGAACGCGAACTTAACGCCATGCTCGAGGGTGCGCTTACCAACCTCATTCAGATTTTTCGCGAGGATTCTGCCGTTGGTGACGCTGAGGTTCTCCGGCCCAGGGCGCCGGCCGAGGTTGGCCTTGAGCGCCGTGACGCCGAAGTACGACGCAAACTTGGCGTTGGCACCGTTGCTGTCAAGCGTCGCCTGCAGCTTCGTCGCATCGAAATACTCTCCACCGCTCGCAACCGAGGAGATGCTGACTCCCGACTCGTCGAGCACTTTCCTGAAGACCTCCGGCGGCTGGGTCAGGTACTTCTGCAGCTCGTTTCCCCACGGCTCGATGCCGTGGAAGCCAAACTTCGCTGCCATCTTGATGCCCATCTCCGGATGCGGCTTCAGCGGCGTGAACATGTGGCTGCTCATGGCCCATCGGAACTTATCCGCAGGCAGTGCGTGTAGATGAGCCCCCAAAGCGACACCGAGGCTGGTGCCGAGACCCGCGCCGATAAATTCGCGACGACTCAGCATCGAAACCTCGCTTGGAAAGATGCCGGATTACCGTTGAACCGCAGGGGATTGGGGCGCCTGATTTGGCCGCAGCGTGAGCTTCTGTACGCGCCAACTCGTAATCTCGCCGACGTACAGCTCATTCTCGTTGCGGCAATCGATGGCGTGCACCGAACTGAGCTCCTTCATCAGGCGCCCCGCCCGCCCGAACTTGCCGACGACGCGGCCGTCGAGCTCCATCTTGTAGATTTCGCCGTTGCTGTCAAACTCACGAGTACCGTTCGAGTTTGAACTGTACAGGTATTGATGCGGCCCAGGCGTGATGCAGATCGCCGAAGGCGCGCCAACGTTGAGGAACTGGGTCTTGAAGGTCCCGTTGTTATCAAAAGCCTGGATGCGGCGATTGCCCCGATCCGCGACGTAGACGTTCCCCTGGGCATCGGTCGCAATCGAGTGCACCGTATTGAACTGCCCCGGCGCGGTGCCGAACGAGCCCCAGGACTTGACGAAGCGCCCGTTTCGATCGAACTTCGCGACGCGCGAGTTGCCGTGGCCGTCGGCCACGAAGATGTTTCCCTCTTTGTCCCATGAAACGTCGGTCGGCCGCTCGAACTGGTCGCCCATAACCCCGGCGCCCACAGGCTCGGCCGGCGCGGGCGGCGGGCCCGCCGGCTCCATCCCCGGTATCGGCCGGAACTCAGGCGTGCGACCCAGGATCAGCGTGATCTGTCCCTGCGGATTGAACCTCATGACCGCATCCGAAGCCTCATCGACCGCCCAAATATTGTCCTGCGGATCGACACGCACGGCATGCGCGTAGGCAAACCCGTAGATCCCCTGACCGATCTCTCGCAGGTACTTGCCGCCAGGGTCGAACTCGAACAGGCGGGCGCCGCCGTTGCCGCGAATCATGTGGCGTTCGGTGCCGAGGGTAAGCTGCGGCGAGCCGGTGCGGGTAAACACGAGCAAGTGGCCTCGAGAGTTCGTCGCCACGCCCGCCACTTCACCGACATAAATATCGTCGGGGAGACCCTTCAGCACCTCTGGAGTGGAATCGTATGGAATTTCCGGGATCCTGAGCTGAGCTGCCAGGGTGATTCCGGCCGCCAGCATGGTCGTCGCTGTGAGCGCAGCGGTCAGTCGCCTCATGGATTTCTCCGTGTCATCCCTGCCGGGCGCAGGGTCAGCTTCTGGGCCCGCCACGCGGTGATCTCGCCGACCAGAACCTCGTTCTCGACACGACAGTCGATGTCGTGCACGGTTGAGAACTCGCCGAGCGCCTTGCCCGCCTTGCCGAACTTGCCGATCACGGTGCCATCCAGCTCCATTTTGAAGATCTGCCCGGTCACGCCCGCTACGTCGGCGACGTTCTGATCGGGATTGGAGTTCGAGCTGTAGAGGTACTGATGCGGTCCCGGCGTGATGCACACCGACCAGGGGGACCCCACGTGGTCGTAGATCGCGCGCAGCGTCAGATCGTTGCTGAATACCTGAATGCGCCCGTTGTTGCGATCGGCGACGTACACGTTCCCTTGGTGGTCGGCCGTGATCGAGTGCACCAGGTGCATTTGATTCGGCAGCCGCCCCCGGGTTCCGACCGTCGAGGCGACGAATCGCCCGTTCTTGTCGTACTTGATGGCGCGGCTGTTGTTATAGCCGTCGGCTACGAAGATGTTCCCTTGCGCATCGGTCACGACGTCGCTCGGGCGGTTGAAGGCATAGGGGTGCGGAGGCGGAATGGGCGCGAGCGTCGGGATGAGCCAATCCGCCACGTCGTGCCGCCGGCCCAGGATCATTTCCGGGCGTGCGGAGGTCGGATTCCACTTAATCACGGTATTCGTACCTTCGTCGGTCGTCCAGACGTAATCCTGCGCATCGACGTACACACCGTGTGCCATGGCGAACGCGTAGGAGTTGCGGCCAATCTCCCTCATGAACGTACCGGTCTGGTCGAACTGCAACAGCCGGGAGCCGGTTCCCATCCGTGTGAACACGTAGATCTGGCCTCGAGAATTGCGCGCGATCCCCATCGTCTCACCGAGGTACATGCCGGTGGGAAGCTTGAGAAAGTCTGGCGCCGAGGCCATCGGGATGTCCGGCGCCTTCGGTCCGGCAAGCGCATGGCGCCAGTTCGCGCCGGCCGCCGGGACAGGTTTCAGCACGGAATTCGGCTGTGCGCCTTGGACCGGGACCTGGGTCTCCGGCATCTGTTGCGCTCCTGCCGCGATCACGCAGAGCGTCACCGCGGCAAAGCCACAAGCAACCACGCCTCGCTTCATGAAGACCTCCGCACGACATCGGTCAGACGCTTGGGCAATTTCGAGGGTCACTCTACACCAGTGGCTCACCCGCGTTCAACGCCGTTGTGGCTCCCGTAGAAACCGCAGAGATGGACGCTGGCCTTCGAGCATGCTAGATTCCGGCTATGAAAATCCTGCTCCTTGTCGGCTCGGCCCGACACTCCACCATGAGCATGACGCCTAGGTGAAGCAGCGCCTGGCGGAGACTCGAACGCAATCACTCAACAAGGAGGCGAAGATGCGATTGGCCCACTTCGGCTTGCTCGTGTTTGGCTTGGTCGTGGTCGCTCTTTGCGAGGGGACCAGTGGCGGCCAGCGTGGTTCCGCCTCCGGTGCGCCTGACACCCCTGCTCTCGCGTACAAACTCGTGGAGTTTCCAAGTCCGGCAACGAGCGCCGCGGGGTTTTCAGCCGCGTGGAATCTCATTCAGGCCTCGAGCGTCGCAGTGACGGCGACAGGGAACGTGCTCGTCCTTCATCGTGGCGCTCACCCGATTCTGGAATTCGACAGCAACGGCAAGTTCATCCGCTCCTGGGGCGATGGGATGATCAGCGAGGGGAAGGTCGCGGCCATTCCTCAAACGAACTGGGCGCCAGACCGGTCGCACTATTCAGCCGTGTACGGAGCACCGGGATGCTCTTCGTGCGGCGCGCATTCAGTGCGAGTAGATCCGCAGGGAAACATCTGGGTGGTCGATGCGACTGGGCACGTCGTGTACAAAATGAACCAGGATGGTAAGGAGATCATGAGGCTCGGAACCAGAGGCACCTCTGGGACCAGCACGTCCACCTTTAACCTGCCTACCGACGTCGCGTTCGCGCCGAATGGTGATCTTTACGTGACCGATGGTTACGGGAGCGCCAGGGTCATGAAGTTCTCACGAGACGGAAAATACCTCCTTCAATGGGGCACGCGAGGAACCGGACCCGGCCAGTTTGGGCTGCCTCACAACGTGGTGGTCGATGCTCAGAGCCGTGTGTACGTCACCGATCGAGACAACCAACGGGTTCAGGTGTTTGACCCGAATGGCAAGTTCGTAACGGAGTGGAAAAACACCGGAGGAGTGTCGGCGCTGGCGCTCACGAAGGACGGCCGGATCGTGACGGGCGCGGTTGTGCGGGACTTGAACGGCAGCGTGATCGGAAGATTGCCCGAGGCGACCGGATCGCACGGTGCGGCCGTCGACGCCGCCGGGAATATCTATCTCGCTCAGCTGAGCGGCATCGTGC
>JANNJO010000112.1:0-13270 GCA_031395755.1 Acidobacteriota bacterium
CGCGAGGCGCGGGTGGGAGGCGATGTTGGTGCTGGAAGGAGCTCGGCTGAAGCCGAGCCCTACGAGAGCCACGGTCCGGCTGAAGCCGGACCCCACCAGCGACGTCGCCCGCCGTAGCCTTGGCGAAGGCGGGTCGGTGTGTGCCGTCACGACAGATTGCCGGGCGCTCGACAACGCCACCGCTGAGAAGCTCACCGCCGACGCCGTTGCGCAACTTGTCGAGGCGGGCATCGATCGCATCTACCTGAAAATCGATTCGACGATGCGCGGGTCTGTGCCGGGCCAGATCGCGGGAGCGTTGTCGGTCTGGCGAAGGAAGTTTCCTGACGCGACTGCGGTGGTGTGCCCCGCATATCCGCGGATGGGCAGAACCGTTGTCGGAAATCAGCTTCTGGTTGATGGTCGGCCCGTCGAGCAGTCTGCCATCGGCCGAGATCCGGTGACGCCGGTGACCACCGGCGATCTGGCTGCGCTCATTCCTGGCTCCCAGCACGTGCGAGCTGGAGAACTGGCAGGGAATTCGGCTCCGATCGTGACGGTCGATGCGACGTCCGACGATGATCTTGGGGCGATTGCGGCCGCAATAGCCGCAGCGGGCCCATCGGTCATCCCGGTCGGCTCTGCAGGGCTCGCAGAAGCCATCGCCGCAGGTGCTCTCGTGCGTCCCAGCATCATCGACCGTTTCCAGAACCCGCGTATCCTCATCCAGGTGACGTCGCTCAATCCTGTTTCACTCGCGCAGGTCGCCAGGCTCGCTGAAGCATTCCCGGGAGTAGCCGTTCTGCTGGCTCCGCCCGAACGCGTGGGCAACTTGTCCGCGGCCGAGCGCGTCGCCGCAGCCTTTGTCGATCGTGTCGAGCGAGAGCAGTGGGACGTGCTCGGTTTGATCGGCGGAGATGGCGCGCGCGCCGCGCTCCGTCTGCTTGGCGCGTCGGCGATCCGGATCATCGATGCGCTCCTGGAAGGAATTCCATTTGGGATTATCGTGGACGGGCGGGCCGACGGCATGCCGATTTTCACGAAGGCCGGAGGGTTTGGCGAAGAGGATGCGCTCGTCCGGGTCGTCGAAAGGTTGAGAAATTGAGCACAGTCGTTCCCAGCTCCATCGCGGATCTGCAGCAGCGCCTCGCCGCGCAGCATTACATCGCCGACTACGGCCTTGCGGTCTCGATGTTCCTCGCGCTCCGGCTCCACCGTCCGTTGTTCCTCGAAGGCGAGGCCGGCGTCGGGAAGACGGCGCTGGCAGGCGCGATGGCGGCGGCGCTGGAGACCGAGCTGATCCGGCTGCAGTGCTATGAAGGCCTCGACATTACGCACGCCGTGTACGAATGGGATTATGCGCGGCAGATCCTCGAGCTGCGTATCCGCGAAGCGGCAGGAACGCTCGACCAGGGCACCGCACGGCGGGAGCTGTATAGCGATGCGTTCCTCATCAAGCGACCGCTGCTGCAGGCGATCGACCCCGCGCGCACGCGTCCCGCCGTCCTGCTGATCGACGAGATCGACCGGGCCGACGAGGAGTTCGAGGGGTACCTCCTCGAGTTGCTCGCGGAATTCCAGATCACGATTCCCGAGCTCGGGACCGTCCGCGCCGTCGAGCCGCCGCTGGTCATCCTCACGTCGAACCGGACGCGCGAAGTGCACGACGCCCTCAAGCGGCGATGCCTCTACCAATGGATCGAGTACCCCGCATTCGAGAAGGAACTGGCGATCGTCAGGGAGCGGGCGCCGCGGGCCTCCGCCCGGCTCGCGACGCAGGTGACGGCCCTCGTGCAGGAGCTCCGCACGATGGAGCTGTACAAGGTGCCAGGGGTGTCCGAGACGCTCGACTGGGTGGCGGCGCTCGCGGCCCTCGACAGGGATACCCTTGACGCGGACGTGGTCGCGGCGACGCTCGGCGTGGCGCTCAAGTCCAGAGAAGACATCGAAGCCGTGAGCGGAGAAGCGCTGGCCGGCCTCGTCGCCCGCGCCAACGCAAGGACCTGACGCTCACGATGTCCGGGCTGCTCGGCAACCTGCTCGTGTTCGGCCGCCTGCTGCGTGCGCTTGGCTTCGAGGTGCACCTCGGCCGCCTGCTCGACATTGTCGAGGCGCTGCAGCACGTGAACATCGGCGCGCGCGAGGATGTGTATCACACGTGCCGGGCGCTCCTTGTCCATCGCCACGACGACCTGGCGACTTTCGACCGGGCGTTCGACGCGTTCTGGCGCGTGCACAGCGATCAACTGGCGCGGGCGGATCGGCCGTCGAGCGGCGAGTCACGCACGGAGGGACAACGGCCGGGCCAGCCCAGATCGTCGGACACGTCCGGGGTGGCTCCAGATGATGTGCAGGCGGAGGCGCCTTCGGGCGTCCTGCTGGCGTGGAGCGATGCCCGGACGCTTGCACACAAGGACTTCGCGGAGTTCACGCCGGAGGAGATCGCGCTCGCCCGCGACGCGCTGGATCGACTCGAGTGGACACCGGGAGAGCGCCGCACGCGCCGCTGGGTGAAGGGAAGCGGACCGCGTGTGGACCTCAGGCGTGCTCTCGCGCAGAGCGTGCGCACCGGCGGCGAAGTCATCAGGCTCCCCACGCGCCGCCGCCGTATGCGGCCGCGGCCTGTCGTCCTGCTGTGCGACATCAGCGGCTCGATGGAGCGCTACTCGCGCGTGCTGCTGCACTTCGCCCACTCGATGGCACTGCGGCATCGGCGTGTCGAGGCGTTCGTTTTCTCCACGCAGCTTACGCGCGTGACGAAAGCGCTCTGCACGCGCGGGCTGGACGAGGCGGTCGCCACCGTGTCGCGTTCGGTGCCCGACTGGTCCGGTGGCACGCGCATCGGCGAGGCGCTGCGCCAATTCCATCAACGGTGGACCCGTCGTGCCCTTCATGGCGGTCCCGTCGTGCTGCTCATCTCCGACGGTTGGGACTGCGGTGATCCGATGGTGCTGCGCGAACAGATCAGGCGTCTGCAGCGGGGCTGCCATCGCCTGATCTGGCTCAATCCGCTGATCGGCACCGAGGGCTACACGCCATTGACGCGCGGACTGCGAGCCGCGCTGCCGTTCGTCGACGACTTCCTGCCAGCTCGAACCTTAACCAATCTCGCGGACCTGGCGATACACTTGAACACTCTAGAGGGCGCCCAATCATGGACATCTCCGGCACGTACACGTTCAACGCGCCGCCCGACCGCGTCTGGGCCCTGCTGATGGATCCGGCCGTGATCTCGTCGTGCATTCCGGGCTGCGATCGCTTCGAGCCGGATGGCGACAACAGGTATCGTGCCCGGCTCACGGTCGCGCTCGCCGCGATTACCGGCACCTACGAGGGGACCGTCGTGCTGTCGGACCTGGTGCCGCCGACGTCATACCGCCTGACAACCGAAGGGCAGGGGAGGCCGGGATTCGTGAAGGGCAGTTCGGCGATCACGCTGCGCGCGCAGGGCGATTCGACCGTCGTCGACGTGACGGCCACTGTGCAGACGGGAGGCTCCATTGCGCGCCTGGGGCAGCGCCTGATCGGAGGCGTCTCGAAGATGATGCTGGATCGCTTCTTTGCCTGTCTACAGGGGAAGCTCGCGTGATTCGCTACGCCCTCGCCATCGCGCTTTCGAGCGCGCGCCGTGTGAATACCGGAATCATCGCTCGGCGGTAGTCCGCTCCTGCGTGGATGTCCGAGTTGACCTCCGCGAGATCCACCCCCGCCAGCTGGGCGGCGGCCGCGATGGTCTTCTGCGAGAGCGGCTGACCCGCAAGCGCCTGCTCCACGTTGGTCAGGCGACGGGCGTGCGACGCGGCCCCGGTCAGCCCGATGCCTGCCGACTTGATCACGCCGCCACTCACGTCGAGCGCAGCGGCGACGCCGACGATCGCATAGTGCGATGCACGCTGGTAGAGCTTCGCGTACGCAGCGGCGCGCATCGGCGCGAACTGGATGCTCGCGATGATCTCGTCGTTCGCCATGTCCACGGTGAACAGGTCCCGAAAGAAATCCGGCGCCTTGACTGCGCGCCAGCCGTTCGGGCCCTTGAGATGAATCTCTGCGTTGAGCGCGAGCAGCACGGCCGGCATGTCGGCTGACGGATCGGCGTGCGCCACGCTGCCTCCGATCGTACCGCGGTTGCGCACCTGCAGATCGCCGATCGCTGCAGCGGCGTCCGCGATCACCGGGCAGAGTTTCTGGATCAGTGAAGACGTCGCCACGTCGTGGTGCACGGTCCCGGCGCCGATCACGATCTTCCCGTCGCGCTCGCTGATGCCCGCGAGGTCGGGGATGCGGCTGATGTCGATCAGCACCTGCGGCTCGCTGAGGCGCAGCTTCATGAGCGGCACGAGGCTGTGACCGCCGGCGATGAACTTGCCGCTTCCGTTCGCAGCCTTGAGCTTCGCCAGCGCATCATCCAGCGATGTGGCGCGGGCGTATTCGAATGAGGTCGGGATCATGCCTTGCCTCCGTGGATGATCCGCCACAGCTTCTCGGGCCTCAGCATCATATCGATGTGCGTCACGCCGAACTCCGAAAGTGCATCGACGGCTGCGTTGACAATCGACGGCGTTGAGCCGAGCGTGCCGGCTTCACCGACGCCTTTGGCGCCGAGCGGGTTCACCGGGGTCGGGGTCACTGTGGCGTGCAACTCGAAGCGCGGGAAGTCGGTGGCCCGCGGCAGTGCGTAGTCCATGAACGACCCGGTCAGAAGCTGTCCATCTTCGCTGTACACGGCCTCCTCGATCATCGCCTGGCCGATTCCCTGCGCCAGCCCGCCGTGAATCTGGCCTTCGACGATGAGGGGATTGATCAGATTCCCGGCGTCGTCTACCGCGATCAGCTTCAGCAGCTTCGGTTCGCCCGTCTCTCGATCGATCTCCAGCATCGAGATGTGGCAGCCGAACGGATAGGTGTTGTTCGCCGGCTCGAAGAACGCCTCATCGCTGAGCCCGGGCTCGAGCCCCGCGGGCAGCGGCACCGGCACATAAGCGTACCCGGCCACATCGGCAAACGATTTGGCGGAGGCCGGCGATCCTTTCACGCCGATCGTGCCGTTCTCGAAGACGAGGTCGTCCTCGTGCGCTTCGAGGAGCGCCGCGGCGAACTTCGCCATCTTCGTCTTGACCTTGCCGCCGGCGAGGTGCAGGGCGGTGCCGGCCACCGCCTGCGAGCGGCTGCCAAAGGTGCCGATCCCCTGCTTCACGACGCCGGTGTCGCCGTGCAGGATCGTGATGTGCTCGATCGGCACGCCGAACTGGTCGGCGAGCATCTGCGCGAACGTCGTCTCGTTCCCCTGCCCGTGTGGGGAGGCGCCGGTCGTCGCGCTGATCCGGCCGTCGCGCTCGACGGTGACCTGCCCGTGCTCCCATCCGCCGGTCGGCAGCGACGACGAGGGGCCGAGGCCGCACACTTCGACGTACATCGCGAGCCCAAGGCCGACGAGCCGCCCCTCCTTCCTGGCAGCGTCGCGCTCCGCCACGAGCCCCTTCCAGTTCGACGACTGCAGCGCGTGGTCGAGCGCCTTCTCGTACTCCCCGGAGTCGTAGACCGCGCCCATCTGCGTCGCGTACGGAAACTTGTGCGGCGCGATGAAGTTCTTCCGGCGTACCTCGGCCGGCTCCATCTTCAGCTCGCGCGCCAGCATATCCATGGCGCGCTCAACGAAGTAGGTTGCCTCGGGACGGCCGGCACCGCGGTAGGCGTCGGTCGGGGTCTTGTTCGTGAAGACCTCTGTCAGCGTCGTGCGGATGGCTGGGATGTCGTACGTGGCGTTGGCCATCATCATCGTGAGCGTCGGAATGGCGGCTGTCAGCAGCATGTTGTACGCGCCGATGTCGGCGATGAGCCGGAGCTTCAAACCCAGCACCGTGCCATCGCGCTTCGCCGCGAGATCGACGTAGCCGATGATGTCGCGCCCGTGGGTGGTCGCGACGAATGCTTCCGACCGGTCCTCGATCCACTTGACCGGGATGCCGAGCCGCTTCGAGATGACGGCCGAGACGTACTCCTCGGCGTAGATGTTGATCTTCGCGCCGAATCCGCCGCCCACTTCCGGCGCGATCGCGCGGACCTGGTCCTGGCCCAGGCCGGTCATCGCCGCGATCATCGTGCGCAGGATGTGAGGGTTCTGCGTCGATGACCAGATCGTCATCGATTCCTTGCCGGGCTCGTAATGGGCGACGACCCCGCGCGGTTCCATCGCATTGGGCACGAGGCGCTGGTTCATCATGCGCTGCGAGATGACGACTTCGGCTGCGGCAAACGCCCTGTCGACGGCCGAGTCGTCCACCTTGCCGTCGGCGCTGACGCCGGTACCGCTTGGCACAAGCGCGACGGCGAGGTTGTTCGGGAAGTCGGAGTGGAGGACGGTCGGCTGACCCGTCATCGCGAGCTCGGGATCCATGACGGCCGGCAGCGGATCGATGTCGACCACGATGGCATCCGCGGCGTCGCGCGCGGTGTAGCGGTTGCTGGCAACGACCACTGCCAGCGGCTCACCCGCGTAGCGGACGACGTCCACCGCGACGGCGCGGTGCGGCGGCGACGGGAACGGCGTGGCGATCGGCATCGGTGCCAGGAGCTCGGCGATCTGCGCGCCGGTGAAGATCGCCTCGACTCCGTCCATCGCCTCCGCGGCGCGGGTGTCGATCGAGCGGATGCGGCCGTGCGCGACGTCGCTGCGCTTGAAGGCCAGGTGCTGCATGCCCACGATCTTGACGTCGTCAACATAGGTGGCGCGCCCCTGGATCAGGCGCGGATCTTCGCGGCGCTTCACGCGCTCGCCCACGAGCTTGGGTAGGACTGGAGTCAGGGCCACTGCGCTACTTCCTCGCCGCCGCGGCGTGCTGGATGGCGTTAACGATGTGCTGGTAGCCGGTGCAGCGGCAGAAATTCCCCGAGATCCCTTCGCGGATCTGCTGCTCGGTCGGCTGTGGCGTGTCGTGCAGGAGGTTGACCGCGGACATGATCATGCCCGGCGTGCAGAAGCCGCACTGGAGGCCGTGCTCGGCCCAGAAGCCTTCCTGCACCGGGTGCAGCTGGCCGTCCCTGGCGAGGCCCTCGATCGTCGTGATCTCGGAGCCGTCAGCCTGGACGGCGAAGATGGTGCACGACTTGGCGCTGCGGCCGTCGACGAGCACGGTGCAGGCGCCGCACTGGCTCGTGTCGCAGCCGACGTGCGCGCCCGTGAGAAGAAGCTGCTCGCGCAGGAAGTGGACGAGCAGCAGGCGCGGCTCCACATCGCCCTTACGCACCTTGCCATTGACCGTCATCGAAACGTGAGCCATCTCTTGCCCCCCGGTGAGGCAGACAATACTGACCTATCGTACGCAAGTCAATCGCTCGGAATCCGCGTATCCTCATCATAGAAGGTGCAGGAATTGAACAAGCCGAGGCTTGCGGTCACGTTGGGCGATGTCGCGGGGATTGGGCCGGAGATTACGGCAAAGACGCTCCTGCTGCATCCCGGGTTACGCGACGAGTGCATTCCGGTGGTGATTGGAGACACCGACGCGATGCGTCGCGCTGTGAGGCTGATCGGACGCGATCCGTCCGCCGTGCGCGAGATTGACGATCCAAGGCGAGCGCTGAACGATCCGCAGCTGATCGAGATCGTCCAGACGGGTGGGTCGCTGTCGTCTGTGCTTCACGGCAAGATCAGCGGCGCCGCCGGCGACGCCTCGTATCGCTTCGTCGTCGAAGCCTGCGCGCTGGCGAAAGCCGGCAAGGTGGACGCCATTGTGACGGCGCCTTTGAACAAAGCGGCGATGCACGCCGGGGGGCATGACTGGCCCGGGCACACGGAGCTGCTCGCGCACGAGTTCGGCGTGAAAGCGTTCTCGCTCGTGCTTTCCGCGGGCGAGCTCTACTTCTTTCATCTGACGACGCACGTGTCGCTGAAGACCGCGGTGGAGCACATCACGGCGCAGCGGACGGACGAGATTCTGGACCTCGCCGGAGCCTTCGCGAAGGCCCTGGGATGGCCGGACGAGCCCATCGGGCTCGCGGGCCTGAATCCCCATGCCGGAGAGGGCGGCCTCTTCGGACGCGAAGAGCTGGACGTGCTCGAGCCCGCCGTCACGCGCGCGAAGGCGCGCGGCCTGAACGTCGTCGGGCCGTTGCCTGCCGACGCCCTCATACCGGCCGCGGTCCGCGGCAAGTGGCGGATTGTCGTCGTCTGCTACCACGACCAGGGGCACGCGCCGTTCAAATCCGTCTACGGCGATAACGGCGTGAACATCACCGTGGGCTTGCCGGTCGTCAGGGTCTCGGTCGATCACGGCACCGCGTTCGATATTGCCGGACAGGGCATCGCGCGCGAGGACAGCCTCGTGCTGTCGTGCCGTCGCGCGGCCCAACTTGCGCCCGGTTGGCGCTTGATCGCCGGTGAGCGCCCGGAATAGACTGATCGTTCGGGTTCCTTAGTGGCCCGGAACCTGTGCAATCTCAGTCTATGAACCGCGTCAGGGCCGGAAGGCAGCAGCGCTAAGTAGTCCCTGAGCTGTGCCGCAGGCCCTCCGGGCCTCTAAGGAATCCGAACAACCCGCCGATGTCCTTCCAAGTTCTCGCCCGCAAGTGGCGTCCGCAGCAATTCGATGATGTCGTCGGGCAGCCGGCTGTCACACGTACGCTCGCCAACGCGATCAAGAGTGGAAGAATCGCCCAGTCGTTCGTGTTCGCGGGACCGCGCGGCGTCGGGAAGACGACGACGGCGCGGATTCTGGCGCGGGCGCTGAGCTGCGAGAAGGGGCCGACGGCCCTTCCCTGCGGAACATGCGACGCGTGCCGCGAGATTGCGGAAGGGCGCGACATGGACGTGCTCGAAATCGACGCCGCGACGCACACGGGAATTGACAACGTCCGCGAGGTGATCATCGACGGCCTCTCGATCATGCCCGTGCGGGACCGCTACAAGATCTTCATCATCGACGAGGTCCACCAGCTCTCGAACCACTCCTTCAACGCGCTGCTGAAGTCGATCGAGGAGCCGCCGCCGCACGTCGTGTTCATGATGGCAACAACCGAGCTGTCGAAGATTCCCGAGACGGTGCTGTCGCGCTCGCAGGTCTTCGAGTTCAAGACGATCTCGAGCAGACAGATCGCCGATCAGCTGCGGAAAATCGCCATCGCTGAAGCAATCACGGTCGAGGAGGCGGCGCTGCTGCTGATTGCGCGGGCCGCCGAAGGCAGCATGCGCGACGCGCAGAGCGCGCTCGATCAGGTCATGGCCTTCGCCGGACAGAAGATTTCGTCGGAAGATGTCGCAACGGTACTGGGGCTGGTCGGCCGCGACCTGTTGCTCGACATCGTGACGGCCGTGGCCGACGAGACGCCGGCCGCTGCGTTCGAGCTGTCCGGACGCGCCGTCGAGCTTGGCTACGACCTGCGCTCGGTGGTGCGCGAGCTCGCGCGTGTAGTCCGCGACCTGCTGGTCCTCTCGGTCGATTCCTCGCGCATCGAGGATCCGGAGATCGCCGCCGAAAGCGAGCGCGATCGCATGAAGGCGCTGGCGCAGCGCTTCTCGCGCGAGGATCTGCTCAGGTCTTTCGACGTGCTGTCGAAGGCGGAGTTCGAGATCCGCAATGCCGCGCAGCCGCGATATCACCTCGAGATGGCGCTGCTGCGCTGGATCCATCTGCGCAAGCTCGTGCCGTTGACGGAGCTGCTGGCGGGGATCAGCGGTGGCGCAGGCGGGTCTGTAAAGCAGCACCCGGCGATGACACCGCGGGCGGCGCCTGTCGTGCCTCCCGTCGAGCGGCGAGCAAGCCCTGTTCCGAAGCCCGTTGTACCGACTGTCGCTGCGAGCGAGGGTGGACGAGACGCGTTCCTCATGGAGATCCGCAAGTCGAAAGCGGCCTTCTACAATACCGTCGTGGCTCAAGCGCAGAAAATCGAATTCGGTCCCGAGCGCGTCACGTTCTCGTTTCTGCCGGCGCACCGGATGCTGCGCGAGCAGCTCGATCAGAATCGACAGTGGCTCGAGCAGATGGCGTCGGCGGTCGCCGGACGGAAGATGCAGGTCGGCGCCGCGCAAGCGGACCACGCCGTCGCGCCGGCGGGCGCCGAGGCGGTGGCGGTCGCGGGCCCTGTCGCAGCCGGGCAATCGAAGCCGGCCGATCTGAGGACCACGGCCATGGCCGACAGCGCGGTGCAGGCGATGCTGGACGTGTTTCCCGCCGAGATCGAGAACGTCGAGGAAATCGAATGAACATCAATCAGATGATGAAGCAGGCCCAGCAGATGCAGGAGCGCCTGCAGAAGCAGATGGCCGACATGCGCGTCGAGGCAACGGCCGGCGGCGGCATGGTGACGGTCGTCGTCAACGGGAGCAAGCAGATTCAGAGCCTCAAGATCGATCCCGAGGTCGTCTCCAAGGATGACGTGGAGATGCTCCAGGATCTGATTCTGGCGGCCATCAACGACGCTCACCGCAAGGCTGACGAGGAGCTGAGCAGGCAGATGGGGGGGATGATGGGCGGCATGAAGATCCCCGGGATGTCTTAATTGCCGTACCCGGAACCCTTAACGCGTCTCGTCGATCAGCTCAAGCGGCTCCCGGGCATCGGCGCGAAAAGCGCGCAGCGGCTCGCGTTTCATATCCTTCGAACGCCGCGCGTGGAGGCCGATCGGCTGATCGACGCGATTCGCGAGGTCAAGGATCGCGTGACGTATTGCTCGGTGTGCAGCAACACGACGGACGTCGATCCGTGCATGTATTGCAGCTCGGACACGCGCAACCACCATCTGATCTGCGTCGTCGAGGAGCCGCAGAATGTCACCGCGATCGAGAGAACCCGCGACTTCAAGGGCGTGTATCACGTGCTCATGGGCGCGCTGTCACCGCTGCAGGGCGTGGGCCCCGACGAGCTGAAGATCAAGGGCCTGCTGACGCGCGTCGGCGAAGGGGGGATCGAGGAAATCATTCTTGCGACGAACCCGAATGTCGAAGGTGAGGCCACGGCGCTGTACCTGGCGCGCCTGCTCAAACCGCTCGGCGTGAAGGTGACGCGGATTGCGATGGGCGTTCCCGTCGGCAGCGACCTGGAATACGCCGACGAGGTCACGATGCACAAAGCCATGGAAGGGCGGAGGGAAGTATAGTTTCCGTGCCGACGACATTGATTCCGACGCCCTTTCAAGTACCAGCGATCGCGCTTCTCATCCTTGGCGGCGCCATCGCCTGGGCCGCCGGGTACCGGCTCTTCAGGTTCGTCCTGACGCTGTTCGGGTTTTACATCGGCGCCCTGGCGGCCACGGCGGTGCTGGGGCCGAGCGATCGCACGCTGCTGATTTTCGCGGCGCTCGGTGGAGGCGCGGTCGGTGCGCTGATCATGTTCTTCGGCTACTTCGTGGGCGTCGCGCTGGTTGGCGCCGGCATCGGCGCGGTGAGCGTGCACATGATCTGGAGCCGGCTTGGCAGCGACCCCCATGCGTTGGTCGTGATCCTCGCAGCCGTCGCCGGGGCGGCGACGGCCATGGCGCTGCAGCGTTACGTGATCATCATCGCAACCGCCTTCGCTGGCGGATGGACCATTCTGTGGGGCGCGCTGAATTTCCTCGAGCAGACCGGCGAGGGTACGCGCCGGCCGCCGGTGTGGATGGTGTATCCGCTCGACTTGTCGCCGGGCCGGCGATGGGTGCTCGCCAGCTGGGCGGCGATCGGCCTGCTCGGCGTGTTCGTTCAGCTTCGATTCACCGGCCGGTCCAAATCACCGGCCCGCGCAAAGGTAAAGAAGAAAGACTAATGGAGGATCTCAATGGCCACATTTGAACGCAGCGTGACGACGGATTGGGAAGGCGGATTGATGGACGGCAACGGCGTAGCGAAAGCGGCGAGCGGAGCGTTTTCGCTGCCGGTGACGTTTCCCAACCGCATCGGTGAGCCGGCCGGCAAGACGAGCCCCGAGGAGCTGATGGCGGCGGCGCACGCCGCGTGCTTCGCGATGGCGATGAACGGCGGGCTCGCGAAGAAGGGCGCCAAGGCGGCGAAGACCCATGTGACAGCCACGGTTGCGGCCGATAAGAGTGATGCAGGCATCAAAATCGTGTCCTCGAAGCTCAAGGTCGTCGTCGAGGGGCTCGAAGGCATGACGCCGGCGGACTTCGCGACGTTCGTGAAGGAAGCCGACAAAGGGTGCCCGGTGTCGAACGCCTATCGCGGCACGATGCAGATTGAGGTTGAAGGAACGGCGAAATAGGGATTAGGGATTGGGGATTAGGGATTGGTACGTAGGGCGGGCCTTGCTCTGTGGACCCGCCGTGAAAGGACACGATGCGAAACGTAATTCGGTTCGCGGCGATTTCATCGGTTCTCGCATTCTCGCTCGCGTGTGGATCGCCGAACCAACAGCAGGCCGCGCCGGCGCAAGGGGACGCGCTCACGACGCCGGCGGCCGGCACGACGGGGACGCCGGCCGGCACGACAGGGACCCCCGGCACGCCGGCCTCGACGCCGGGGGCTGACATGCGCGCGCCCGCATCTTCGGCACCCGGTGCATCAAACGCGCCGGCGGCCTCAGCCGCGCCTCGGGCGCCAGCCGCGGCCGCGAAAGCCGCTCCAATGATGATGATGGATGTGCCGTCCGGCACCCCACTAAACCTGATTCTCGAAACGTCTGTTTCGTCGGAGACATCGAGTCCGGAGCAGGCGGTGCGTGCGCGAGTCGCGAAGCCCGTGATCGTCGACGGGATGGTCGTCATTCCGGAAGGTGCCCCGGTCACCGGGACGGTCGTGGCGGCTGAGCGGTCGGGCCGCGTCAAGGGACGGGCGTCGGTCACGCTGCGCTTCAATCGCGTCGTCGTTGCGAGCACGCCTTACACGATCAACACCGCAAGAATCGTCCGCCAGGCTGAAGCGACTAAAAGCGAGGATGCCACCAAGATCGGCATCGGCGCCGGCGCAGGCGCCGCGATAGGTGCGATTGCGGGCGGCAAGAAAGGCGCGGCGATTGGCGCCGGCATCGGCGGCGGAGCGGGCACCGGAGCCGTGCTCGCGACGCGCGGGAAAGAAGTCACGATCCCTGCCGGTGCCACGCTGCGGACGACGATTCAGCAGACAGTTAAGATTACGGCGCCGATGTAGGTTCCAGGTTCTAATTTCTGATGGGCGGAGCGTTGACCACGTTCCGCCCGACCCATACAATAAGAGGTTCCTGCCGCACAATGTTCCTCAGTAGCTCAACGGCAGAGCATCCGGCTGTTAACCGGAGGGTTCCTGGTTCGAATCCAGGCTGAGGAGCCATTCCTTTCAACGACTTGCGGACGACGGCTCTTTCGCCGGATCTTCACGTTGCCCTTTTCC
>JANNJO010000145.1:0-2985 GCA_031395755.1 Acidobacteriota bacterium
CATTGGTCAGTTCGGCTTCCCAGTGGGCGGGTGCGATAGGGTTGGACACGGTGCCGATGCAGGCTCGCGCTTCATCAACGAAGGCCGCGGTCCCGAGCAACAGATACACGACGACGTTGGTGTCCACGACCACCTTCACGGCCGGCCCACCCCCATCCACGCGTCAACCTCAGCGGCAGTCGGCCGCCTCGCTTGGTTGGTCCAGCGGGCTTCGATTTGGTCGAGCACAGCACGACGCTCTGCAACATACCCCTCGATCAAGTCGCGAACTTCCTTCTCCATCGACCGGTTGTGCCTGCGGGCGAGAGCCTTGAGGGACTGGACGACCTTGGCGGACACGTTCCGGACGGTAATCGTGGGCATCAATGACTCCTCTGCTAGCACTATGCTAGCACCAGGGCAGCCAACCAGCAAGCGCTTGCACCCGCATCACAGCAGCCCTCAGCGGCGCTTCCCGCGAGCCATGGCAGTCGTTGAATAACATCAACTGTGTGAACTATAATAGTTGATATATATGACGGATAAGGTTTCGACCATGGAGGTTCGTCGGCGAATGGGCGACATGCTCAATCGGGTCGCCCTTCGGCACGACGAGTTCATCATCGAGCGAAAGGGTAAGCCGCTGGCCGCCCTGGTGCCAGTGGAGCGCTTGGAGCAGATGCGGCGTTTTGCCAGGCGCCACGCCCTCGAAGCGATGAAGCAGCAAGAGGGCGGCACTCTCACCGACGACAAAGCGATGGAGCTTGGTTTAGAGGCTCAGCAGTGGGCTCGTCAGCAGAAGCGGAAGCCTCGCGTCAAGGCGAAGTAGGCCGTGCTCCGCGCCGTTCTTGACGCAAACGCCTATGTGAGCGCGTACGTTCGTCCGGAAGGTCCGCCAGGGCAGATCGTTGAGCGGTTTCTTCGAGAAGACGCGTTCGAGGTCGTGCTGTCCAACGAAATCGTTGACGAGGTGCTTCAGGCGCTGGCGTATTCCAAAGTCCGCAAGCACACGCGCACGAATGCCGAGCCAGCTCTGTGGTTCGAGGACATCGTGGTGCTGGCTCAATTCATCGCGAGTGAGTACGACATGCCTGCTTTGAGCGACGACCCGGACGATGACAAGTACATCGCGGCGGCCATTGAAGGTCGCGCCGCGGTCGTGGTGTCAGGGGACTCTGATCTGCTCAAGATACGGGCGCACGAAGGCGTTCGCACCATCACGCCTCGCGCGTTTCTGGATTTGCTCGGGAAATCGGGGGCACGTCGGTAGCGCGCGGCTTCAGCCGCGCCTCCCGGGTCTTGCAGCGTAATTGTGCCCGCGTGCCCGTCACCGCGGGAGATGACGCTTCAGTCACGGTCCGGCTAAAGCCGGACACTACTGCCCTCTGCCGGCCCCCGCGCCTCTGCCTGCGCCGCGCCCGGGTACAGTAGCATCCACTTCCTGAACGTCGAGCACGCCCTTCTGCGCCGCAATCCCGAGAATCATGAACTCCAGATCCTGCGTGCCGGTGTTCCTGAACGCGTGCGTATCGCTGAGCTGCAGCGGCACCGCGTCGCCTTTACGGATGGGTGTTGTTTCGCCGGCGACCGACGCCTCGCCGTCGCCGTGGATGACGTAGTACACCTCTTCTACGCCGGTGTGGCGATGCGTGCCTTCGGATGCTCCCGGCGGCAGCAGCAGGTGGTCGACATATGACCAGTTGGTCAGGAACACGCTCGGATCGAGCGCGCGGCGGTACATGGCCGTCCCCTGGCCACCGCGATGCCTCTCGGCCGGGCGCAGCAGGCTTTTCTCGAGGCGCATGGTCATGAACACCGGTTTCTCGTCCTTGGCAGCGCCCACGCGCGCGTCGTTCAGGTCGAACGCATCGTACTTGCCCTTGACCGCCGAGACGTTGATGTTCATGAACTCGACAGGCGTCTTACCGGGGTTGTAAATCGCATGCGAATGGCCCATGCGCACGGGCGCGCCGACCGTGCCCTTGAGCAGCGAGGTCCGGCCGTCGACGGTGAACTCCGCTTCGCCGTCGAAGATGACGAACATCTCTTCGGTCGTGTTGTGGAAGTGATGGCCGACGCCTCCGCCCGGCGTGATCTGGCAGCGATGCAGAAAGTAGAGGTTCGTGATGAGCGCGTTGCCCGGCAGCAGCGTCATGCAGTTCATGTCGCCGACGCTGCCGTGGGAGCGGCCCGCGCGATACCGGCTCGGATCGTGATGGCCGACGCGCTCGGCAAGGCCGGCGCGCTGGGCCAGCGGATCCCCGCCCGAGAGTGCGAGCGTGAGGAGCAGCAGCGTCACCACAAGCAGCGGTCGCGTGAATCTCATCGTGTGCTCCTTGGCGGCGTCCTTCATAGCATGCCCGCGCGCGCCGCGTTGACGTTCGCGACGATGCGCTTCGCTTTCTCCAGCACCGAGCCGTATTGTGCAGCCGCAACATCGGCGGCGTCCAGAAGGGCGGAGCCTACACCAACGGCGATTGCGCCGGCGCGAATCCAGTCGCCGGCATTTTCGACGGAGACCCCGCCGGTCGGCATCAGCTTCACCGAGGGCAGGGGACCATGAATATCGCGAAGGTACGTCGGGCCGAGCGCGGTGGCAGGAAATATCTTAATGATGTCGGCACCCGCTTCCCATGCGGTCAGTATTTCCGTGGGAGTGAGGCAGCCCGGCAGAATCGGCACGTCCAGCTCACGCGCGGCCTCGATGAGCTCGACGCGCATGACTGGGCTGACGAGGAAACGCGCGCCCGCGTCGACCACGCGACGGGCCGTCTCGACGTCCAGCACGGTGCCGGCGCCGAGGAGGAAACCGGAAGGCAGCGCGGCCGCTGTCTTGCGAATCAGATCGACGGCGCCGGGGACGGTCATCGTGATCTCGAGCGCCTTCGGCGCGCCAGCGGGCGATGGCGGGGAGGGACTCGATCAGATCCGCGCGGTCGATGCTGACGACGACGCGTTCGATCGAAGGCCAGGCGAGCAGTCGCCGCGTGACCCGGACCAGCATGG
>JANNJO010000153.1:0-6537 GCA_031395755.1 Acidobacteriota bacterium
GACGGACCCAAGGGACCACAGGCCGGTAACGTCACCAAGGCCTAACCCGCCATTCAGCCTTCTGGTAACGGGGTCTGACCCCCGCGACGATCAAGGGGGTCAGACCCCGTTACCAGGAGGCGACCTTGCTTCACTTCGCGCCCTTCAAGCCCCTCGCCGTAAAGTTCAGCTTTCCATCCTTCACCGAGACGCGAAACGCCACTTCCGGCGCGCCGTCCTTCTTCAACTTCGAGACCTGACCCTTCACCAGCTCGGTGAATTTGTGGAACGGGATGTTCGCTTCGCCAAGCTGCTCGCGCGCGTCGCGCAACGTGTCGTACAGCTCGTGCAGCTTGTCCATTTCCTTCATCGGATCCTTGAACGACGCCACGAACAGGATGCGATCCTCCTCCTTGGCGGGCACTTTCTTCGCGTGAGTCGGCCGCTGGGGGAACGGCCCGGGCCGGCCCTCTTCACGGGCGCGCAGGCCGCGATCCCATAAGTCGACAAATGCCGCGAAACGCGACTGCAGCGTCGTGAAACGAAAGCGATCGCCGTAGTTCTGGATGGCGCTGCGATCGAGCCGCTTGATCATCGCCTCAACGCGCGAGCGCGTCTCCCACGGCGGACGCGGCAGCCGGCCGGAGAAGTACATGTTGTATTCCCCTTCCAGCTTCCGCAGGTCGCTTTCGAGGATCTGCAGTTCTCGTTCGAGTTCCTTTGCGTCGGCCACTTACCGGGGAATCAGAAACCAGATGAGCGGGAGCCACAGCTCCCGCGCGTACGGCACGGGGCGATCGTCCAACAGCACTTCCGTCGCATCAAACCGGCCGACGAGGTCGAACAGGTCGCGCAGCCTCACCGCATCCGACGGCCAGAACCGCGCGCTATGGCGGAACGACGAGCCGCTGCCCGTCTCCCGGTACTCGGCGGACGCCTTCGCAAGCTCCACCGCGCGAGCGTAGTCGGTTGAGTCGAGCACCGGAAAGACGAGCGTCACCGACAGCGGTCGCGGAGGCGCACCGAACAGCTCGGCATGCAGATCGGGATCGAGCTGCGCGATCTCCTCGTCGGTGAGGTGCTCCGGCAGGTCGGCGTAGGGCCAGAATCGCTCGCGCGGGCGGTACCGCGGCGGATCCGATGCGGACAATCCGCTCTCGTGTTTGGGTTCGGCGGACATTGCAGGAAGCACCCAGATGGTATCGCCTTCCACGTCTCAACGCAAAGACACGGAGGCGCCCATGCCATGGAATGCGCGCGCGGCCTCCTCGACGGGTCGGTGAAGTGGATCGAGGTGTGCTATTGCGACACCCGCTGGACGAAGAGCGGCCGTACTGGGAAGACTACTTCGATCCTGACCACCTGGGGACCGTTGTTTATAGAAACTCTGTAACTAGAGATCTCTACATCTAGAGATCTCTAGATCTCTAGATACATGTCGCGTCAAAGAATCGTGGCAATCGACTGGATGGCAAGCTCGAGGACGCGCGAAGGCATGAGGCCCAGATAGAACGTCGCGGCGGTCGGCACTGCAAGCGCGAACACCGACGCGGCCGACGGCTCGGTCACCGGCGCCATCGAAGTCTCATCCGACATGTACATCATCACCACGACGCGCAGGTAGAAGTACACCGACACCACGCTCGAGAGCACGCCGATGATGGCGAGCGCCCAGTCGCCGGCCGACACCGCGGCCGTGAAGAGATACCACTTGCCGACGAAGCCGGCGGTCGGTGGGAACCCGCCGAGGGACAGCAGGAAGATCGTCATCAGGAGCGCGAGCAGCGGCTGCCGTCTCGACAGGCCGGCGTAGTCGCTCAAATCGTCGTTGGCGCTCTCCCGCGTGGCGACGAGGGCCGTCACGCCGAATGCACCGACGCTCGTGAGCGCGTAGGTCAGCAGGTAAAAGAGAATCGCGCCCTTTCCGGTGTCGTTGCCGGCTGCCATCGCCATCAGCAGGTAGCCGGCGTGGGCGATGCTCGAGTACGCGAGCATCCGACGCACGTTCCGCTGCGCGACGCCCGCCACCACGCCCACGATCATCGACGCTGCGGACAGCATCCAGACGATGGGCTCCCATTGCGGCTGCAGGCTTCCGAAGGCCGACAGGAACACCCGCACAAACGCGGCAAACGCCGCCGCTTTGACGCCGGCCGACATGAACGCGGTGACCACCGCAGGCGCGCCCTGATATGCATCCGGCGTCCACATATGGAACGGCACGGCCGACACCTTGAACGCGAAGCCGACCAGGAGCAGGCCCATGGCGAGATATGTGAGGATCTCGTTCCCCGCGCTCTGGCTCGACATCACCACCACGATGCGATCGAGCCTCGTCGTCCCGGCGATGCCGTACGTGAAGGCGATACCGTAGAGGAAAAACGCGCTCGAGAAGCCGCCGAGGAGGAAGTACTTGAAGGCCGCTTCCGCGCCTTCCCTCGACTCACGGCGGATCGCCGTGAGGATGTAAACCGCGAGCGACAGGATTTCGAGCGCGATGAAGATCACCAGCAGATCGTTGGCGATCGCCATCAGCATCATGCCGCCGAGCGCGAAGAGGGTGAGCGCGTAGTACTCGCCGGCGTTGATCTCGTCGCGTTCCACGACCTGGGCCGAAAGCGCAAGGGTCAGAATGCCGACCAGCACGAGCACAAGCTGGACGAACAGGCCGAAGTTGTCGGCCGTCACCACGCCGAAGCTCGCCGCGTTTCTGTCCCACAAAAGGACCGACGTCGCGCCCGCGGCGATCAACCCGATGATCCCCAACCCGGCAATCGGCATCCGCTCGCCGCGCGAACGAAATGCTTCGGCCAGCATGGCTGCGATGCCGCCGAGCCAGACGCACACCAGTGGGAAAACCGCTAAATACTCAGACATGACTCGTTGCTCAGGGATGACATGGTGATTAGGGATTAGGGGTTGGCGACTGGTCCAGCCCGGGCGCGCGCCCCGGTGCAAAACTAATCCCAAATCCCCAATCCCTAGTCCCTCCAGGAAGCTGTACCGTCTGCCCCTGGTTCCGCCGCACCTGCTCGACAAGGCGGGCCACCGCCGGCTCCATCGGTTTCAAGAACACCATCGGAAAGACCCCCATCACGATCGCCATCGCCACGGCGGGCCACAGCGTGATCCGCTCGCGCGTGGTGAGATCGGGAAGGTTGGCGTTCTTTTCGTTGGTGACAGGCCCGTAGTTGACCCGCTGGAACATCCATAACATATAGACCGCGGAGAGCAGCACGCCGCAGGCCGCCACCGACGCCAGGCGCGGATTCCAACGGAAGGTGCCCACGAGAATGAGGAGCTCGCCGACGAAGCCGTTCAAACCAGGCAGGCCGATCGAGGCGAGCGTTACGATCAGGAACGCCGACGACAGCTTCGGCAGCACCTTCTTCAATCCGCCGAACTCCGCGATGAGGCGCGTGTGGCGCCGATCGGACAGCATGCCGACGATCAGGAACAGCGCGCCGGTGCTGACGCCGTGCGCGAGCATCTGGTAGACCGCGCCCTGCACGCTCTGGACGTTCATCGCCGAAATGCCGAGCGCCACGAACCCGAGGTGGCTCACGCTCGAGTAGGCGACGAGCTTCTTCAAGTCGGGCTGCACCATCGCGACGAGCGCGCCGTAAATGATGCCGACCACGGCAGCGATGCCGAGATAGGGGGCGAAAAAGAGCGCCGCATCGGGAAACAGGGGGAACGCGAAGCGCACCAGGCCGTAGGTGCCCATCTTCAGCAGCACGCCGGCCAGAATCACCGAGCCGGCGGTCGGCGCCTGCACGTGCGCGTCGGGCAGCCACGTGTGAAACGGAAACACCGGCACCTTGATCGCGAACGCCAGCGCAAAGGCGAGAAAGCCCCAGAACTGCAGCCAACCCGGGATCGGCAGCTCGTACAGCTTCAGAAGGTCGAAGCTCGGCGCGCCGGTCGCCACGCCGTGATAGTAGCCGAGCGTGAGAATGGCAATCAGCATCAGCACGCTGCCGGCCATCGTGTAGAGCATGAATTTGATCGCCGCGTACACGCGCCGGTCGTACCCCCAGATCCCGATGAGGAAATACATCGGCACCAGCATCGCGTCCCAGAACACGTAGAACAGGAACAAGTCGAGCGCGATGAAGACGCCGATCATCGCCGCCTCGAGCGCGAGCAGGAACATCGCAAATCCTTTCACGCGCGAGTGAATCGACTCCCATGACGAGAGCAGCGCCAGCGGCGTCAGAAATCCCGTGAGCACGACGAGAAACAGGCTGATGCCGTCCACGCCCACGAAGTACTCGATGCCGAACGCGGGAATCCAGGAGTAGCGCTCCACGAACTGGAAATCGGCCGACGCGGGGTCGAACCGCGCCCAGAGCAGCAGCGTCAGGGCGAATACCACGAGCGAGACCGCGAGCGCGACGCGGTGAATCAGGGCCTCCCGGCGGCCGTCAATCATCGCGATGATCGCCAGGCCGGCCAGCGGAACGGCCACGAGCGAGGTGAGAATCGGCATCAGGTCCACAGGTAGTAACCCACTATCAGCACGACGCCCAGCAGCACGGACACGGCGTAGGCGCGCACCGAGCCCGTCTGCATCGTCCGCATGGCCGCACCCACCTCGGTCACGATCGTGCCGGCGCCGTTGACCGCGCCGTCGATGAGCCTCGCGTCGGCTTTCCAGAGCACGCGTTCGGACAGGGCCTTGATCGGCTGCACGAGCGAGGCGTCGTAGAGCTCGTCGATGGAGCCCTTGCTCACCAGGAACTCATATGCGCCTGAGAAGCGCGCCGCGAGCGTGTCGGGAATGAGCGGCCGCCTGAGGTAGAGATGCGCCGCAATCCCGATGCCGAACAACGCCAGAAGCGATGACACGGCCATCAGGACCAGCTCAACCGTGTGATCGGCGTGCTCCCCGGCGATTCGCGCGCCCTCCATGGCCGGCACCGCGAGGCTCGGTTCGAGGAAGTGCTCAATCACGTTCGACCCGCCGAGCGCCGCCGGCACGCCGAGATAGCCGGCGAGCACGGAACCGACGGCCAGCACGATCAGCGGAATCGCCATCGACGCGGGTGCGTCGTGGAGATGCTCGGTGTGGTGCATGTGCGGGCTTTCCGCATCCGATTGCTGGTCGTGCACCGCAGAGCCATGCGTGGCTTGAGCGCCGCGAGCCGCGGCCTCAGCCTCGGTTCTCCGCGTGCCGTGGAAGGCAAGGAAGACGAGGCGGAACATGTAGAACGCCGTCATCAGCGACGTCAGCGCGCCGACCGCCCACAACACCGTGTGGCCGCTCGCGAAGGTGCGAAACAGGATCTCGTCCTTGCTGAAGAACCCCGACAGCAGCGGCACGCCGGCAATCGCCAGCGCGCCGATCAGAAACGTCCAGTATGTGACCGGCAGCTCCCTCCTCAGACCGCCCATTCGACGGAGATCCTGCTCGCCCGCCAGGGCGTGGATGACGGCGCCGGAACCGAGGAACAGCAGCGCCTTGAAGAAGGCGTGGGTCAAGAGATGGAAGATGCCCGCGGCGTAAGCGCCGACGCCCATCGCCATGAACATGTAGCCGAGCTGAGAAACCGTCGAGTACGCCAGCACGCGCTTGATGTCGTTCTGCACGATGGCGATCGCGCCCGCCCACAACGCGGTCGCCGTTCCCACGACCGCCACGATCATCAGCACGTCGGGCGCATGCGCGTACAGCACCGCATTGCGCGCAATCAGATACACCCCCGCCGTCACCATCGTCGCGGCGTGAATCAGGGCGGACACGGGGGTCGGCCCCTCCATCGCGTCCGGCAGCCAGACATAGAGAGGAATCTGCGCCGACTTGCCAGTGGCTCCGATGAAGAGCAACAGCGCAATAGCCGACACGACCCCGAAGCTCGCGTCCATGGGCAGCGGCGCGATCGCCGCGTTGAGCTCTTTGAAGTTGACCGTGCCGAAGGACGAGAACGCCAGCAGCACGCCGAGGATAAATGCCACATCGCCGATGCGATTGACGATGAACGCCTTCTTGCCGGCATCGGCGGCGAACGTGTTCTGATACCAGAATCCGATCAGCAGGTACGAACAGAGCCCCACGCCCTCCCAGCCCACGAACATGACAATCAAGCTGTCGCCCAGGACGAGCAGGAGCATGAACGCGGCGAACAGATTGAGATACGCAAAGTAGCGCGCGTACTCATAGGACTCCTCTTCGGTCATGTACGCGGTCGAATACACGTGGATGAGGAACCCGATTCCCGTCACGACGAGGATCATCACCGCCGACAGGGGATCGAGCCTGAGCCCGAGCGGCACCTGGAAGTCGGCCGAGCCGATCCAGGTATAGAGCGTCTGAGAGATCTCCCGCGTCTCCGGCGGCAGCGCGACCAGCGCACGTACGGCCGCCAGCGACACACCGAACGCCGCGAGCATGACGAGCGACGCGATCGCGCCGACGACTTTCTTGGGCAGCTTTCGCGCGCCGAAATTGTTGATGAGGAACCCGGCGAACGGAAGGAGCGGAATCCAGAGAAGCATTGCCGGCTACCCTCTCAACTGCCGGAATGCGTCTGGGTTGAGCGTCTCGACGTGCCTGAA
>JANNJO010000197.1:0-1942 GCA_031395755.1 Acidobacteriota bacterium
TTCAGGAGGTTCAGGGGGAACCCTTGAACCTTGAACTTTGAACCGCTGAACCTTGAACCCTTGAACCCTTTTGAACCTACAGCTCCCCGCTCTTAGCGCAAATCTCTTCCATCGCCCCAGCGAAGGTATCGATTTCCTCGAGCGTTGTGTAGACGTTCGGCGTGATCCTTGCGCCTTCGTACTCGGCGTGCACGATCGGCGTCGCGATAATCCGCCAGCGTTCCCACAGGCGTGCCACGACTTTCGCCGTCGGCACGCCTGTAATCTGTACCGTGCCAATGGCGCACGACTGCGCGGGGTCGAGATTCGTGTGGAGGCGGATCTTCTGGTTGTCGGCGAGCCGTTTCGCCCAGCGATCGCGCAGGTAGCGCAGGCGCGCGGCCTTGCGCTCGATGCCAATGCCCTCGTGAAACGTCAGCGCTTCGGCAATCGCGTTGTGGTTCGCGGCCGGGTGCGTGCCGATCTCCTCGAACTTGCGGATGTCGTTGGTCTTTGACGCGTTGGCGGGCGTCAGCGGCCAGAGCGACGCGATGTTCTCGCGGCGGACATAGAGGAAGCCCGTGCCGATCGGCGCGAGCAGCCACTTGTGGAGGCTCGTTCCGTAGAAATCGCAGCCGAGGTCGCCCGCCTTGTAGGGAAAGTGCGCGAAGGCGTGCGCACCGTCCACCACCGTCTTGATCCCGCGCCGGCGGGCCTCGTCGCAGACGTGCTTGACGGGAAAGATCTGTCCTGTGAGGTTCGTGATGTGGCAGAAGTGCAGGACCTTCGTCGCCGGCGTGATCGCGCCAATCAGACGATCGGCCAGGTCACCCGGCGACTTCGGCGGTACGGGAAACGAGACCTTCGTGAGCGTGATCCCGTCGCGTCGCACGCGCTGCTCCCACGTATCGAGCATTCGCCCGTAATCCTGGTTGGTCGTGATGACCTCGTCGCCCGCCTTGAGCGTCATGCCGAGCTGAGCGATCTGAAGCGCCTCGCTCGCGTTCCGCGTGATGGCGAGCTCCTCGGCATCGCACCCGAACTCGGTCGCCAGCCGCCGGCGCACGCTCTCGATGTTGGGCTCGAGGATCTGCCACATGTGGTACACGGGCGCCTGGTTCGAGATGTCGAGATACCGCTTGAGCGCCTCGTGCACGACACGCGGGCTCGGGCTGCATCCCCCGTTATTGAGATTGATGATCGTGCGGTCGAGCGTGAATGCCTGCTGAATCTCCCGCCAGTAGGTTTCGTCGGCCGCCACGTCTGCCGGAGCGGTCCCTTCAACCGTCCGCGAGGCCGCGAAAACCCGCCCGAGGCTGTCGTCGCCGAACGCCGCGAGCGCCACCGCACCGGCCGTGCCGGTCGTCTGCAGAAATGCGCGTCTCGTGAACATCGCGAAACCCTCCTTGTGAGTGGGACTGCGGCAGAGATTACTGTACTTTCCCTCCTGAAACAGTGGCACAATACGCCGATTGCGGCGGGCACGCGAGCCGCCGCGGGAGGAGTCTCGGGATGCAGCCGTATGGGTCGGCCGCACTGCGCCTGGCCGTTGGAGCAGTCTTCGTCGCGCACGGTGCGCAGAAGCTGTTCGGCGTCGGGGGCGGCGGCCTCGAAGGCACGGCCGCCTTCTTCACCCAGATCGGGCTCACGCCCGCCCTGCCGCTCGCCGTTCTCGTGGGTGTGGTGGAACTGGTCGGCGGTCTCATGCTGATCATCGGCGCGCTGACATTGTTCGCGGCGCTCGCGCTCGCCACGACGATGGCGGTCGCGATCTGGAAAGTGCACCTAGCAAACGGCTTCTTCCTGAACTGGAACCTCACGCCCGGCCAGGGCCACGGATACGAGTTCAATTTCGTGCTCATCGGCGCGCTCATTTCCCTCATGCTGTCCGGACCAGGGGCGTTTTCGATCGACGGGCGGCGCGCGCGTCATGCCGAAACCCAAGCGTACGGCCGCGCGCGGC
>JANNJO010000211.1:0-2723 GCA_031395755.1 Acidobacteriota bacterium
GCGCCGATCAGCGAAGTGAAAATGTCAGCGTCACCACGAGGATGAACGGCACCGGCTGGCCGTTCAACACGAGCGGCTGATAACGCCACTGCTTCACAGCCCTGACCGCGGCCTGGTCGAGCAGCAGAATCGACCGCAGCACCTGCACCTCGGTCACCGCCCCGGCCTCGTTCACTGTGGCCTCGAGTATGACGGTGCCGCTCACTTTGCCGGATATGGCGACGCGCGGATAGTTGGGTTCGACACGGTGGAGGAGCGCCGGCGCCTGGATGTCGCCGCCGATCCGTCTCGGCTTCGGCGGAGGCGGGGGCGGCAGGACTTCAGCCACGATGCCGCCCAGGAAGCCGCCAAGAACGCCGCCGGGAATGCCGCCTTCCACGCCGCCCACCACGCCCCCTTCGCCGCCCAGATCGATGATGCCGGTTTCCGGTTGGATCCCGACAGGGATCTCAGCGGGCACAGTAAATGTCGGCCCTGTTGTGGAAACCGGTTTCGCGGGCTGGGCGGCTCTCGTTCCGCGAGACGCAGGGGGTGGTGGTGGAGGCGGGGGCGACGGAACAGGGGCTTCGGCGACAAACGCCATCATCGCCGGGACGTGGGGAAGTGTGTCGTTGACGCTGAACAGCACCACCCAGGCGATGCTGCCGAGCACGGCCGCGTGTGTGGCGATCGAGAACAGCGTGGCCGAGACGTGCTTGTCACGGAAGGGCCGTTCGAGTGTGTCCGCCGTGAGGTCGAACATGGGTCCTCTCCTATCGCGCTGCGCGCGCGAGAATCTCGGCCCTGACTTCTTCGAGAAGTCTCTTGACGTTCCCGCGCATCGCCGCGCGCGTCAGCGCCGCGGGTTGCCCGCCAGTGGGCGCCGCCTTCAGGTGATACGTCACGCGGGTCCGGGCCCCGACGCTGGCGAGCTCCCACGCGCCTTCATACGAGGTGAAGCTCTTGCCGCACGTGTCGCGGAAGGCCAGCAGCCGCTGGTCGTGTTCGCGAACGTCGAGCACCACGTGCATCGGCATCGAGAAGATCCATGCGCGGCCGACGCCATGCTGCTCGAGGAGCACACGGCCTGGCTCGCGCTGTTTGACAGCGCTTTGACGAATCGACGACACGAACCTGCTAATACCTTCGTAGTCGGTCAGCACCTCCCACACGATCTGGGACGGGGCGTCGACGTCGAAGGCCGCATCGACCACGTAGGCCTTGTCAGCGGCACGCTCGACCTCAACGCTGATGGGGGCGTCCGCGCCTGCCAACGGGGCGGTGAAGGTGAAGATGAGGACGAGCATCAGCGCGGCAAAGACACGCGGTCGAGCGAGAGTCATGCCTGTCGACAAGGCAACAGGCGTGCCGCCGGAACAGCCCTGAAATCAGCGCAATTGACCGGAATTCACGCGATCTGGCCGTCGGGAATTCCGCCCGGTGGGGAATATTTCCGGTGGCGCGTTTCTGTGGGAGCTCTGTGCACTATCGCGCAGTTGGCCCGACGCGCGCCCGTGCATCCACGATCTGATACCCGCGCCCGACCTGCAGCGCCATAACGGGGTTGAACTCCAGCTCGAGCAGCTCGGGGATTTGCGCGCCAAGGCAGGAGATCTTGAGCAGGAGATCGCGCAGGGCCGGAAGGTCGACGGGTGGCTGATTCCGATAACCCTGCAGCAGACCAAAACCGCGCACGCTGCGCATCATCTCGTCGGCGTCGCGGTCGGTCAGCGGCGCCGTGCGAAACGCCACATCGCGGAACAGCTCCACGTGAATGCCGCCCAGGCCGAACGCTACCTGGGGGCCGAACATCGCATCCTGCGACAGGCCGACGAGTGTTTCGACGGCGTTGCTCAGCATCGGCTGAATGAGGATGCCATCGAACACACCGCCGAGCTTCTCTCCGGCCATCGCGCACAACTCTGCGTATGCGCTGCGTACGTCTCTCTCGGTTGCGAGGCGAAGGCGCACGCCGTTCAGCTCCGTCTTGTGCAAGGCCTTCGGCGAGGCGATCTTCGCGACGACGGGATAGCCGAACACGCGCGCGAGCCCTGCGGCTTCTTCAGCCGAATGGGCCACCACTCCGGGTGCGAGCCGGAGGTCCGCGGCGTGGAGCACCCCCTGCAGTTCGGCGGCGGTGAGCCACGCATCGCCGCGCGCGCGAGAGATCTGCCGGCAGAGATCTCGGGCTTCGCGCAGACGAAGTTTTTCAAATTTCGGATACGTGCCCGACGGAATGGCGCGCCAGGCCGCATACGCCGCTGCTTTGCCGAGCGCGCGCGCCGCCTGCTCGGGAAACTCATACACCGGGATGGTCTCGTCGCCCGCGCGTACGGGCGGCGTCTCCGGAGAGGCCATAGTGCAGATGAGCACGGACGTGTTCTCGGCGCCCTGCCGCCGTCCGGCGAGCACCCCGTCTTTGATAGCCGACAGAATGGCGCCGGTGCGCCGGCTGTCGATTGTCGTGTAAATGGCGATGATCGCGTCGACATCGTCTGCGGCAAGCAACGTCTCGATCTTCTCGCGATAGGCATCGGCGCCGGCCGACGCGAACAGATCAAGCGGGTTCGTCATGCCGGCAGCGATGGGCAGCACGTCGAGTCCCGCCGCCATGCAGGCGTCGGCGGCCAGAATTCCCGGTCCGCCTGCATTGGTGACGATCGCCACCCGACGGCCGCGCGGCAGCGGCTGCGAGTCGAGGCACGATGCCACATCGAACATCTCGTCGATCGTGTCCGCCCGTA
>JANNJO010000231.1:0-3791 GCA_031395755.1 Acidobacteriota bacterium
CGAGGGGAATTACGGCATGACGAACCTCCTGAGCGGCGCGCGCGCCGAGGAGCAGAATAAATAGTGTCCGGCTTTAGCCGGACCTCGCGGAGGATCCCAATGCGAACAACCCTGATGTGTGTGCTTGCCGCTCTGAGTCTACTGTGCGCCGTGGTCCCGCTGCGGGCGCATCACGCCTTTGCGGCGGAGTTCGACGCGAAGAAGCCGTTCAAGCTTGAAGGAACGGTGACGAGAGTCGAATGGATCAATCCCCATGCGTGGATCCACATCGACGTGAAGCGGCCCGACGGCACCGTCGAGAAGTGGATGATCGAAGGCGGCACGCCGAACACGCTGTTCAGGCGCGGCGTGAACAAGAATTCCCTCCCCTTTGGGACTGCGATCGTCGTCGATGGCTATCAGGCGAAGGATGGGACGTTGAAGGGAAACGGCAGGGACATCACCTTCCCTGATGGGCGCAAGCTGTTCATCGGTTCGAGCGGCACCGGCGCGCCGGGCGATCCGCAGCAACCACCGAAGTAGATCGTCCATCGTCCATCGTCAGGAGATTCTGAGATGCGATTTCGGCTTAGAGGCGCGATCGTTGCGAGCGGCGCCGCCGTCGGGCTTGCGGTCCTCTTGCTGGCCGTTCTCCCGACTGCCGGGCAGTCCCCTGCAACCTATAAAGCGCCTCGTTCGGCATTCAAAGACGGCAAACCCGATTTGAACGGGATCTGGCAGGCCAACAACAGCGCCAACTGGGATATTCAGGGCCATGCCGCGCGACAGGGGCCGATACTCGAGCTCGGTGCGGCCTTCAGCATTCCTGCCGGTCTGGGCGTGGTCGAGGGGGACGACATCCCGTATCAACCATGGGCCGCGGCGAAGAAGAAGGAAAACGCTGCGAACTGGCTGCAGCTCGACCCGGAAATCAAGTGCTACATGCCGGGCGTGCCGCGCGGCAACTACATGCCCTACCCATTTCAGATCGTGCAAACGCCGACGCACATCCTGATGGCGTATGAATTCGCAAGTGCGAGCCGTACGATCTACATGAACATGAAAGACGAGAGCCCCGCCGACACATGGATGGGCTGGTCGCGCGGGCGTTGGGAGGGAGACACGCTGGTGGTCGACGTGAACGCATTCAACGGCGAGACATGGTTCGACCGGGCCGGGAATTTCCACAGCGAGGCATTGCATGTGGTCGAGCGGTATACGCCCATCAGCCGCGATGTCCTCCAGTACGACGTCACCATCGAGGATCCGAAGGTGTTTACGCGACCGTGGAAGATGAGCATGCCGCTCTATCGCCGCCTGGAGAAGAACGTGCAGCTCCTCGAATACAAGTGCGTGGAGTTTGTGGAGGATTTGATGTATGGCCATCTTCGAAAAAAGAGCAAGTAGGGCGCTGGCGTCCGCACTCGTGTTGATGGCGCTGGCAGCGGTCACGGTTGCAGGTCAGGCACAGACGCCCCACAGCCGGACTCTGACCCGCACACCGTGGGGCGATCCGGACCTGCAGGGAATCTGGTCGATCGCCACGATTACGCCGTTCGAACGGCCCATTGCGCTTGCCGGAAAGCCGGTGTTGACGGAGGAAGAAGCGGCTGAACTGGAAAAGCAGACGCTCAAGACGGGCAACCAGGATCGGCGCGATGGCGCCGGGACCGATGCCGACCTCGCCCGCGCCTATAACGACTTCTGGTGGGATCGGGGAACGAAGGTGGTGACGACCCGGCAGACGTCTCTGGTGATCGACCCGCCTGATGGACGGGTCCCGAGTTTCACGCCGGAGGGACAGAAGCGGGCGACGGCGCGCGCGGCGCGAGGCTTCGACTCATGGGAGGACCGAAGCCTGTGGGAGCGCTGCATCACGCGGGGGCTGCCGATGGTGCCCGGTCCCTACAACAACAATTATCAGATTCTACAGACGCCAGGATACGTGGTCATTCTCCACGAGATGATTCACGACGCCCGTATCATCCCGCTCGACAAGCGGCCGCATCTCGGCCCGAACATCCGCCAGTGGTTTGGGGACTCGCGCGGCCGCTGGGAAGGCGACACGCTCGTCGTCGACACGATGAATTTCACCGACAAGGCGATTTTCAGAGGATCCACCCAGGGGCTGCATCTGATCGAGCGCTTCACGCGCGTCAATGCGGACACGGTGAGGTACGAGTTCACGATCGACGACCCGACGACGTTTACAAAGAAGTGGACGGTGGCCATTCCCATGACGAACACCGACGAGCAGATCTATGAATACGCCTGTCACGAGGGGAACTACGGGATGGTGAACCTTCTGAACGGCGCCCGCGTCCAGGAGAAAGCGGCCGAAGGTCGGTAAAGGACGTGGCTAAACGCGGCTAGCGTGGTGGAGTCGGCGGCGGTCCCCAGTACGCCGGATCCATCGCCGCAAGGTCCGATCGATAGCTCACGATGTCGGCGCTCGGGAAGCGGGCGGGAATCCGTTGCGTCACCTCGCCGGTCGCCGCCCACTCAGTCCCGCGCTGGACGAGGACGCCGAAATCGATTGAGCTCATGGCCGTGGCGTCGTGTCCCATCGGAAGATGGGCGATGCGCCCGCGCCCGTACGAGAGCACCATCAGCATCGGCTCGTCGCGCCCCGTGCCGCGGTTTTTCGGATCCGCATACGCGGTGGCGAGGACGGTCATGTTGCGCCCCGGTCCTCGCAGCGTGGCGTAGAGCTCGTCGGTGTGATGCATCCAGGTCTTCGGCAGGCCTCTGGTGATGGGATGAGCGCTCTCGCGCACGGTCACGAGAAACGGCATGCGGGCGCCGTGCGCGCCAGCGCGGCCCGGCGTCTCATCGGAGACCAGCTTGCCGTCCTTGTAGTACCAGAGCGGCCCTGATTTCTCGGTCCGTCCTCCCCAGCCACCGACGCCCATCATGTCGTTGAACGCCTTCCAGTTTGGAAAGCCATTGTCTGCGGCATGAATCAAAACCACGCCGCCGCCACTCTCCACGTACCGCTCGAACGACGCCTTGAGCTCGGTGCCCCATTCGGGATCGCTCGCCGAGATGCCGTTGTTGTAGTTCATCACGACGACCCGATACCGGGTGAAGTCGGGCGTAAAGCTGGCGAAATCGGGGCTGCTGATCTCGGGCGCGGTGACGATCGTCGTGTCGAACAGACCGGCTTCGTCGAGCAGCTTCTTCAGGACCGGGGATGTCGCCTGCCAGTTGTGATTGTTCTGGCCGTCCAGGAGCATCACGCGGACTCGACCCTGGCCGCCGGCGGTCAGCACGAACAGGACGACGAAACACAGGACGCGCGCAGACGCCCTTTTCATCGCGGCTCGGGAAGAGTGAATGCGTACAACGTGCTGCCGCCGCCGAATACGACGTACTGCCGCCCGTCCAGTTCGTACGCGATCGGCGAATTACCCACGCGGCCGATCGTGGAGTGCCACAACGTCCCGCCATCGCTCGTGCGAAGGGCCAGGGCGTTATTGTTGTTGTCGCCCGTGAAGGCCACACCGGTCGCGGTCGTCAGCACGCCCGCCGCACCCGCGCCCTCGCCAATATCGTGACTCCAGCGTATGCGCCCCGTCTGGTACTCGATGGCGCGAATCGCGGCCCTTGAGTACACGCTCGAGTTTGCGCCCGCCCAGCCGTAGTCGCCGTGCTCTTTCTTGAAGAAGTAAATCCCGTAGGCATCCACGGCGCTGACGATGAGCAACCCCGAAGCGGGATCGAAACTCGGCGATCGGTAATTCGTCGCGCCCCCCTCGTTCGGGGCCACGAGGCGGCCGTCACGCAGCGGCTCTTTGTCGGGATTCGGGATG
>JANNJO010000232.1:0-10049 GCA_031395755.1 Acidobacteriota bacterium
TCCTCGGTTCATCGCTCGGCACAACAGGTCGTGAATGGAGGCGTGCGGGTTCTCTTCGAAGATCGCTCGAAGTAGATCATCTTTAAACGTCGACGCAGGCGCGATTTGTACGCTTTCGGTTCGTGTTATATTTATAATTCCGTCTTCCCACACTTGATATTTAGTCGATCCTGGTATCGCAAGCGCTCGGTTCTGATCGGCCACGATGAAGCTTTCTTCTCCTCGAATAGGCGATGAGGCTCGGTCTTCGGTACATGCTTTAGTTTCTGCTCAGGCCAGCCGTATCACCCGCCCGGGATTCATCAGATTGCTGGGGTCCAGCGCGCGTTTGACGGCCCGCATCATGTCCAGCGCCACGGGCGCTCCCCTGTAGGTTTCGACGGAGCCGATGAGAACTCGAGCACATCCTCGTTAGCAGGACTGGTGGCTCGGCAAACCCTCGGCTTCGAGGTCCCTCAGTGGAATGCCTCGTATAGCGCAGACTACACCCTCACCGACACGATGCTGGTCTCGGTGCGTGGTGGTTTTATGAAGGACAACTACTTCGACACGGGCGTTTCCAAGGCCCAGACCTTCGAATACGCGACCTCGGCCGTGGGATTGGCAGGTGTGCCAGCTCAGTTCGCGCAACCGGCCGGATACAGCAATCTCCCGCGCACCAATATCAAAGATCACGACATCACAACGCGGCAGTTCGCGGACGTCTCACTAAGCAAGACGGTCGCCGCCGGGGGCCAGCACCAGTTCAAGGGGGGCTTCGGCTATGCGCGTGCCACGAACGACGTTGATCTGGCCTATCCGAACGGCGGCTATGTCACGGTCTTCTGGAATTCCGTGTATACGAGCGACGTCCCAGGCGTCGGATCGGGCAGGGGTACCTACGGCTACTACACGATCGACGACTTCGGCACGAAGGGTAAGACTGGAGCCAACATCCTGAGCCTGTTCGTGCAGGATAACTGGTCGGTCACGGATCGCCTGACGCTCAACCTCGGCATCCGTTCCGAGAACGAGGACATCCCTTCCTTTCGCCCCGACATCCAGAAAGTCGGCATCCACTTCGGCTGGGGTCAGAAGATCTCTCCCCGCGCGGGCGTCGCCTACGACGTCTTCGGCGACGGCAAGATGAAGATCTCTGGATCCTACGGCCGGTACTACGACTGGACGAAGTACGAGTTGGCACGGGGCACCTTCGGCGGCGACATCTGGACGACGCGCTTCCGCAGCCTCGACGATCCCGATGTCACGAAATTGAGCCGGACCGCGCTGACGGGCAGAAACCTGTGGAACCGCGAGGCCGACTCCTTCAAGGACAGCCGCATCCCCAGCTTCGGATCAGACGTCGTGGATCCGAACATGAAACCGATGGCGCAGAACACCTATAACCTGGGAGCCGAGTACCAGGTCACTGCCAACACAACCTTTGGCGTCAACTTCGTTCGCACGAACTTGCTGCGAACGATCGAGGACATCGGAACGCTTGTGGATGGCAGCGAGGCGTACATCTACGCCAACCCCGGCGAGGGCCTCGGGAAGGTCGCCATCACCACGGGGCGTACGCCACCCTACGATATGCCCAAGGCGAAGCGGAACTACACGGCCCTCGAGTTCACCGCGAACCGCCGCGTCAGCCGCAACTGGTTCATGGGCGGGAGCTACGTCTTCAGCCGGCTCTACGGCAACTACCCGGGCCTGGTGAACACTGACGAGGTTACAGCTCCCGGACGCGTCAGCGTCGGTGCCCAGGAGGCCTTTGGTCAGAGGACACGGCCAGGAACCAACGCGAGCCGAGCCTGGGACCTGGACGAGATGATGTTCGACTCCCATGGCAACCTGGGTGTGGACGGCCTGCTTCCAACGGACCGACCCCATGTCGGTAAGGTGTACGGCTCGTACCGCTTCGACTTCGGTACGAACGTCGGCGTGAACTTCTACGCCGGCAGCGGGACTCCTGTGAGCAAGTCCGTACAGTCCGTCTACCGCTACCCGATCCTCGTCGAGGGACGCGGGTCGCTCGGAAGGACACCTGTCCTGACTCAGACAAACCTTCTGGTGTCGCACGAGTTCGCGGTGGCCGGCGGAAAGCGCATCCGCTTCGAGTTCAACGCGCTCAACGTGTTCGACCAGAAGCAGGTGCGCCACGTCTTCGACACGGTCAACCGCATCGGAGCGAACGGTCGTGTCCTACCTAGCTCGGCACTCAGGCTCGTCAATCAGAACCTGCAGAATGGGTACAACTACGAGGCACTGCTCGCGGCGACGCCCGACGCGGCCAAACCCGCTGGGACGGCCGGCGCAGGCTATCAGGACCCACGGTATCAGATGGGGGATATGTTCAACCCCGGCTTCCAGGGTCTTATGACGATCCGGTTTCTCTTCTAGAGACCGCTCACGTCGGGGAAGACAAGAGGGGAGCCTATAAGGGCTCCCCTTTTTTTGTGCGAATTCTGCAAGACCCGCCTTATACGGACTCACTCTCGTGGGGAAGCGTGCGGCTCCCTCCTTTTTTGTATGACCCCTTTTACGACCCATTTTTGGTGCAGATCTTGGGACGGCCCGGGCAAACGGTTGAAAAAGGGCCGTTTTAGGGCCTCGATCTCGCCCCGGCTACTTGGCCTGCTTCTTGTATCACTCCGTGGCAGGAGACGAGACCATGATGACCACCACCCAAACGATCACGCCGCTGGCGCCGAGAGCTACCTCACAGCGGGTTGTTGTGGTCAGCAAGCAGTCGCAGCTGAACGGCCTACTGGAGACTGTGCTCGACGCAGGCCAATACGACGTCGTGTTCGTGGAATCGACCGAACACGCCTACAGTCATATCAAACGACTCGTGCCACATCTGGTGATCGTGTGCCTGGATATCGACGACCTCGACGGATTCCAGGTTCTGTCGATGCTGAAGCTCGACAACGACACAAAGCACATTCCTGTGGTGACCTGCACATCGTCGCACGAAGACGAAGAGACGCAAGACGAATCGCTCGACCGGCCCGACGACGTGTTCTGCGACTCACCGGCGATGCAGTTGAATTGACCCGCCTTCGCGCGGCGCGCTTCGGCGCGGCAGGCGCAAGGGGCGAGGGGCAAATAGCTTCCGCCCCTTTTCTTTTTGCGCCTGTATACTTACGCGCGAGTGTCCACGCCTCCCGACGACGAAAAGCGCGATCGCCAGCGCGTGGAGATCCTGGGCGAGCTGCACGGCGAGGTCATGATTTTCCAGCCGCTCTCGATCAAGGAGATCAGCCACGGCGGCTGCCTCGTCGAAACGGCCTTTCCCCTCCACATCAATTCGCTGCACGACATCAGGCTGACACTTGCCGAGCGATCGGTCGTCCTGAAGGGACGGGTCGCCCATTGCCGCATCAGCGACGTGGAGCAGGAGATTGTCCACTACCAGTCCGGCGTCGAATTCATCGAGCCCTCCGAGCGCATCCGCGAAGCCATCGTCCACTTCATCGAAGCGATCAGGGCCGGCCGTAGACTGGTGTGAGGCTCCGGGCTTCTGGTCTATTTCGCTTTCAAATGCTCGATGTAGTCGCCGGACCTGATGCGCGGGGCGCGCCCGAGCGGCGCGTTGTAGAAGTACACCCACACGTCTTCGGTGCGCCCATCGTCCAGGGTGGCTGAGACGCGCACGCGATTGTAGAGGCTGCGCTCAGGCTGGGCGGGCCGATGGCCTTCGATGCGATCGAGGGCGGCGAGCACAGTGGGCGGGTCGGTGATCTCGAAGACCTCGCCGAATACGCGGGCATCGGTCGCCGGCACCGCGGCAGGGTAAATACCTAAATCGAACAGCTTTCCGTTGATCCAGCCGCGGCCGGAAAATTTCAGGAGCGCGTCGACACCCGCGCGCGCGGTGCGATCGAACCCTGTACGCAGGGTGCCGTAGAAGAACACCTGTTCTGGCATGCGTGATGGAAGAAAAAGTGTAGCACTATCAGCGTTCCTGGTTCGGCGTTCCGGGTTTCGCGTTCCTGCCGGGCGGGGGCGCGAGGGCACGCATCGTTTCGGGCGATATCGCGAAGGACATCTGGACGGTTTTGTCCGTTCCCGACAGCTCGATGGATTTCAGCGCGCTCTCGAACTTCGGCTGTGTTCCGCCCTGCAGCCGGGCGAGCGCGATGAAGCCGCGCACGACCTCGCGCAACTGCTCCGCGCCCGCTTCATCGGCCGTTTCGGCTCTGATCGTGGCTTTCACGCCTCCGTTGACGTCCGCTTTGGCCGACACGAGCCGCACGGGCGGCACCTGTCCGCTGACCGAGGTCGGCAGCTTCAAGCCGCGGCTGACGGCGTCAAAATGTCCGACGACCCACGCCGTGCTGCCGGACGCATCACGAATCAGGCTCATCAGCTCGGCGTTGGTGGTGAGATCCTGAGCGTTGCCGGGAGCGTCGAGCGCGCGCCGCACGAGATTCGCTTGCCCTACGGCGAGGAGATCGGACCGCACGAAGCCCACCGCCATCTCCTCGGCGTCCTTGTTGTGCACGGAAATGTGGTGGCCGTTGTAGGTGTCGATGACCCCGCCCTTGTCGCGGATGAATTGCTCGATGCGCGCCTGATCGAAGGTGCCCTGCACGAGCATCATGGCCCGCGGCGCCCGCGGTGCAGGCGGCGGCGCGTTGTCGGCCGCGTTGTTCGCCGGATCCGGCGGCTCTACGTACGCCACCACATGATCGACCTGCGTTTCGAGATCGATGCCGGCAAAGTCGTTCATCATCTGCCGCCCCTTGCGCGATCCCATTTCGATGGCCGGCATCATCTCGCGGCGCAGCTCCGAGCTCATCACGCGACGCACGTCGGTATACGCAACCAGCGCGGCGTTGGCCGGCACGTATCTCACTTCCGCCGGCACCCCGGCAGGAACCCCGAAGGCGCGTTGAGACATGAGGTAGGCGATGAGCCCGCCTCCCAGACCCACAATCAACACGGCAGCCGATGCAACGAGGAAATAGCGGCTCTTCTGCGTCATTGGACCCTCGATACTGGAGTAGACGAAGCGCCGGGCCTCAGGGTTCCTTCGATTACTGATCGAGCACGTAGTCGCGCCGCTCGACCGTCCAGGCCGCCAGCCACAGCGCGGCGAGGGTGATGACCGCCAGCGAGATGAGGCTCGAGGCCGCCGACGGAGGGTCCGCAAACAGCGACTGGATGGCGGCCATGGTGTCGTCCTGCGGCATCGCGTGGGGCACGAGCGACTGCAGGTAATGCGCGACCGTGAAACGACGGAGGTACCCGGGCACCAGCAGCGCCACCTGCTCCCATCCAAACACCAGCATGAGACCAGTGACCAGCGGGCGCGGCACGAGCGCGCCAATCAGCGCGAACACGGCGCCGTAGACGGCGAGCCCGATCGCCAGAATTCCGAGGTCGGTCAGCAGGAGCGGGAACGATGCGCCGGCGCTTCCGCCACCGAGCGGAGCAATCAGAAAATACGCCGCGGTCACCGATGGCAGCACGACGAGCTCGGTGCAGACCAGATAGGCCAGGTATTTGCCGATGATGACGGCGCCCCTCGGAATGGGACGCGTAAAGAGATACGTCAGGGTGCGATCTTCAACCTCGTCCGACATCAGCGATGTCCCGTAAAACGCCCCCAGCACGGGAACGACGAACCGGAGGTACAGCAGCCAGAACAGGCCCCCGAAAATCACCAGCCCGCTGACGCGAACCCCGTTGACCCTCAGCACGGACATCCCTAATTCGTGGATCGTTCGAAGGATGATGGCGACGACAACCGGCGCGCCGACGGCCAGCGCCATGAAGACCGTGCGGCGTGACCAGAGCATCTGCCCGATCGAGATGTCGAAGACGCGGAACGCCGAGGTCCAGAAGGGAGGCGTCTTCATGACTTCACCAGGTAGTCGAACACCGCCTGGAGGTTGTCGTCAGGCGAGGTGACCTCGTAGATGTCCCCGGAACCGTTGGCGCCGGCGGCGGCGGCCATCTCGGTGAGGCGCGCGTAAAACACGTCTGGCTTTGACGTTTGCACGAACACGGCATCTTCTTCGAACCGCACGCTGAGCACGTCTTCGCTGTCGACCAGCTGCCTCGCCAGCGCGCGCGGCTGACGCGTGCGCATGCACACGGTATGCGGATGCTCGTCGATGAGATCGCGAATCTGATGCACGTTGCCTTCGGCCAGCACGCGGCCGTGATGCATCAGCAGAATATCGGAGGTGAGCGCTTCCACTTCGTGCAGCACGTGGCTCGACACAATCACGTTGCGGCCTGCGGCCGCCCAGTCGCGCAGCATGCGGATGGTCTTCCGGCGCGCCAGCGGATCCATGCCGGACAACGGCTCGTCGAGCACGAGCAGCTCAGGCTGATGCGCGATGGCCTGCGCCAGCTTCACGCGCTGCCGCATGCCTTTGCTGTAGGCGCCGATGCGCTTGTCGGCGGCATCCTGCAGATCGACCTGCTCCAGCGCGGCCGTCGCCGTAGCGGCGGCTTCGCGGTCGCCGAGGCCGTGCAGGCGCAGCAGCGCGGTCACCCACTCGCGGCCGGTCATGCGGTCGTAGAACGCGTCCTGCTCGGGGCACAGACCCATGCGAAGATAGATGGCCGGGTTACCCCAGACAGGCTCGCCCAGGATGCGGACGGTGCCCTTGCTCGGCTTGAGCTGTCCGGTAATGAGCTTCAGCAGCGTGGATTTGCCCGCGCCGTTCGGCCCGAGCAGGCCGGTGACGCCCGGCCCGATCGTCACCGTCACGTCGTTCAGCCCGATGACCTGGCCATACCATTTGGAGAGGTGCTCGGTGACCACGACCGGCTGTGACATCAGGTCACCACCTCGACCGCCCGGATGCGCCGGCTCAAGACGAACATCGCGATCGCGATGATGATGCCGAGTACCACGGTGGACACGAGTGGGGGCGTGTCGTAGCGCGGCGGCATGCGAAAGAGCAGGTCGCCGATCTGGTTGAGATTCGCGAAGATGGACACCCAGGAGAACATCGTGCCTTGAACGGCGGCGCCGATGACGCCGAACATCGCATGGGTGAAAAATGCCAGCCCCGCGTACATCACGGCCACGAACCACCGGCTCCGGCTCACGGACGAAAGCGCCAGGATCATGAACGTGGACAGCGTGACGTGGATGACCGCGTAGGCCGAAATGGCCGGAATGAGGTAGAGATTCGCACCGACGAACGTCATGTTGCCGGCGAATACCGGCACCAGTAACAACAACAGCATCGCCGGCAGCCACGTGACACTCGCCAGCGCCACCATCAGAATCGCGGCCTTCCCCGCGATGTACTGCGTTCTCGTCACCGGTCTCGACAGGTACAGCGGCAATGCCCTGGCCCGAAGATCGTCGGCGATCAAGCCCGACCCCGCGTACACCGTGAGGAAAAAGACGAAGGGCTCCTGCTGGCCCAGAAAATCTCGGAACATCCGCGGCGTGATGGTGAGGAATGGGATTTGCGCCACGTTCGGCACGTTTGCCGCGGCGTAGATCTGCACGGCGCGCACGATCGCGGGTATCCACGCGAGGATCATCAGGAAGAGAAACGGGCGGCGGCGCACGAGGATGCGCAGCCCGTTGGCGGCAATGACCAGCCAGGCCCGGCCGCGGGCATCGATCCCCTCGTCACGCCGGCGATAGCGCTCGCGATGGATGGGCACTACTGTTCACCCACCGCTTCGGCGAACACGTCTTCCAGGGTCGGCACGCTCGGCTTCAGATGCCGCACCTGGGCACCCACCGACGCGGCCGACGAGAACAGCTGGTCGGCGCCTGCGTCGGCCGGCATCAGCACGCGCAGCACGTCGGCATCCGTCTCGCGGCATTCGAACGCCTGCGCGCGCAGTCGATCGATGAACGCCGCGCGGTCGCCCTTGACGCGCACTTCGAATATTCGTCCTGCGGGTTTCTTGAGCGACTCGATCGGGCCCTGCATGACGACCCGGCCGTGGTTCATCACGACGACCGTATCGCAGACCGATTCCACATCGGGCATCACGTGGGACGAGAGGATGAGGCTGATATTCCTGTTGTGGGCGATGTCGCGGACCAGGGCGAGCATCTCTTCGCGCCCTTTGGGATCCATGCCGTTGGTGGGCTCATCGAGCAGCAGGAGATCGGGATCGTGGACGAGGGCCTGCGCAAGCTTGATCCGCTGCTTCATGCCGGTGGAGTAGGTCTCCACGTTCCGATACCGCGCCTCGCCCAGCCCAACGTAATAGAGCACCTCGTGCGCGCGCTGAATGCCGTCGGAGGCCGGCAATCCGGAGAGCTCGGCGCAGTACGCGACAAACGACACGGCGGTCATGCCCGGGATGTGCGCGTCGTTTTCAGGCATGTAGCCCACGCGGGCGCGAATTTCCAGTGGCTTCTCGGCCACGTCGAGGCCGAGCACGCTGATGCGGCCGCTGTCGGGCCGGAGAAGCCCCAACAGCGCCTTGAGCATCGTGCTCTTGCCCGCACCGTTGGGGCCGAGAAGCCCGACGGCCCCCGCCGGAAAGGCCGCCGACACGTCGCTCAGCGCCCACTCGGTGCCGTACCGGATGCCGACATGCTCGAGGACGGCAACAGTGACAGGATCGGACATTATCGGTCTATACGAGCGGTACGAACGCCGCGTTCCCTACAACCCCAGTACATCGGCACGCTCCCTCATGAACGCGATGACATTGGCGATGTGCTCGTCGAGCGGAAGACCCAGCTCTTCTGCGCCCTTGCGAAGGTCGTCACGGCTCACGCCCCTGGCGAACGCCTTGTCTTTCATCCGTTTCATCACCGAAGCAGGCTCGAGGTCGCGAACGCTTTTCGACGGACGCACGAGAGCGGCGGCGGTGACAAAGCCGGCCATCTCGTCGCAGGCAAACAGCGTGTGCTCGAGCGTCGATTCCCTGGGTGTGTTCGTGTGCCCGCCATGCGACAGGATGGCGCGAATGACGAACTCCGGACACCCGCGCTCGCGCAGAATCTCGGCGCCGCGAAACGGGTGGTCCTTCAGGTCGGGGTACCGCTCGTAGTCGAAGTCGTGCAGCAGCGCCACGACGCTCCAGACTTCTTCGTTTTCGCCGAACCTCCGCGCGTAGCCGCACACCGCGGCCTCCACGGCAAGCGCATGCTTCCGCAGGCTCTCGCCCTGCGTGTGCTCGGTGAGCACGGTCCACGCATGCTCCCGCGTTAATTCAAACATCGTCTCTCCGCACCTATCGCACCTATCGCACCCAACGCACCTGTTATTTCTCCGTCGGCCGCGCCGCGCAGTGAGACATCGTCGCGACCATCGGTCGCGGCACAAACCGCACCGCGACGGGAATCAGTTTATTCCGCAGGCCGGGAATCGCCACCGGCTTGCCTTGCATCATCGCGTCGTAGCCGACGCGCGCCACTCGGGGGGCGTCCATCACGAACGCCTGGAAGAGGCGCGAGCGCTGCGATCCCGCGCGCACCTTGAACTCCGACTCCGTCGGGCCTGGGCACAACGTCGTGACGGTGATGCCGCTCGGCTTCAGCTCGTAGTCGATGGCTTCCGAGAACGAGAGCAAAAAAGCTTTGGTGGCGTAATAGACCGACATCCACGGCCCGGGCAGGAACGCGGCGAGCGACGCGACGTTCAGAATACGTCCGCTCTTGCGCTGAATCATCGACGGCAGAAAGCGCTTCGTGAGATCGACCACCGACGTGACGTTGAGCTGAATCATTTTCAGCTCGGCATCCAGATCGGTCGTCGCGAACTTTCCGTACAGCCCCACGCCCGCGTTGTTGACGAGGTAGTGCACATCGAGGCTCCGCTCGGCGACAGCCTCGTGCAGACGCCGCGGGCCGGCTGGGTCGGTCAGGTCCTCGGGCAGACAGGTGACCTGGACCGCGAATTTCTGCTGGATGTCCCTCCCTCGTTTCTCGAGCTTCTCGCGATTGCGAGACACCAGAATCAGATCGTGACCGTGTGCCGCGAAGACTTCGGCCAGCGCGGCCCCGATGCCGACCGACCCGCCCGTGATTAGTGCCCGGCCTGTTCCCATGTGTGAGACCTCGCGGCGGCAAGCGCCTTTTCGATGACCGAGGTCGCTTTCGGCGTGAGCCGGTAGCG
>JANNJO010000244.1:0-2805 GCA_031395755.1 Acidobacteriota bacterium
GCCGGACAGGGCGCGCGGCTCAAATTCGATCTCGATCTCGCACTGAGCTACGACGCCTATCTGCGCGAAAGCAGTCTGAACGGGCTTCGTCAAGATCTGCGTGGCTTCGGAACGGTCACGCTGCTTGAGAACAGCCTGTTCCTCGATGTGTCGGGGTTCGCAGGCCAAAGTCCGTCTGTTGCGCGAGGGCAAACATCGGCGATCGACCGTCGCGTCGGCGGGAATCAGACCGGGGGCGAGTCGCAATTCTATAGCTACAGCTTTAGCCCTTACTGGCGCGCCGGCCTCGGCTCCTGGGGCACTGGCGAACTTCGGTACCGCTTCAACCAAGTGTTTTCGAAAAGCAACAACAGCACGTCGACGACGTCAGCGTCGAACATCGGCCTGCTATCCGACACCACAGTGCATCAATTCTCTGGCTTTGTTCAGAGCGGGGAGAACTTCAACAGATTCCGGTGGCGCAGTTCCGCGGACGTCACGCGAAGCGAAAGCGCGGGATCGTCCGGCTCGAGTGGCTCGCGCGAGTTCAAGCGGCAGAGCCTAGATTTCCAACCAAGCTACGTGATCAATCGCTGGCTGACATTGTTGGGGACCATAGGGTACGAAAAGATCGATTCTTCTGGGTTCTCGCAGGAATTGTCCGGGGTTTTCTGGAACGCAGGGTTTCGTCTCACACCGAGTGAGCGCACGAGCTTCGAGTTGACATACGGCGACCGATACAACGGTCACAACTGGTCCAGCAGCTTCAGTACGATGCTGGATGCTGGGACTACGATGTCGTTCTCGTATCGTGAAACGGTCGAGACACAAGCACTGCAAGCGTTGAACAACTTTGGTTTCCTGCAGCGAGACGCGACGACCGGACAACTGATCGACCGGCGCACGGGATTGCCGTTTAACGGCCGTGATCCGAACTTTGATCAGAACGATCAAACATTTCTCAACAAGGCTTTCGTCCTGGCGATCTCGCTGCCGCGCGAGCGGAACACTTATCTCGTTTCGGCGCAGCATACGATCCGAGATAGCCAGATCTCGTCGGTCACGCCGGGCTCAGGCCGAAGCGACAAGTCGATCGGGCTGACTGCAAGCTGGAGCCATCAACTCACGCCGGTGCTCACGTCGATTGCGACAGCGAACTACACGAATACGACGACGGATTCTGGCGGCTCCAGTGCACGTGGCAAGAGCACCACTCTTCGCGGCGATATATCGCTGCGCTATGAGATGAACCCGTCGTTGAGCGCCACGGCCGGACTTGCGCATGTGAAGCGTGACGTATCGGGGCCGCAATTCTTTTCTAACGAATTTACGGGAGCTTACAGCGAGAATGTCGTGTTCTTGACCTTGCGCAAGACGTTCTAACCAAAGCGCTGCTGGCGGACGGCATGTACGAAAAGTTCTACGGCCTTTCGGCCTCCCCATTTCAGCTTTCCCCGGATCATCGCTTTTTCTTCGAGAGTTCGGTTCACCGTACGGCGTTGGCCCACCTGACCTACGGGTTGAGTCAAGGCGAAGGCTTCATCATCATCTCCGGCGAGGTGGGTGCCGGAAAGACGACGCTGGTGGGTCATCTGTTTGAGACGCTCGACAAGCAGCGATTCCTGGCGGCGCGAGTGGTCTCCACCCAACTGCACGCTGATGACATGCTTCGCATGGTAGCCGCGGCATTCGGTCTGCCAATCGCGGACACGAACAAGGCGACTTTGCTCCGCCTGGTGGAGAACTTCCTGTTGACGAATCAACAACAGGGAAAGCGCTGTCTTCTTGTTGTTGATGAAGCCCAGAATCTCTCCGTATCTGCGCTCGAAGAACTCCGCATGCTGTCGAATTTTCAGGCGAGCGCGCAGGCACCGCTTCAGAGCTTTCTTCTTGGGCAACCCCAGTTTCGTGCGCTCCTCGCGAGCCCGGACCTTGAACAGCTTCGCCAACGCGTAATCGCCTCATACCATCTCGGTCCGTTGGCGCCTGCCGAGACACGCCTCTACATCGAGCATCGGTTGCGAGCAGTTGGCTGGAAGCAGGATCCGACGATCGCCGACGAGGCCTTCATGGCCATCTATGCGGCAACCGGGGGCGTGCCCCGGCGCATCAACACGCTGTGTTCGCGCGTACTTCTCCTGGGCTTTCTTGAGGAGTTGCATCGGATCGAGCGCACGCACGTTCAGAAAGTGGCAGAAGAGTTACGCGGCGAACTGGAGTTTCGCGGCACTTCAAGGCAACCGGAAGCGCAGCCCTCACGTCCCGTGTCCGTCACCAAACCCGATGCGGCTGCCGAGGCGAATCGGGCCGCCATTGTGCCGGCGAGCCCGCCTGAAGAGGTCGTGTCCGCCGTCGCGGCAGAACAACCGACCGACAATCCAACTGGCGACGCGACCGCAATGCCGTTTGGGGCGGTGACGCCGGACGCGTTTGACGGCGCCGAACTCGTTGCGCGATTGCAGTCTATTGAGGCTGCAGTTGCCGCTCAGGCACGAACCCTGGAGCAACACGAACGCATGTTGCGTCAGGCACTGACCGCGGCAACGACCCTGCTTGACTTGGGCAACAACTAGTTCGGCGCTCGCATAATCGCTGAGTGGCCAGACGACCTGCCATCGTCGCCGAATGGATCGCTGTCAGCGGGCCGGCGCGGTATCGGGTCTTCCGGCCGCCGGCGCTATGGTCGAAACATCTTTCCCGGCCACGTCCATGTCTCGGCCCGCGGAGATGACGGACTTCCCGACATAGACCACCCCAGCTACGGCCATCCAGCCAATCACGGCTGCCGCACCGCACACCAATAAAGCGGCGCGGGGCGACAGAACT
>JANNJO010000158.1:0-6117 GCA_031395755.1 Acidobacteriota bacterium
GCTGGTCGTCGAGGACAGCCAGGAATATCTGGACCGCTCCGGATCCTCCCGCGCCCTGCTGTACTCGCAGATGCGAGCCATGGGGTACGCCTTGCATGATGTCTTCGGGAACGAAATCGACGAGACCGGTCCCTCGCCCGCCGAATGCAACATTGTGGGCATTCACCGCGCCGTGGATGTGAGCTGGTGCCTTGGTGTTTGAGCGTGTGCGCAGATACCTGTGGCGCGCGAGAGATGCCGCACGCGATTACCTCAATCCGCGCCATCGAGAGGCGGTCTTCTCGCGCATTTACGCGGAGAATCTCTGGGGCTGCGCTGAGTCCCGATCGGGGATCGGGTCAACCCCTGCGGCGACATCGGCGATTGTGGCGCAGTTACCCGGCCTCTGGAAGCGCTACGGCATTCGCTCGCTTGTCGACGCCCCATGCGGGGACTGCAATTGGATGTCCGCCATCGCTCCGGCGCTGGACCAGTATGTCGGCGTCGATATTGTCGGCGCGGTGATTGAGGAGAATCGGACGAGATATCCTCATCTCGCGTTCTTACACGCGGACCTCACGCGCGACGTCCTGCCGCGCGCCGATGCCGTTCTGTGCCGGGACTGCTTCCAGCATCTTCCCACCCGGCTGATTCTGGCGGCCATCGAACGATTTCGATCGAGCGGCGCGCGCTTCATGTTTCTCACTCACGACCCGAACGTGCGCTCGAACGATGACGCGGTTGTGGGGGGCTTTCGGCCGCTGAATCTGCAGCTGCCGCCATTCAATTTTCCCGCGCCTACGGAGAGCATCGCCGAGGACGGTTCGGGGCGGCTTTTGTCGATGTGGCGGATAGCTGACTGAAGGTCCGTGATGATGTCAGCGTCGTGCAAGTCGCCTGAGGCCCCGCCCGGGAAGCGAGGAGAACGAACGCCACGCGTCGCTCGCACGCAGCCTCCAGGGAGCGCGCGGATAGGTCTCCCCGGCGAATCGTTCAAGCTCACGTTCCTGATTCGCGAGGCCAACGATGTTCATTTCCGAGAATCGAAACGCCCCTTTCCACCATAGCCACTGCACGGCCGTTTCCGGTGGACGCGAGCTTAGGTATGCCTTCGGAAGGTTGAAGCGCCAGTGGGAGTGGATGAGGTGATATTTCTGCAGGAACCGAATCTCGTCCCGGTTGATGTCGATGAGCCAGCGGTGGTGCGACAGTCCCGCGGTATTTGGCCGCTCCATGCCGAGCGTGGACTCAAACGCGCGTGACGGCACTTCGATGTAGCCCGCCTTGCCGACGCGAATCAGCTCCGAGCAGACCCACAGCGGATCGCGGATGTCTTCCAGGGTGTGCGAGCAGATGACGAAGTCGAACTGCTGGTCGGTAAACGGCCACGGCTCGCGCCCGCAGATATCGCGCTGAACCCACGTCTCCTTCGAGAACCACTCGCGCTCGCCGCCCTGACACGCGGGGCCGCCGAACGTCCGATAGTACCCGCGCGTCTCGAAGGGCTCGGCGTCGAGGATCCACTGCGCTCGATTGAAGGGGCTCGCCCAGGCGCCGACGTCGAGCACCAGAGCCTCCGGAGGCAACTCGGCGACCAGCCGCGCGACGTTCGACGCCAGCACCGGCACAGTCTACCCGGGTCCTGCGCGTGGGCCGCGGGGAAAGCGTAGAATTCGGCCCATGCGCTTTCGCCGCTTTGGCCGGGTCGGCTGGCAGGTCTCTGAAGTGGGGTACGGCATGTGGGGCATGGGCGGGTGGACGGGATCCGATGATGAGGAATCCCGCCGTTCGCTCGATCGCGCGGTCGAGCTCGGGTGCAACTTCTTCGACACGGCGTTCGCCTACGGGATGGGCCGCAGCGAGAAGCTGCTCGGCGATGCGCTTCGGCGCCATTCCGGAAAAACGCTCTACGTCGCGACGAAGGTCCCTCCGAAGAACTGGAAGTGGCCGGGCCGCGCGGAGACGCCAATCGGCGAGGTCTTCCCCGCCGAGCACATCAGGGAGTTCACCGAGAAAAGCCTCGAGAATCTCGGCACCCTGCGCATCGACCTCCAGCAGCTGCACGTCTGGAGCGACGCGTGGACCGCCGACGAGGGCTGGCAGCGGGCCGTCGAGGATTTGAAGAAGCAGGGGCTGATCAGCGCCTTCGGCATCAGCGTCAACCGGTGGGAGCCGGCCAACGTGTTGAAGGCGCTTCGCACCGGCCTCGTCGACTCCGTCCAGGTCGTGTACAACATCTTCGACCAGAGCCCTGAGGACGAGCTGTTCCCCGCCTGCCGCGAGCTCGACGTCGCGGTCATCGCCCGCGTACCCTTCGACGAAGGCAGCTTGACCGGTGCGCTCACACGCGACACCACCTGGCCTGAAGGCGATTGGCGGAACGTCTACTTCACACCCGAGAATCTCGCGCAGACGCTCGAGCGCGTGGAGCGGTTGACCACGCTCGTGCCGGAGGGCATGGACCTCCCGGAGATGGCGCTGCGTTTCATCCTCTCGCAGCCGACGGTGTCCAGCGTCATTCCGGGGATGCGCAAAATGCGACACGTCGAGCGCAACGTCGCGGCGAGCGATGACGAGGCCCTGCCGGCGCGGCTGACAGCGGCGCTGCGCGTGCACCGCTGGGACCGAACCCACGTCATTCCGTGATCGGATTCGTGAACGCCTGGACCCTGTCGGTGGCGCTGTCCCGCTGGAGAAACCGCCTCGAGTACATCGCGCGAGCTCCGCTGGTCTATCGGAACTGGTGGGCGATGGCGCTGCCGAAGCTCGGCCGCGCGACCGTCCTGCATCTGCGCGACGGTCGGCGCTACCACGTGCGCCCCGACACCCTCGATCTGGCGACCATCAACGAAGCGGCGTTCCTGAATCCCTACCTCGCCAACGGCTTCGTGAGGCTTCAGGCCGATGCTGTCGTGGTCGATGTGGGAGCCAACATCGGCGACTTTGCGATTCAGGCGGCGAGGATGTGCCCAGAGGGCCGCGTGCTGGCTGTGGAACCTGTACGATCGGCCGGCGAGATGATCGCCCGACAGGCGCGTCTGAACGGCGTTGCCAATATCGCGTGGATCTGCGCGGCGCTGTCGAGCGCGGAGGGTGACGCCGATGCCGCCCGCTCTGAGAGTCCGTACGCGCGAGGCGCCGCTGCACTCGAGCGCGTCCGGATGATGACGCTGTCGCGGCTCATGGAGGAGCACGGGCTCGACCAGATAGACCTGTTGAAGCTCGACTGCGAGGGCGCCGAATGGGACATCCTGCCGGCTGCCGAGGAGGTGCTGCCGCGCGTTCGGCAGATCTGCATGGAGTTCCACTGTGAGCGGGGTTGGACAGGCGGAACACTCGCCGAGTGGTTGGAAACACGGGGCTTTGAGGTGCGCCACACCACGGGAACCTGGAACGGGCTCCTGTGGGCCCGTCGGGTGTTATAATCAACGTTTGCTCGAAGGGAGTTCCATCGTGAAGGAAGGCATTCATCCGAAATATCATGAGGTCGATGCCCGGTGCGCCTGCGGCGCGACCTGGAAGACCAAGTCGACGAAGAACGAGCTGCACCTGGAGATCTGTGCCAACTGCCACCCGTTTTTCACCGGCCGTCAGAAGCTGATGGACACCGAAGGCCGCGTAGAGCGCTTTACCAAGAAGTTCGGTGCGCAGACGGTGGCCAGCCGCAAGAAGCCCGCTGCCAAGGTCCCGTCGAGCCGGTCCGCCAAGACGGCCTAACTGGTGGCCGTGCCGGTCACCGGTGCAGCCGGGTTCATCGGTTCTCACGTCGCACAATCTCTTGTCGAGGCCGGCCGCGAGGTCGTCGGCCTCGATGATCTCTCCGGCGGCCTCCCCGCCAACGTTCCTTCATCGGTCGTGTTCTATCAGGGATCGATCCTGGACGAGACCCTCCTCCACCGGATCTTCCGAGACCATCACATCGACTACGTGTATCATCTCGCCGCGTACGCGGCCGAAGGGCTCAGCCATTTCATCAGGCGGTTCAACTACACGAACAACGTGACGGGCTCGATGAACCTGATCAACGAAGCGGTCACCGCCGAGGTGCGCCCGCACAACGTGTGCGGGGAACGACAGAACCTCGGCGACCGCTATCGGAACGTCATCGGCATCTTCATGAATCAGCTGCTCCAGGGCGAGCCGATGACCATCTTCGGCGACGGCCAGCAGACGCGCGCGTTCAGCGTGCTCGTTGTCGGGCTGCGGCTGCACCTTGAGGCTCTTGAGGCTGGTGAAGCGCGAAGGGCTGATCCGCTTCCGGGACAAGCTCACGGTGCGCGGGTCGCATTTCCTGCCCGAGATGGTGATCCTCGCCCACCAGCACGGCCTGACCATCATCGAGATTCCGGTGAACTATCGCGGCAGGATGGGAACGTCCAAGATTACCGGCACGCTCAAGGGGACGCTGAAGACCGGAACGAACATGATCACGCTGATCCTTGGTTACCGGCTGACACACGCCACCGCCAGGCGTCCTCGATAATCGTCTCCAGCCGCTCTCGCGCCGGGCGCCAACCCAGTTCGCGGGCCGCCTTTGCCGAAGACGCCACGAGCACCGGCGGATCGCCTTCGCGACGCGGCCCCGCGGTGGTGGGAATTTCCCGCCCCGCTACACGGCGCGCACACTCGATGACCTCGCGGATCGTATGCCCTGCTCCACCGCATCCGAGGTTGAATACGTCCATGCCTGGCTCGCGGCGCGCCAGAAACTCGAGCGCGAGCAGGTGCGCGTCCGCCAGGTCCAGCACGTGAATGTAATCGCGCACGCAGGTACCGTCACGCGTGGGGTAATCGTCGCCAAAAATCGAGATGTGGGGACGGGTGCCGGCCGCAGCATCGAGGACCAGAGGAATCAGGTGCGTCTCCGGCTCGTGACGCTCTCCCGATCGCGTGCCGGCTCCGGCGGCGTTGAAGTAGCGAAGCGCCACGACTTTCAAGCCGTGGGCTTTGTGAAACCAGTCGAGCGCCCGCTCGAAGGCCAGCTTCGACTCTCCGTACGGGTTCACCGGCCGTGTCGGCATCCCCTCGTCCAATGGCGAGCTTTCCGGAACGCCGTAGACCGCGCATGTCGACGAGAACACGATCGGCTTCACCCCGGCGTCTCGCATCGCCTCGAGCAGCGACAGCCCGGCAACGAGATTGGAGCGGTAATACCGCCCCGGGCTCGTCATCGACTCGGCAACGAGCGCGTCGCCGGCCATGTGAATCACCGCCTCGATGCGACGCTGCTTGAGCGTGCCGAGCACCAGCGCGTTGTCGAGGAGATCGCCTTCGACGAACGCCGCGCCCGGCGAAAGGGCGTCGCGATGGCCACGGGAGAGGTTGTCGATCACCGTCACCTCGTGGCCGCTCTCGACGAGCACGTCGGTCATCACACTCCCGATGTACCCGGCGCCACCAGTGACAAGAATTCGCATCCGCAGAAAAGTGTATCCGATCAGATCTGCGAGCGCGACTGGCAGCCGTCGACGGGCACGGATGCGCCGCTGATCCAGCTCGCGCGCGGCGAGGCGAGAAACGCCACCGCGGCGCCGACCTCTTCTGCGCGCCCGAAGCGTCCGAAGGGCAGCTCCGTCCGGATGAAGTCCGATATGGCGGCGGGATCGGCCTGCTGGCGTTTGTCCCACGACCCTCCGGGGAACAGGATCGACCCTGGAGCGACGCTGTTGACCCGGATGTTGTCTTTCGCCAGCTGCTGCGCCATCGATTTAGCGAGGCTGATTTCGGCCGCCTTGACCGCGTTGTAGGTCATCCGTCCCCCGGACTCACGCCCCCAGATCGACGCGATCATCACGATCGAGCCGCCGCCCTGCTTCCGCATGTGCGGCACGACCAGGCGCGACATCCGGATGGCGGGATAGAGCGTGTGGTCGAGGGCCTCCTGCCATTCCGCATCCGCCGTGTTCACGATGTCGGTGCCCTTGGCGGTGCCGACGTTGTTGACGAGGATGTCGATGCCCCCGAAGGCCTGCAGGGCGGCGTCGACGACCTTCTCGGCGCCTTCGGGCGAGGACAAATCCGCGGCGACGGTGATGACATGGGGTCTGACCCCCCGACCAGTACGGGGGTCAGACCCCAAAATCTCGCGCAGGCCGGCCGCGGCCGTCTGCAGCGCCACCCCGCCCCCCGCGGACAGAC
>JANNJO010000160.1:0-16004 GCA_031395755.1 Acidobacteriota bacterium
ACGATCGCCGGAACGCCATCATCACGATCCACCCGGGCGCCGGCGGCACCGAGTCTCAGGACTGGGCCGAGATGCTGCTGCGCATGTATCTCCGCTGGATCGAACGTCGCGAGTTCAAGCGCGAGGTGATCGACTATCAGCCGGGGGACGAGGCTGGGCTGAAGAGCGCGACGGTCACCGTGTCGGGAGAGTTCGCGTTCGGCCTGCTGTCGGCCGAAGCCGGCGTCCATCGTCTCGTGCGGATCTCGCCGTTCGATCAGGCGGCGCGCCGGCATACCTCGTTCGCTTCCGTCTACGTGTGGCCCGAGCTGCCGGAGGACGAGGACGTCGAGATTGACGAGAAGGACCTCCGCATCGACACGTTTCGGTCGAGCGGGGCGGGCGGCCAGCACGTGAACGTCACGGACTCGGCTATTCGCATCACCCACCTGCCGAGCGGCCTTGTCGTCTCCTGCCAGAACGAGCGGTCGCAGCATCGCAATAAAGACTCGGCGATGCGGGTGCTGAAAGCCAGGCTGTTCGACATCAAGGTGAAGGAGCAGCAGTCGAAGCTGGACCAAATCGGCGGCGCGAAGAAGGGAATCGCGTTCGGCAGCCAGATCCGCAGCTACGTGCTGCACCCGTACCAGCTGGTGAAGGATCACCGCACGAAATTCGACGTCGGCGATCCGAGCCGTGTGCTGGACGGCGACATCGATCCGTTCATCAAGGCGTATTTGATGCAGAAGGCCTCAGGCACGCTCGGGCAGACGAGCGACGCCGACGACGAATGAGGACCCCTCTTTACGGCGGGAAGGCCGTGCCGGGCTGCGTGCCGGAGATGAACGCTTCGTTGATGCCGGTGGCGCCTTCTTCGGCCGGCGCGCCGCTGCTGGCGTTGACGGGCAGGAACACGATGTTCCCGGGCGGGATGAACTCCGGCGGGCTTTTCGGGTCTCGCGTCTCGATGTAGGCGCGCATGAACTCGATCCAGATCGGCAGAGCCGCGACGCCGCCGGTTTCGTTGTGCCCGATCGTCTTGCGCTCGTCGTGGCCCACCCAGACGCCCACCGTGATGTCCGGATCGAACCCGATGAACCATGCGTCGCCGTAGTCGTCGGTCGTGCCGGTCTTGCCGCCGAGCGGCCATCCCAGCTTTGACGCGGATCCGGCGGTACCCCGCTGGACGACGCCGCGCAGAAGATTGGTCATGACAAAGGCGGTGTCGGCGCGAATCGCGTCCTGCGGCTCAGGCCGGCTTTCCTCGAGCAGACTGCCGTCGCGGTCCGAGATGGTCAGAATCGGGTAGGGCTTCATCCGCACCCCGCCGTTGGGGAACACGGAGTAGGCGGAGGTCATGTCGATCAGCGTCAGGTCGGCGGCGCCCAGCGCCAGCGACAGATACGGCTCGAGTGTGGACTCGAGGCCGAACTTTCTCGCGTAGTTAATCACCTGCTGCGGCGTCAGCGTGTCCATCATCTTCACCGCCGGCACATTCCTCGAATCTTCGAGCGCGTGCCTCAGCGTGATGCCGCCTTCATATTTCCCGTCGTAGTTCCTGGGGGTGTAGAGCGGCTGCCCGGGGCCCGCGTTATATGCCACCGGTTCGTCGACGATGACCGACGTCGGCGTGAAGCCGCGGTCGATGGCGGCCGTGTAAATGAACGGCTTGAACAGCGAGCCCACCTGCCGATGCGCCTGGGTCGCGCGGTTGAACTTGCTGCGATCGAAGCTGAAGCCGCCGACCATCGCGCGAATCTGCCCGGTGCGGTTGTCGATGGCGACCAGCGCCCCTTCGACCAGCGGCGACTGCTCGAGCGAAGCCGACGCGATCCTGGCAGTCTCGTCGACTTTGAGGACGCGAATGTCGATGAGATCGCCAACCGTGAACAGCGCAGGGGGCGCCCGCCGCGTCCAGGCGATCGCGTCGGCGCGGAGCTCGACGGCCTGTTGCGCCACCCGCGCTCTCGCAGAGGTCGCAGAGACGCTCGTCACCACCGCGGGAACGACGTCATCTTCGGCTATCGGCTGGCTCCAGCGCTCGTGCCGGTAGGTATTGACGTCGTGGCCCTGCGCGACGACGTTCGGCTTGTCGCGGCGGTAGCCCCGGCGTTTGTCGACGAGCCGGAGGCCGCGCTCGATGGCGCGATTGGCGGCCCGCTGAAGGCGGATATCCACGCCGGTACGCACCGACAGGCCCTCCTCGTACAACGTCTTCGCGCCGTACTTCTGCTCGAGATACTTGCGGACCTCTTCGGTGAAGAACGGCGCGACCGAGCGGAGCGGCTGCGGCTGGCCGCGCAGCACGATCGGTGTCTTCTTGGACGCGTCCGCCTGTTCCTGCGTGAGGTAGCCGTCTTCGGCCATCCGCTGCAGCGCGTAGTTGCGGCGCCGCATAGCGGCGGAGCGATCCACAAACGGGCTCTGCCGCGCAGGCGTCTGGATGATGCCGGCAATCATCGCCGCCTCTTCGAGGGTCACATCCTTCGCGCGTTTGCCGAAGTACAGCCGTGTCGCTGCTTCGACGCCGTGCGTGCCGTGCCCGAAGTAAGTCTGATTGCAGTAGAACGTGAAAATCTCGCGCTTCGTGTATCGCTTTTCAATCTGAATCGCGACGAGGATCTCCTTGATCTTGCGCTCCGGGCTCTTGTCGCCGAGCGTGAACCCGATCTCTTCCGCGAACAGGCCGCGCGCGAGCTGCATGGTCAGGGTACTGGCGCCCGCGACCATCCGCCGCCGCACGATGTCGTTGCTCAGCCGAATCAGCATCGCCGACACGCTCAGGCCGAAGTGATTGTTGAAGTCCTTGTCTTCGGCGGAGATGATCGCCTGGCGGAGATGCGGGGAGATATCGTCGTATGGCACGACGAGCCGCCGCTCAATCGCAAACTCGCCGAGCGTTTCGCCGTTGGCGGCGTAGATCCGCGTGATGGCGCTTGGCGCGTAGTCGTCCAGCGCTGAGATCTGGGGGAGGTCGCCCGCATACGCGAACATCACCCCGCTCAGCACCCCCAGCAGCGCCACTGTGATGAAGAGTGCGGCCAGCCCGGCATGCCCGGCCAGGCGGATGACATAGGTTTTGGCTGATGCCGGAGGCCTGCTGGACATCGACGCGCCCATTGTACCCCGGGCTTTACAATGTCACACTCACATTTCATAATCGACGTGGCCTAAAGCTTGAGCGACCAGCAACCCGTGCGAGGGACTTCTACATGAGCAAAATCATCGGCATCGATCTCGGCACCACGAATTCGGTCGTCGCAGTCATGGAAGGCGGCGAGCCGACGGTCATCACCAATCCCGAAGGGAACCGGCTCACGCCGTCGATCGTGGCCTTCACGAAGGCGGGGGAGCGGCTGGTCGGACAGGTCGCCAAGCGCCAGGCGGTGACCAACCCGGAGAACACCGTCTTTTCGATCAAGCGCTTCATGGGACGCAAGTTCGATGAAGTGAACGAAGAGATGAAGATGGTGCCGTTTCGCGTCATCCGCTCGTCGAACGCCGACGTGCGCATCAACGCCGCCGACAAGGAATATTCGCCGCCGGAGATCTCCGCGATGATCCTCCAGAAGTTGAAGCAGGCCGCCGAGGAGTATCTCGGGCAGCCGATCAACCAGGCGGTCATCACCGTCCCCGCGTACTTCAACGACGCGCAGCGCCAGGCCACGAAAGATGCCGGACAGATAGCCGGGCTCGAGGTGATGCGCATCGTCAACGAGCCCACCGCGGCCGCGCTCGCCTACGGGCTCGACAAGAAGAAGGACGAGACCATCGCCGTGTACGACTTCGGCGGCGGCACGTTTGACATCTCGATTCTCGAAGTCGGCGAGGGCGTGGTCGAGGTCAAGTCGACCAACGGCGATACGCACCTGGGCGGGGACAACCTCGACCAGAAGATCATCGAGTGGATCACCGACGAGTTCAGAAAGACCGACGGCATCGATCTCAGCAAGGACCGCATGGCGCTGCAGCGCCTGAAGGAAGCGGCGGAGAAGGCGAAGATGGAGCTCTCGTCGGTGATGGAAACCGACATCAGCCTGCCGTTCGTCACGGCCGACGCGAGCGGACCAAAGCATCTCGCGATGAAGCTGACCCGCGCGAAGTTCGAGCAACTCGTCGAGGACCTGCTGCAGCGCACGGTTGGACCCACGAAACAGGCGCTCAGCGACGCCGGGCTCGATCCGAGCAAGATCGACGAGGTCGTGCTGGTCGGCGGCTCGACGCGCATTCCGCGCGTCCAGGCGATCGTCAAGGAGTTGTTCGGCAAGGACCCGCATAAGGGCGTGAACCCGGATGAGGTCGTTGCCATCGGCGCGGCCATCCAGGCGGGGGTGCTCGCCGGCGAAGTGAAGGATCTGCTCCTGCTGGACGTGACGCCGCTGTCCCTCGGCATCGAGACGCTGGGCGGTGTGATGACGACGCTCATTACGCGCAACACGACGATTCCGACGCGGAAGAGCGAGATTTTCTCGACAGCCGCCGACAATCAGACCAGCGTCGAGGTGCACGTGCTGCAAGGCGAACGGCCTCTCGCGCGCGACAACCGCACGCTCGGCCGTTTCCATCTCATCGGCCTGCCGCCGGCTCCGCGCGGGATTCCGCAGATCGAAGTGTCGTTCGATATCGACGCGAACGGCATCGTGAACGTGCAGGCCAAGGATCTTGGCACCGGCAAGGAGCAGAAGATCACGATCACGTCATCGAGCGGTCTCGGCAAGGAGGAGGTCGACAAGATGATGCGCGAGGCCGAGGCGCACGCCGACGACGATAAGAAGCGACGAGAGGAGATCGAGACGCGCAATCGCGCGGACCAGGCCGTCTATGCCGGCGAGCGGATGATCAAGGATGCGGGCGACAAGCTCAGCGCTGCCGACCGTTCGGCGGTGGAGTCGGCGATGGAGGACCTCAAGAAAGCGAGCGCCGGCACAGATGCGGCGGCGATCACTCAGGCGATGGATGCGCTCACGAAAGTGCAACACTCCGCGGCCGAGAGCCTGTACAAGAACGCGCAGTCCGGCGGCGGCGGGGCCGGTGGCGGCTCGGCAGAAGGCAGCGCAACGCAGCCGTCAGGTGAAAAACAAGGGGACGTCATCGATGCCGAAGTGGTCGATGAGAAATAGGGATTAGGGATTGGGGATTGGGGATTAGGGAGTAGTGGACCTTTACGAGCTCTTAGGGTTGGCGCGCGGCGCGACGCTGATCGACATCAAGCGTTCGTACAAGCGGCTTGCGCGCAAGTATCACCCGGACATCAATCCGGGTGATCACGCCGCCGAGTCACGCTTCAAGGAGATCACCCGTGCCTACGAGACGCTGAGCGACCCGGAACGCCGGCTTCGATACGATGCCGGCGCGTTGTCCAGCGTCTCGAGCACGGTCTCGTTCGAGTTCGAGGGCTTCGATTTCTCGGGCGCCGTGTCGCACCGGGAATCGACGACCTTCGGCGATCTGTTCGCCGAGGTCTTCACCCAGCGGCAGGATCCCCGGGCGCAGCCCGAGCCCGGCGCGGATCTTCATGCGACGGTCGCGCTCAGCTTCGAAGACGCGATGCACGGGGCGCAGCGGCAGCTCACCCTGACCCGCCGCGACACCTGCCACGTGTGCCACGGATCGGGCGTGCTGCGTATCGCGGAGGGCCGCTGCCAGGGCTGCCAGGGCACCGGCATGATCCGCTCTCACCGCGGCAGCATGGTGTTCTCGAAGAGCTGTGACGCGTGCGGCGGCGGCGGTCGGCTGGCTCAGGCCACCTGCAGCGCGTGTGCCGGTGCGGGCGTCGAGATCCGAAGCGAGACGCTGACCGTCCGCATCCCTGCGGGCGTCGGCGATGGGGCGCGCATCCGCGTGCCCGACAAGGGCAACGCCGGACAGCGGGGCGGCCACACCGGCGATCTCTTCCTGACGGTGCAGGTCGAGGCGCACGAGGCGTTCCGACGCGAAGGCGACGATTTTCACACGATCGTGTCGCTCGGTGTTCATGAGGCGGCGCTCGGCGCCAAGATCGAAGTCGCGGCGCCCGATGGCGCGGCGCGGCTGCGGGTGCCGCCGGGCACACAAACGGGTCAGCGCTTCCGGGTTCGGGGGAGAGGGGCCCCCTCGCCGCGCGACGGGCAGCGCGGCGATCTCGTCGTCGAAGTCAGGATCACGTTGCCCAAGGTGCTCGACGAGCGGTCGAAGGAGCTGCTTCGGGAATTCGGCCGCATCAACGGTGAACGACGGTGAAGAAGACGGGCAAAGCCTATTACATGATCAGCGCGGTGGCGCAGAAGTACCACATCCATCCCCAGACGCTGCGTTTGTACGAACGCGAAGGGCTGTTGAAGCCGTCGCGGACCGAGGGCAACACCCGGCTGTATTCCGAGGACGATCTCGAGCAACTGGAGACGGTTCTGACGCTGACGCGGGATCTTGGTGTCAACCTCGCGGGCGTCGAGGTCATCCTCAACATGCGCCGGAAGATTCAGCTGATGCAGGGCGAGGTGAACGAGTTCATGGAGTACGTCAAGCGCGAGCTGGCCCGCGGGATCGACGACTGGGAGCAGCGGCTCAGCACCGCGCTCGTCAAGTCGACCTCTACCGATCTCGTGCGCGCCCATCCGCCGTCGGCCGACGCGCCGCCGCCAAAAAAACAGGCGCGATAAAAAAAGTTCGCGCTATCATTGTCCGTGCTTCCGCCGGCGCAAGGCCACGACATCTGCTCCCTCTGCAACGGAACCGGTTGGAAAGCTTTTCAGGATGCGGGTATCGAGCGCGTCGCACGCTGCGACTGCTGGCGCGATAACATCTCCAGGCGGCTGATTGCCGAGGCGCGCATTCCGCGCCGCTACTACCACTGCACGCTGAACGACTTCACGACCTACGACAACGACACGCTCGAGGAGGCGCTGAGCCGGTCGCGAAAGATGGCCGATGAGTTTCCGGTCGTCACCCGGGGGTTGTTTTTCCTCGGCGAGCCCGGGGTCGGCAAGACCCACCTCGCTGTGGCGATTCTGAAGCAGGCGATTCTGACGCGCGGCGCCCGCGGGCTGTTCTACGACACGCGGGATCTGCTGAAGGTGATTCGCGGGACCTACAACGCCGTCGTGAAAACCACCGAGCTCGACGTGCTGAGGCCGGTGATGGAGGCCGACCTGCTCGTGCTCGACGATCTCGGGGCCGAGAAGACATCGGAGTGGGTGGAGGAAACGCTCAACCTGATCGTCAATACGCGGTACAACGAGCGCCGCGCCACGATTTTCACGTCGAATTATCCGGACGTGCCGCCCGAGTCGAACGCCGACGTCATCTCGCTGCACGATCGCATCGGCTTCCGCATGCGCTCGCGCCTCCACGAGATGTGCGACTTCCTCGACCTGGAAGGGGCCGACTACCGCATGCTGGTGTCCAACGAAGGCGTGGCGGCGCTGAAGCGGAACTGGGACGAGCGGAAGATGCGGGGCAAGCTCGATCAGGCCGGGCGCGCGCACCGGCCGGCCAAGGCGCAACTCCGCGGCGACGGCAAAGCCGATCTCAAGTGGTCGGGTGGCCGGGGCGGCAGCAAGTAACGTGCTCGGGCTCTACGCCCACATTCCCTTCTGCAGCGCGATCTGCAACTACTGCAATTTCAACCGGGGCCTGTTCGACGAGGGGCTGAAGGCTCGCTTTGTCAAAGCGATGCTTGAAGAGATCCGAATTACCTCTCACCCCACACCCCTGACCTCTGATACGTTGTATTTCGGAGGCGGCACGCCGTCGCTGCTCACGCCTTCCGAGATCGGATCCATCATCGATGAGAGCCGGCGTTCGTGTGGCCTGGCGGCCGACGCGGAAATTACGATGGAAGCGAATCCCGAAACCGTCGATGCGGCGTGTCTCGAAGGATTCCGCCAGGCGGGGGTGAATCGTCTGAGCTTCGGCGTACAGTCGTTCCGGGATGACGAGCTCGAGCGGCTGGGCCGTCTCCACTCGGCCGAGCGGGCCAGGCAGGCCGTGCGGATGGCGCGCGGCGCAGGGTTCGACAACGTCAGCATCGACCTGATGATGTGGCTCCCGGGCCAGGATGTTCAGCAATGGCTTGCGTCTGTGGACGAGGCCGTTCACGTCGCGCCTGATCACCTCTCGCTCTACATTCTCGAGGTGTACCCACATCTTCCGCTGAAGCAGGCAATCGATCGCCACGGTTGGACGCAACAGGGGGATGACGGCGCCGCCGAGATGTACGAAACAGCCATGTCGCGGCTGGACGCCGCCGGGTACGAGCAGTACGAAATCTCGAACGTCTGCCGGCCTGGCTTGGAATCGCGCCACAACCTGAAGTACTGGACCGACGGCGAGTGGTGGGGGTTCGGACCGGGTGCGCATTCGACGTGTCAAGGCAGCCGGTGGCGGAATGTCACGTCGACCGAGGATTACGTTGAGCGCATCGGCGCCGGGGCCACAGCGATGATCGATCGACGCCTGCGCTCGAACGAGGAGCGGCTGGGCGATGCGTTGTTTACCGGGCTGCGATTGAATCGCGGAATCGACCTTACAATCCTGTCAAGGCGGTATGGTGTCGACGTCTGGGAGCGATTCGGCGGCCGGCTCGCGCCATTTTGCGAGGCGGGAATCCTTGTAAGGGAGGAGGGACGGCTCCGATTGACCCGGCAGGGCATGCTGCTGGCCAACGAAGTGATGTCCGTCTTCGTTTAGACTTGAGTTTGCGGGGCGTCCCGGTAAATATAAAGCGCCCGTTCGACAACCAAGGAGGAGTGAATGCGAGCAATTATCCTGGCTCTTGCGGTTACCGCCGCCGCCGCAGCGCCGTCATACGCGCAAACTGCACCGGCAGCCGCCGTGCCGAATGCGCGCGTCTTCAGCGGCGGCGCCGGACTGATTCTTTACACCATCAAGCCGGGCAGCATTGCCGACTTCGAAATGGTGCTCAACAAGACCAAGGAAGCGCTCATGAAGAGCGAGAAGCCCGAGCGCAAACAGCAAGCAGCGTCGTGGCGCGTGTACAAGTCGGATCAGGCGGCGGCCAATGGCAACGTGACCTACGTGATGATCATCGATCCCGCCCTCAAGGAGGCCGACTACAACATCGTGAACGTCCTGAATGAGGTGTTCCCGGCGGAGATCCAGGCGCTCTTCAAGGCGTATACGGAAGCGTTTGCGAGCGGGCTGATTCCCATCAACTTGGTGCCCGTGGTGGACTACTCGAAGTAGGATGACTCGCAGGTATGAGACAGGGCAGAGGGAAGAGGGCTGAGGGCAGAAAGTGCCTTATGCTCTCTGCGCTCTGCCCTCTGCCCTGTCTAGAACGCCAGATTCAGTCCCGCATAAATCCGCTGCATCGTCTTCTGGCGGGGATTTCCTCGCAGGTTGAAAATCCGGTAATCGATACGGGCGCGGAGGGGGCCCCCGACCTTGATCTTCGCGCCGCCGCCGTTGTTCAACACCAGCGCCGTTTCCTCGTCGTTGCCGAGGCGCTCGCGGTAAAAGCCCGCGCCCGAGGTCACGTACAGCTGAAATCCCGGCAGGCCGAACGTTTGCGCGAACACGTTGCCAGAGGTCGTTCGAAGCGAGGGCCGTTGCAGTGTCTGGTCTTCGGTTGTGTTGGCGTACTCGAACTCGAATCCCACGACGAGCAGGCTGACGCCGAACGCAAATCCGCGCACGGGGGACCGATCGTCGCCCGCGGTGGTGCGCCCGAGAAACGCCGTGGCGTCAGCTCCCGCGACCGACGGCATCAGGACCACCGAGGCCAACGCGAGCAGGGCGATTCGCATTCTCATAGTGCCGGCATTGTACTCAGTCCTGTCGCGGAGTACAAGTCGTATCCGGCTTCAGCCGGAGTGTCGCCCATGATAAATTCCGCAGGTGTCCGCTCTGTCAGACCTCATCGTCTCTGGTGACGTCCGAGCCATCGCCCGCGGCATTTCGCTCGTCGAAAGTGCCGGCGATGCCGGCCCTTCGCTCGTGGGGGAGATCTTTCCGCGGTCGGGCCGGGCGTTTCTGGTCGGCATCACCGGCCCGCCCGGCGCGGGCAAAAGCACGCTTGTCGACGGCCTTATCGCGCGGTGGCGCAAGGCGGGGAAAACGATTGGCGTGATTGCGGTGGATCCCACCAGCCCGTTCAGCGGCGGCGCGATGCTCGGCGATCGCGTCCGCATGCAGGCCCACGCGCAGGACGAGGGCGTCTTCATCCGCAGCATGGCCACGCGAGGTCATCTGGGCGGTCTCGCAAGGGCGACAGCCGACGCGGCCCTCGTCCTCGATGCGGCGGGCAAGGACTTCGTGACGATCGAGACCGTCGGCGTGGGGCAGGACGAGGTCGAGATCGCGCGCACGGCAGATGTCTCGATCGTGGTGCTCGTGCCCGGTATGGGCGACGATGTGCAGGCGCTGAAAGCGGGGGTGATGGAGATCGCCGACATTTTCGTCGTGAACAAGGCGGATCGCGACGGCGCCGATCGCACCGTTGCCGAGATCGAGTCGCTTCTGGGCCTGCATGCCTATACAGACGGGGAGTGGCGCCCGCCGATTGTCAGCACGAGGGCCACTGACGGCCACGGCCTCGACGAACTGATCCAGAGCATCGACCGCTTCCGCGAGCAGTCGGCGCTGGTCGAATCGCGTCGACGCGCGCGCGCCGCGACGCAGCTGCACGCGATCGTCACCGACCGACTGCAGCGGCAGGTCGAATCCCGAATTACCGGGGCCGAGATGGAGCGCCTCATCGATCGCATCGCCGCGCGTACGCTCGATCCCTACACCGCCGCTGGCGACATCCTGCGGACACTGCAATGAAAGTGACCCTCGACCACGTCGGCATCGCGGTCAGCGACCTCGAAACTTCGCTGGCGTTTTTTCGTGACGGGCTGGGCCTGGAAGTCGAGCGGCCCGAGGAGGTCCCGTCGCAGCGCGTACGCGCGCAATTTCTCGCCACCGGCCCCTCGTCGCTCGAGCTCCTGGAGGCGACGTCGCCCGATTCGTCCATCGCGAAATTTCTCGAGAAGCGCGGGCCCGGCCTCCACCACATCACGCTGCGCGTCGATGACATCCGGGCGGTCCTCCACCATCTGCGGCAACGGAACGTCCGGCTCATCGACGACGAGCCGCGTGCCGGTGCCGGGGGCGCCAGCGTGGCGTTCATTCACCCGTCGAGCGCGCACGGCGTGCTCGTGGAGCTGAAGCAGGTTGCCTCGAGATCCCTCGACGATGCTTGTGGCAGGCGCCAGCCGGAGCTGCCGAAAACCATTCAGCTCGGCGACATCGAGATCGTGACCGTGTCCGATGGATTCTTCTACCTGGACGGCGGCGCGATGTTCGGCGTGATCCCGAAAATATTCTGGGAGAAAGTAGCGCCCCCTGACGAGCGGAACCGCATCCGCATGGCCATGCGCTGCCTGCTCGTGCGCGGGGCGAGAACCATGCTGATCGACGCGGGCGCCGGCGACAAGATGTCTGCCAAGCAGGACGAGATCTACCGTTTCGAGCGGGACTATAACCTGTCGGACTCGCTGCGGGCCGCGGCCGTCTCTCCAGGCGCCGTCGATGTCGTCTTGGCGACGCACCTGCATTTCGATCACGCCGGAGGTTTTACCGAGCGCGCAGAAGACGGGTCGGTCCGGCCGCGGTTCCCACGCGCGCAATACATGGTTCGACGGGGCGAGTGGGATGACGCGATGAATCCCAACGAGCGGACGAAAGGCAGCTACTTCCTCGAAAACTACTCGCCGCTGGCCGATCACCACGTCCTGCAGCTCGTCGACGAAGACGCCACGATCATGCCCGGCGTGCGCGTGCGACGTACGGGCGGGCACACCATGCATCATCAGATCGTCGTCATCGAATCAGCGGGGAAGACCGCCGTGTTCGCCGCGGATCTGCTGCCGACGGCGGCGCATCTTCCTGAAGCGTGGGTCATGGGCTACGATCTGTTTCCGCTCGACACGCTCAACTTCAAGCGAGCCTTCCTGCGAGAAGCCGTAGAGCGCGAGTACCTCATCCTGTTCGAACACGATCCCGACATCGCGGCCGGCTACATTCGCGAGCGGGACGGGAAGCGGTACATCGAGAAGGTTGCATAGAGATTATGACCGTCCAGATCGGTGTCATCGGAGGAAGCGGCCTGTACGACATGGCCGAGCTGACAGACCGCGACGAACGAAGGCTGAAGACGCCGTTCGGCGACCCGTCAGGGCCGTATCTGTTAGGCACGCTGCGCGGTAAGCGCGTCGCCTTTCTTGCCCGGCACGGCACCGGTCACCGCCTGCTGCCGTCCGAGCTGAATTATCGCGCGAATATCTTTGGATTCAAGATGCTCGGCGTGGAGCGCATCATCTCCGCCAGCGCCGTGGGCAGCCTGAAGCAGGAGTATCCGCCGCTCGACATCGTCGTGCCCGATCAGTTTTTCGATTGGACGAAGTCGCGCATCAGCACCTTTTTCGGCGGGGGGCTGGCCGCGCACGTGTCGTTCGCGCATCCGATCTGCCCGGAGCTGGCGCGCGTCGGCGCGGACGCCGTTCAGGCCGCCGGCGCCAACGTGCATCGAGGCGGCACCTACGTCTGCATGGAAGGCCCGCAGTTTTCGACGCTTGCCGAGTCGAAGCTCTATCGATCGTGGGGCATGGACGTGATCGGCATGACCAACCTGCAGGAGGCCAAGCTCGCCCGTGAGGCCGAGATGTGCTACGTCACGCTGGCCCTCGTGACCGATTACGACTGCTGGCATCCTGACCACGACTCGGTCACCGTCGACATGATCGTGCAGACGCTGATACAGAACGCCCAGACGGCCCAGCGAGCGATTGCGGAAGCCATCATCAAATTGCCGGTCGCCCGCTCGTGCGAGTGCGGCTCGGCGCTGAAGCACGCCCTCATCACGCGGCCCGAGGCCGTCCCGGCGCAGGTTAAGAAAGACCTCGCGCCCATCATCGGAAAATATCTGTCATGAACCCCATTCTCGCGGTCGGATCGGTCGCTTTCGATTCCATCAAGACCCCGTTCGGCGAGGCCTCGCGCGTCGTCGGCGGCGCGGCCACGTACTTCGCGATCGCCGCGTCCTTCTTCACCGAGGTCCGCATCGTCGCGGTGGTCGGCGAGGACTTCGGCGCCAACGTGGAGAAAGTGTTCGGCGGGCGCACCATCGATCTTGCGGGACTCGAGAGCGTGCCGGGCGAGACGTTCCGTTGGAAGGGGGAATACGGTTTCGACCTCAACAGCCGCGAGACCATCTACACGCACCTGAACGTCTTCGAGCAGTTCAAGCCGAAGATTCCCGAGAGCCACCGGTCGTCGCCGTTCGTGTTCCTCGGCAATATTCATCCGACGCTGCAGCGGGATGTGCTCGACCAGGTGCAGAAGCCGCGGCTCGTGGGCGCGGACACGATGAATTACTGGATCGAGCGCACCCCCGAAGAGCTGAAACAGGTCTTGACGCGCGTCGATATCCTGCTCATCAACGACTCCGAGGCACGCGAGCTGGCGGGGGAAGCCAACCTGGTGAAGGCGGCCAGGAAGGTGCAGGCGATGGGACCGAAAACGCTCGTCATCAAGCGGGGCGAGCACGGCGTGCTGATGACGCGAACCGGTGGAGGATTCTTCGCGGCGCCGGCCATGCCGCTCGAGCACGTCTTCGATCCGACGGGCGCCGGAGACACATTTGCGGGAGGGTTTCTCGGGTACCTGGCGTCGTGCGACCAGGTCGACGACGCGGCGCTCGCGCGCGCCATCATCTACGGCAGCACGCTGGCGTCATTCGCCGTGGAGGACTTCAGCGTCGACCGGCTGCTGCGCTTGACGAAGGACGAAATCGGCGCCCGGTTCAACGAATTCAAGAAGCTCACGCACTTCGAGGTAGTCTGATGACCGAAGGTGATGAGGGATTAGGGGTTAGAGATTCGGGACTAGATGGGTGACGATGTTTATTCCAGAAACAAGGGCTCTCCGCGCTCCTCGTCGACTGGCGTCAATCGCTGGTCTCGCATAATCAGCCGCGCGCACGTGTTCCACCGCAGCAGCGGGTCGTCGTTCCCGGCCGGCCGAATCTCCTCGGCCCGCTCGTACCACGTCATCGCCTCCCGCAGGCATCCATAGACCTGCGGTCCCAAACCCAAGCCGCCCCGATGAAGCTGGGCCTTGGCGCGGCGCTCCCAAACGATTCCGGAGTAGTACGCGTGTTCGTAGGGGTCGCGGAGGCGCTCGACGACCTGGAACGCCTCGGTGACCGCTGAGGGGACGTCCTCGTTGAACTGTTCGGTCAGGGCCAGGAGCAGGGACACAAGGGCCTCGTGGTTCTCCGGCTCGATTTGCAGCGCGTCGAGGCAGATGCTCTCGGCCTCGGCGGGCTCGTTGAGCAGACGATAGCGTTCAGCTTTCGCGATTGCGCGCGACACCGATTCGGGCGAGAGGGTCTTCAGCTCGAATTTCATGGCGGCCTCCATACCGACCTTGGCAGGGCGGGTCTTGCACTGAAAGACCCGCCCTACTTAAACATCCGCAGCAGCTTGGCGACCGGGTCGTAGAGCCGATCGATCACGCGTTCCTTCAGGGGGATGATCGCGTTGTCTGTAATCGTGATGCTCTCGGGACAGACCTTGGTGCAACATTTTGTGATGTTGCAATAGCCGATGCCGTGCGCCGCGTTCAGCTCTTTCGTCCGATCCAGGGCATCGAGAGGGTGCATTTCCAGGGCGGCTGCATACACAAGATGCCGGGGTCCGACAAACTCGTCGAACAACTGGTGGTCGCGCAGCACGTGGCAGACGTCCTGACAGAGAAAACACTCGATGCACTTTCGGAATTCCTGCACCCGTTCGACATCGGCCTGGAACACGCGCCAGGTTCCGTCCGGCGCATCGGGCGGCCGCGGCGAGAACGGCTTGACGGTCAGCTTTGCGCGAAAATTCCACGAGACGTCGGTCACGAGATCCCTGAGCGCGGGAAAGCTCCGCATGGGCTCGACGGTGACCGGCTCGGCAAGGTCGAGCTGGTTCAGACGAGTCATGCACATCAATCGCGGGTTGCCGTTGACTTCGGCCGAGCACGATCCGCACTTGCCGGCCTTGCAGTTCCACCGTACAGCAAGATCGTTGGCCTGATTGGCCTGAATCTGGTGTATCGCGTCGAGCACGACCATGCCTTCGGATACGGGCGTCTCGTAGTCTTCAAATCGTCCGACTTGTCCATCGCCGCGCCAGATCCGAAATATTGCGGTCGTCACTTCATTGCCTCAATCACCATCTTCAGATCGTTCGGCATCTCTGGAATCGGCACGCGTGCTAGCTCCATGCGGCCGTCCGTCCCTTTGCGGAGCACGATGTTCACCTTGCCAAACGCCACGTCCTTGTCGGGATAGTCCTCTCGGAAGTGACCGCCGCGGCTTTCACGCCTGTCGATCGCGGCGCGGGCGATCGCTTCAGAGACGAGCAGAAGGTTGGAGAGATCGAGCGCAGCATGCCAGCCGGGGTTGTATTCGCGATGGCCGCCGACGCCCACCCGACGCGCCCGCGCGCGCAACGCCTCGAGCCCTTCGAGCGCGCGCCGCATGTCCGCTTCGCTTCTGACGATGCCGACAAGATCCTGCATCATCTCCTGTAGCCCGTACTGGACCTGGTAAGGGCCTTCCCCCTGCGCGCCGCGCTCGAAAGGCTCGAGCGCACTCGTGGCGGCCGCCTCGACTTGCTGCGCCTGAATCGCGCCGCCCCCTCCCGATCGAGCATACTTCGCAGCAAACTCGCCCGCGCGCTTCCCGAAGACCAGGAGATCGGAAAGGGAGTTGCCGCCGAGTCGATTCGCGCCGTTGATGCCGGCGGCGCATTCGCCGGCCGCGAAGAGGCCCGGGACGCTCGACATCTGGGTGTCGGCGTCCACGCGCACGCCCCCCATGATGTAGTGCGTCGTCGGCCCGACTTCCATGGGCTCCTTCGTGATGTCGATGTCGGCGAGCTGCTTGAACTGGTGATACATGCTCGGCAGCTTGCGCTTGATGTGCTCCTCCGAGTTCGGCAGCTTTTCCTTGATCCAGGCGATGTCGAGAAAGACACCGCCGTGCGGGGTCCCGC
>JANNJO010000316.1:0-6365 GCA_031395755.1 Acidobacteriota bacterium
CCCGGAAGCGGCTGTACCAGTTCACGGCCATTGACGATTGCACGCGGGTTCGCGTCCTGAAGATCAAGAGCTTCCGCACAGAAGCGGCCTTCGAAACCTGGCTGGCCGCCAACCATGCCCGCGAGACCGAGCTGTGGCTGAAGGTCCACAAGAAGGGCTCGGGCCTGCCGACGATTACCTGCCCGCAGGCGCTGGACGTGGCGCTGTGCTGGGGCTGGATTGACGGCCTCCGAAACTCTTTCGACGAGCGCTCGTTCCTGCAGCGGTTCACTCCGCGCAAGGCGCGTAGCGTCTGGAGCCAGATCAACCGCGGCCACGTCGCCCGGCTCACTGCGGCCGGCCGCATGACCCCGCACGGTCAGCGGCAGATCGACGCCGCCAAAGCCGATGGCCGCTGGGCAGCCGCCTACGCCCCCATCCGCAGCGCTACCGAAGCCACCGTCCCCGCCGACCTTCGCGCCGCCATCGAGGCGAGCCCGCGCGCGCGCAAGACGTTCCGGACCCTCGGACGCCAGAACCTCTTCGCGCTCGCATTTCGCACGAACAACATGAAGACGCCCGCAGGCCGTGCCAAGAAGATCGCGACGCTGGTGGCGATGCTGGAGCGCGGTGAGACCATCGTGCCGGAACGGCGACGCTGACCAGTCAGGAACCGGGCACTATCACTGTGAAGGAGTCTGAAATGAAGCGCCGAGTTGTTCGATTCTCCACCCTGGTGGCTCTTGCCTCGATTCTCGGTTACGGTTCCATCCAAGCTCAAGAGTCGAGCACAAAAGGGGCGCAGACCTCGGTCGAAGAATGGCTTTCGCTCATCGATGAAATTGCGCACGCTGAAAAGCGCAACGTCTACAGCGACGCTTCCGGGCGCACCGGATGGAGCGTATGTGGTCTTCCAGTTCACGACGAGCTTCGAGCAGAAATCGGCGGCCGTTGAAACCGTCACGGCGATCCGGGAGAAAGACGGCACGTGGCACGTCGGTGGGTATTTCGTCAAGTGACGTGCCCGTCGCGCTCTTCGTGCCTTCGTGGTTAGGAGATCTTCGCGTCGGCCGATCCGAACTCCCCAAAATCGGCGCGGACATTGTCGCCGGGAGCGACGGGGATCGGGATGACACACGTGCCGGTTGTGACGAACTGGCCGGCCTTGATGCCGTCATCGTATGTGCGCAGCTCGTTGACCAGCCATGTGAGAGCGATGCGCGGATCGCCCAGCACGTTGGCACCGGTGCCGGCGGCGGCCTGCTCGCCGTTCCGAAACGCTGTGACCGCATGGGCCGCAAGATCGCGCGCGCGCCAGTCGGCGCTGGTGGCGGGACCGAGCACGAACCAGCACGAGCATGCGGTGTCGGCAATCAATTGAGGCGCGCCCACGCGGGCAAAGTCGTTGAACCTGGAGTCAGGCACTTCGATGGCGGGGTGCAGCGACTCAACGGCGGCGAGCACTTCGGTCTGTGTATAAGGATTCGCCCGCTTCGGCAGCGCCGCTCGGAACTTGAACGCGAACTCCGCCTCCGCGACCTTCATGATGTTGCCGTCCAGCGCCACGGTTGCGCCGTTCTCGAGGACGCTGTTCGCCAGCAGCGGCCCGGCGAGCGGGGCGTCCACGCCGATGTGCTTCTGGCCGGCGGCGCTGGTGGCGGCGATCTTCCAGCCGACGACAGGCTGGCCGGAATACTTCACGATCTCCCGTTGTGTCGAGTAGCCCGCGGCCCGATCGACCGGACGGCAGTCCGGCGGCAACTCATCGATGCGCGTGTGTTGCTGCCAGAGCTGCCAGAGTATAGAAGCCGCGCCGTCGGTGTTCGGCATCATCTCGACATGCCCCGAAGGGTCTCGCCCAGCAATCGAATCTCTTCCCCGTAGAGCGCCCAGTTGCCATCGCGCTGCGCCTGCATCGCGCGCTCGTAATGCCGGCGAGCGCGCGTCGCCAGATTCGCGTCGGCTGGCGCAGCCGCGGCGGGCTGCGTTATCGGCGTTGACGTTGACGTCGACGTTGACGTGGACGGTGACGGTGCGGGCGTCGGCTGAGACGGCGTTGACGAGCGACCGCCGCCGCCGAAGATTTGATCCAGCGCCGCGTCGAGCGTCTGCGCCATCACAATCTGGTCCCGATACGCGACGATCACGCGGTTCAATTCCGGGATTTTGCCGCCCGACGCCTTGAGGTAGAGCGGCCGGACGTAGAGCAGCGCCTCTTCCACGGGGATCACGAGCAGCGTGCCCTGGATGACCTGAGATCCCTGCTGGTTCCACAGGGTGATCTGCGGCGAGATCACCTGATCCTGGTTGATCCGCGCGATGATCTGACGAGGTCCGTAGATGACCTTCTGTCTGGGGAACTCGAAGACTTCGAGCTCACCGTAGCGCTCCGCGTCCGATCGCGCGATCAGCCACGCGGCCAGGTTGTCCTTGCGCGCCGGCGTGAAGGGCAGCATCTGGATGAACTCTGCGCGCGCCTCGCCGGGCAGCCGCATGACCGTGTAATAGGGCTGCATCAGCTGGGGATTGCCGTCGATGTCGATCGCCGGAATCTCCCACTGGTCTTCCTTGTTGTAGAAGACGCCCGGGTTCGTCATGTGGTACGTGGAATACATCGCCGCCTGAATCGCGAAAATCGTCTCCGGATATCGCAGATGCTTACGCAGATCTACCGGCATCGCCTCGAGCGGCTTCAAAAGCCCCGGAAACGCGCGTGCCAGTGTTTGCGCGAGCGGGTCACGCGGATCGGCCAGGAAGAACTCGGTCGTGCCGTTGTAGGCGTCGGTGACGACCTTCACCGAGTTGCGGATGTAGTTGAGCCCCGCCGTCGCGCGGGTCGAGTACGGATAGCGGCTGGTGCTGGTGTACGCGTCCCGGATCCAGAAGAGGCGGCCCTCGGACGACACCACAAGATAGGGGTCCTCATCGTAGCGGAGGAACGGTGCGATCGTCACGACACGGTCGGTGATGTTCCGGTGGTAGAGCACGCGCGTGTCCGGCGTGATGTCGTTGCTGAACAGAATCTGGAGCGACTGGAACCCGAGGCTGAAGATCAGCTTGCGTCCGATGCCGCCGATGCGCACGCCGTCAGAGCCGCTGTACGTCGTTTCGACGTTCTGGTCACCCTTCGAGTAGTGAAATTCCTTCGCCTTCGTGTTCACCAGCACGTAATTGTTCGTTACCTCGCCGAAGTAGATGCTCGGCTCCTTCACGTCGATGTCGGCCGGCACCGTTGACTGGGGCGGGATGTCCTTGACGAAGAGAATCGGCAGGCCCTCCGCGGTCACTTCGTTGACCGGCCCGAGGGTGATGCCATAGCCGTGCGTAAAGGTCAGGTGCTCGTTGATCCACGTCCGATTGGGCAGACTCTCGGGATTCAGCTCGCGCGCCGACAACATCACCTGGCGGAGCTGGCCGTTGACGGTGTAGCGATCGTTGTCGACAGAGACGAAGTCGTAGTACGTGCGCAGCTCCTGAATCTGGCCGAACGTGTCGAGCAGCGGCTGGTGATCCCACAGCCGCACGTTTTTGATCGTGTCGGCATTCCGTTCGATGTCGGCGCGCGTGAGCTCGGCGTCGCCAGACACCTGGCGTATGCGCACCGACGCGAGATTGAAGGCCTGCCGGGTCGCCTCGATGTTGTGGACCATGTACGGCAGCTCTGCCGCCTGCTCGTTGGGCGAGACGATGAAACGCTGGATGCCCGCCGCGTACAGCGAGCCGCCGACCGACGTCAGCAGGTACAGGCCCAGCGCTAGCGGCAGCGGCCAGATCGTCGTCGAGAAGGCGTGCACAACTGCCAGCGCGGATCCGAGGGCGGCAACGACCATCAACACCCGCGCGGCCGGAATGCGCGCCATCACATCGGCATAGGAAGCACCGTGGACAATGCTCGTCGTTCCCACATCAGTGAGCAGGTGGGGCACCTGCAGGTACGCGTTCACGGCGAGCACCGCGAAGAACGCGGCGCCCAGCAGCGAGAGATGCACGCGAGCCTTGCCGGCGACCGAGACCCCGCCTCGCTTCGTGAAGTTGAGCGCGCCGGCCAGCACGTAGGCCGCGCCGGAGCCGAGGATTGCGACGATGACGACCGCAAGCGCCACCTGCTGCGCGAGGTCGAACAACGGGAGGCGGAACACATAGAAGCTGATGTCGTACCCAAGAATCGGATCGGCGATGCCGAAGGGGACTCCGTGGCGGAACTGCAGCCACCGCATCCATTCCCCGCTGGCCGCCAGGCTGATCATGAGTGAGATGACGAGGCAGGCGATCCCCACCAGCCTGCGCAGCTGTTCCCGCCGCACCATCGCCGGCTGCACGGTGCCGCTTCCGCGCCCCCCGATGACGATGTACGGGCTGGCGATGGACGAGAGGGCAATCCACAGATGGACGAGAGGGCAATCCACAGATTGCCGTAAAGGGCGAGGAACGCGACGCCCAGGATGAAGGCGCCGAGCGAGGCCCGGGCGCGCAGGCTCGTCACGAACACGTCGCGGTAGCCGATGGCCCCGAACCAGAACCACTCCATCAGGAAGTCGACGAGGTTGGGAAGAATGATGAAGGCGACAACCGCCACGATCGCCAGCACGGCTCGGATGTTCATGTTGGGGGTAAGCATATCAACAGTCGGCAGTCGACAGTCGTCGGTCTCAGTCGACAGGCGTCAGTCTCAGTCGAAAGTCGGACTTCCGGTCCGCGAAAGACCGTTCGACTGTCGAGTGGACTGACGACTGGCGACTGGCGACTGGCGACTCAGAATGTAACATGTGTTACATTCCACACATGGCCGCCGCACGCACGAAGGGGCGCTGGCTGGTGTTCGCGCATCAGCTGCCCTCGCGGCCGTCCAACGGTCGGGTCAAGACATGGCGGCGGCTTCAGCAGGTGGGCGCCGTTCCGATAAAGAACTCTGTCTACATCCTGCCGAACACGGCGCAGGCGATGGAGGACTTTCAGTGGCTCCGGACCGAGGTCGCCGCCCTCGGGGGGCAGGCGAGCATCTTCGAGGCGTCTTCGATCAACGGAGTCGAAGAGCGCCAGATCATCGAGTACTTCCGTAAGGCCAGAGCTGAGGACTTCGACAAACTCAACAAGGACATCAAAGCCATGCGTACAAGACTTCGTCAGGGGGCCCCGCCCGAAGAACACGGGCTGCAAGCCGTCCGTGCCTTCCGCGACAGGTACGAGCAGCTGCGACGCCACGATTTTTTTTCGGCGCCGGGAGGCTCGGACGCCGAGGCCGCGCTCATCGAACTCGATGCGGGCGCGCGTCGTCCGGCGAAGGAGCTGGTGGAGAGGCCCACCCCTGGCCATCTCGACGTCCGCGAGTACCAGCACAGAACCTGGGTGACGCGGCCCCGCCCGGGCGTCGATCGATTTTCCTCGGCCTGGCTGATTCGGCGCTTCATCGATCCGGGCGCCCTGTTTGTCTTCGCGACATCGCCGGAGAGGGTGCCAGAGGCGGTGCCGTTCGACATGTATCAGAGCGGCGGCTTCAAACACGAAGGCGATCGCTGCACGTTCGAGGTGTTGCAGGATCGGTTCGGCATCAAGGACCTGCCCGTCCGGAGAATCGGCGAGATTGTCCACGATCTGGATCTCAAGGACGACCGGTTCAAGTCGCCTCATGCGGCGACGATCGGGAGGCTCGTGGAAGGGCTGCGGGCGTCGACACCCGATGATGCGCAGCTGCTCGCGCAGGGAATGGGGCTGTTCGAAGCCCTGTATGCATCGTTCCAACCGGCCAGAAATCCACGGGGCCATAAGACTAGAATCTGCTGAGGACATATGAGGCGTTTCCCGTTTGGCGTGCTGCTGACCGTCACGCTCGTCGCATTTCTCGTGTCGCTCGGCGTCAACCCACTTGCGCAGGTCTCCCAGACGCCACGGGGACCCATTCGGCTGACGGCGAACCCGCCGCGGATCACCACACCCCACCCGGCGGCAAACACGCAGGACGTCAAGGGGCGGTACGTCGGATCGCTCGCCTGTCAACGCTGTCACGCCGCCATCTACGAGCGCTGGTCGCACACGCGAATGGCCAACGTGATCACCGATCCCAAACTGAATCCCAGCATCGTCCTCGGCGACTTCAGCAAGCCGAACCCCCTCGTGACCTTCAGGCTGGAGGATGTCGCGTGGGTCTACGGCACGAAATGGAAGCAACGATACTTTCTGCGGCGCGGCGACGACTATTACCCGGCGAACGCGCAGTGGGATGTGATTAACCGGGTCTGGCGACCGTACTTTCTCCAAGCCAAGACCGAATGGTGGGTCGCCCACTACCCGGCGCAGACAGGCGACAACACCACCCGGCCCACCGGGCCGCTCTGTGACGGATGCCATTCCACGAACTACAACGTCCAGACCAAACAGCCGACCGAATG
>JANNJO010000317.1:0-3434 GCA_031395755.1 Acidobacteriota bacterium
GATCCCATATACCGCCGCGCGTAGCGTTGCTTGCCATCGCCCGGCCGACGTTGGTGCCGAGCATCACCACCGAATACCGCTTGTCGTCGGACAGAAAATTGTCCGCGAGGAAATCGTCTCGGTCCACCGCATCCCGGAACCACTGCGTGCCATCCGCCGTGCCCGCGGGCGGCTGCTTGCTGGAGTGACACGACGCGCAGTTCTCCGCGAACATCCGCCGCCCGACCCGAAGCGTGTCGGCGGGCCTCGTCAGATACGCCATCCCCCCTGGAGCATCCTTCAGCAGCGGCGGCGTGATGGTCTTGAGGAAGGCTTCGGCGTTGCCCATCCGCGGCTCCGTGTCGCGCCAGCCCTGGCAGTTCTTGCGGGCGTGATCGATGTCAAAAGGCTGCTGCTTCCCAGCGATCCCGAGCACCGGATCGTGCCGGGTCACCCAGTACTCGCCGCACATGCCGATGTTCACGTACACACGCAGCGACGCGCCGGCCACCCCGATGGAATCGGCGCCGTCCTTCAGAATGTGATGCACCTGGGCCGACGTTCCATCGCGCAGGCGCTCGATTTGGGTCGGCCGCGACGAAAGGTTGTAAATCGTGTTGATCGCGTTCGGGTTGTTGATGTGGTCTGTCGCGAACCGCGATGTGTCGGAGGTTCCCGGTGGCTGCCGCGCTCCCACGTGCCAGCGGAAGTCGTCGGGCTTCATGTTCAAGCTGAAGAGCTTTCCTTCCTCCCAGTACTGATTCCCGATGGTTCCGGCGAGATTCGCCCAGGTCGGCCGTTCCGGATCGGCGGGCGGATTGAGCGGGTTGAACCCGATGTGACAAAAGCCGCACGTCATGCCCACGAGATAGGGCGGCTGCATGTCGCCCGGGTGCTGCATGTAGGTGGTGGCGTTCCATCGGGCCGCGTCGAACTTGGGGTTCGGAAATTTACGCAGGCCGACGATGCCTGACGCCTCTCCCGGCACGCCCGGTACCGCCGGCTGAGTGCACTGGTCGAGCCAGAGCCCGTATTGATCCGGCGCCTTCGCCGCCGTGCAGCCTGGCTGCGTGATGGCGCCAAGATCGCGGAACCGACGGTCATGGCGGCGCGAATCCACGTAATTCAGCAGATTCACGTTGCCTTCGGTGACGCGCGCCATCAAGGGCCAGAAGCTCTCATTCCCGCCGGTCCAGAAATACCAGGTGTTGCGCCCTTCCCGCTGCTCGGGTGTGAGGTACTGACCCTCGTAGCCGTAGTCCTCCGTCTGGGCGGTCGTCCGCTGGACCGCGGCGGCCGAGAGGATGAGCGCACCGAGGAGGCCGCTGCAGGTGATTCGGAAAATAGTTTGCACACCGTGCTCCTTGATAAGGATCAACCGATCAGATCTATAACGCGAGGGCTGGGGTGGCGCTATAAGAACATAAAAGCCTTCATCCTGCGAGTCAATCGTTTCACGGAATTCGGAAGCTCAGGAAGGTCCCCCGCTGCAGTGTCACGCCGAACTGGACACGCGTGATGGACTCGGCGAAGCCCAGGTTGTAGTAGTCCTGGCCGCGGAAAAACCGGACGAACACGCCGGTGCCACCCCAACGTTTCGGCAGACACGAGCCCTCCACCGTGGTGGTGACGCTCGGGACCGCAGCCGCGGCGAGGACGGACTGTCCTTGGCCGGGCCGTCCGGTCAGAAACTGCAGCTGCGCGTGCCCTTCCGCGCGCCCGCACCACCCGAGGTCGCGGCGCGCGCTCATGGCTTCGAGCAACACTCTCGTTTGCCCGTAGATTCCGGCCAGCTCGTCGTCGATGCCTCCGCCGAGGAACCCGCTCGGGTTCAGCTGAATGCCGCCGCCGGCCCGCCATTCCCACGAGGTCGCGTATTCGGGCGCATCAGCCAGAGGCGCAAGGTGCAGGCGGCCGTAAAACATTAGCGCCTCGATATAGTTGGTCGAGAAGCTCCCATCGAGTTTATTGACCGTCAGCGGCAGTGTCCCGGCGACGTTGACGCAGTCCCCGTCAGCGTTTCGAGACTGCTCGTTGAAGAGGCACCCATTCTGCCCATTTGAATGGTGGCCGAAGGGGATGGCGTCGAGCAGCCACATCTCGACCGGGCCTTTGTGGTGCTCGATCTCGTCATCCTCACTGGCGCGCGACAAATTTCGCAGACGGACGAGCTGCACGGTGCCCTTGGGCATGTAGGAAGGCGTCCTCACCGGGCTCGACGTTTCGTCGAACATGCGCAGTTTGACCATCGGTGTCGTCGAGAGCTGATAGCCCCAGTGGGTCCCGCCGCCCAACACGCGCCCTGCCGCATCCGCGATCGAATCAATGATGATGACGCGAGGCGCGATCTGACCTTCGAACACGAGATCCGAGCGGGGGACATGATTGAAGATGTAGGTACTGTCCGGGCGAATCACAGGGCGGCCGCCCAGGTTGAGGACGAACGGCGAGTCCTGCGCGGCGGCCGGGCAGGGCGACAGAAGGACCAGTGACAGGACGCCGGCGATGAACCATGCGGCTGTGCGTCGCATCAGTCGAGGATCTCCTTCGCCTGAGGTTTCGGGTAATTCCCGTTCGAGCGGAACGGATCGCCGGCACGGTGCAGCGTGAACACGAACTGGAACTGATCCGGGAAGTCCGCCCCGATCTGTTTCAGCTTCTTCGCGAGGCCGAGGTAGTCGGCGGTATCCGCCACCCCGCAGATAAACGTGTCGGACAGCAGGTCGCAGGTCTCGCGATCGGTGAACAGCTCGACCATGGCGGCACGGACATCCTCGATCGGCTCGGGGCCGGCGTTCACGTCGTAGGAGAGCGTTGCGTACATTTAAGATCGTCCCGTGTGAATAGCGCGGCCACAGCATAATCCCATTTGCATGTTCTCGCACCCTCTCGCCGGGATTGAGCCTGCGGACCTCACTGGTGTGAGTACGCCTGACAATCCAGTTTCGGACGATTGTCAGGCTGATACCCCGTCCGCAGCGGGCTCCGGGCATCGAGCTGCACCACATTGAGTCGGTAGAACAGCCCCTCGAGAAAGCGGCCGTCGCGAACGAGCTGGTCGACCCGCGTCGTGGCCACAGACACGACCTGCGTTCCCGGCCGTGCCGCCGTCATCCAGTCGAAGAGAGCGATCTGCTGATCGATCGTCATCTCCTCGATCCGCGTCAGCAGTAGAGTGCCCGCGAAATCCGGCGGCAGCTCGAGCCATCCGGGCATCGAGCACCTCAACACCGTGGGTGCGCACCACGCCGCGAGGTCGGCCGCGATCCGCTGAAAGTCGGCGGGAGAGCAGTTGACCAGAAGATTGTGACGCAGGCCGCTCACGGTCGCGCTCTTCAGGAGCAGGGGTCCAAGGAACCACGGGAAATCGGACGCGTTAAGATTCGTCATCAACTACCTCCGCACGTCTAGTGTCACCCGCAGCGATTTCGTTACAGCCACGCGAACGCAAAGGC
>JANNJO010000333.1:0-4519 GCA_031395755.1 Acidobacteriota bacterium
TCGTCAACTCCATCAGCCTGAAGGAAGGCGAAGAAGATTTCCTCAAGAAGGCGCGCCGTGTTCGCCAGTTCGGCGCAGCGGTCGTCGTGATGGCCTTCGACGAGACGGGCCAGGCCGACAGCGTCGCGCGCAAGCTGGAGAGTTGCTCGCGCGCCTACACACTGCTGACGGAGAAGCTGGATTTCGATCCGACCGACATCATCTTCGACCCGAACATCCTGGCGATCGCGACCGGCCTCGAGGAGCACAACGAGTACGCCATCAACTTTATCGAAGCGTGCCGCCAGATCAAGGTGGCGTGCCCCGGCGTGAACTTCAGCGGCGGCATCAGCAACCTGTCGTTCTCGTTCCGCGGAAACGACGTCGTGCGCGAAGCGATCCACTCGGCGTTCCTGTTCCACGCGATCAAGGCGGGCCTGAACATGGGCATCGTCAACGCCGGCCAGCTGATCCTCTACGAAGATATCCCGAAAGACCTGCTCGAGCACGTGGAGGACATCATCTTCAACCGCCGTCCGGATGCGACGGAGCGGTTGGTCACATTCGCCGAGACGGTCAAGGGCTCGGCGACCAAGCGCGAAGTCGACGTGAAGTGGCGCGACGCCACGGTGGAACAGCGGCTGTCGCACGCGCTCGTGCATGGTGTGCTCGATTTCCTTGAGACAGATCTCGAGGAAGCGCGTCAGAAATACCCCAGGCCCCTCGAGATTATCGAGGGCCCGCTCATGGACGGTATGAAGGTCGTCGGGGATTTGTTCGGCGCCGGCAAGATGTTTTTGCCGCAGGTCGTCAAGAGCGCGCGCGCCATGAAGAAAGCGGTCGCGTTCCTGATGCCCTACATGGAGGAAGAAAAGGCGCGCGCCCTGCGTGCGGGCACGGTGACGCGCGCGCAGGGCAGGATTCTGATGGCCACCGTCAAGGGGGACGTCCACGACATCGGCAAGAACATCGTCGGCGTGGTGCTCGGGTGCAACAACTACGAGGTCATCGATCTCGGCGTGATGGTGCCGACCGACAGGATTCTGCAGACCGCGATCGACGAGAAGGTCGACATGGTCGGGCTGAGCGGGCTCATCACGCCGTCGCTCGACGAGATGGTGTTCGTGGCCGGCGAGATGGAACGCCGCGGCTTCACGCTGCCGCTGCTGATCGGCGGTGCGACGACCAGCAAGCAGCATACGGCGGTGAAGATTGCGCCGGCGTACGGCAAGGCGACCGTGCACGTTCTGGACGCGTCGCGCGCGGTCGAGGTGGTGTCGACGCTGCTGAATCCCGACAAGGCTCCCGGGTTCGATGTGGAGAACAGGAAGAATCAGGACACGATTCGCGAGCAGTACGCGAGCCGCGTACGGCGGCCGCTGCTCTCGTACGGCGCAGCACGCGTGAACGCGCCCAAACTGGAATGGAACGACGTGCCGGTGCCGTCGTTCACGGGCCGCAAGTTCCTGGACGACGAGCCGCTGGCCGATATCGCGAAATACATCGACTGGACGCTGTTCTTTTCCACGTGGGAGCTCAAGGGATCGTTCCCGGCCATTCTGCAGCACCCGAAGTACGGCGCGGCCGCCACCGATCTCTACGCGCAGGCGCAGGAGCTCCTGGGCCGGATTATCGAAAGCCGGCTGCTCCGCGCGCGCGGATCCTACGGGTTCTGGCCGGCGAACAGTGAGGGCGACGACATCATTGTTTATACGGATGATGCGCGTGCGAGCGAATTGCTGCGCTTCAACATGCTCCGCCAGCAGGAGGCCCTGCCAAGCGGCCAGCCGAATCGATCGCTGGCCGACTTCATCGCCCCACGCTCGTCGGGTGTGGCCGACTACGTGGGCGCGTTCGCCGTCACGGCCGGTCTTGGCGCCGATGAGCTCGTGAAACGCTACGAGAAGCAGAACGACGACTACCGCGCCATCATGGTCAAGGCGCTGGCCGATCGCCTCGCGGAAGCGTTTGCCGAGTACCTGCATGCGCGCGTGCGGCGCGAGTGGGGCTACGAGGTCAGCGAAGCGCTGACGACGGACGATCTCATCGCCGAGACGTACCGCGGCATTCGCCCGGCGTTCGGCTACCCTGCCTGTCCGGACCACACAGAGAAGATCAAGCTGTTCGATCTTCTGGCCGCCGAGCGCATCGGGATGAAACTGACCGAGAGCTGCGCGATGACGCCGGCGGCAAGTGTCAGCGGCCTCTATCTCAGCCATCCTCAGGCGCGCTACTTCATGCTCGGACGGATCGGACGCGACCAGCTCGAAGACTACGCGTCGCGAAAATCGCAGGGTATCGACGACACGGCGCGGTGGATTGCGGAGCATGTCGACGAGCGGGAGGCTGTTGCCACTCCGTGATTAGGGATTAGGGATTAGGCGCGATGGAAATTTCGGTCGACTGTCCCTACTGTGGCGAACCGCTCGAGCTCTCGGTTGACCCGAGCGGCGGCACGACGCAGAAGTATGTCGAGGATTGCGCCGTCTGCTGCCAGCCGATGGAAGTGCTGGTGGAAGTCGAAGGCGACGAGGAGGCGTCGGTGTCGGTCAGGCGCTTCGACGACTGATGTGTGGCAGCGATGATTCCAGTCCGAGAGGCACTCGAACGCTTACGAGAGGGGAACGCTCGCTTCGTGTCTGACGTCCGGAGCAGTGACATGCTCGCGAGCCAGGCGCGACGCAGCGAGTTAGCGGCAGGCTAGGAGCCATCCGCCATCATTCTCGGGTGTTCCGACTCACGGGTGCCGGCAGAGATCGTCTTCGACCAGGGCCTGGGCGACCTGTTTGTCATCCGCGTTGCCGGAAACATCGTCGCCTCCTCCCAAATCGGGAGCGCGGAGTTCGCCGCAGAGCGGTTCGGCACACCGCTCGTTGTGGTTCTGGGCCATTCCCGTTGTGGGGCTGTGCAGGCCACGCTCGAAGAACTAATGCGGCCGAGGGAGAAGCAGCCGCGGAATCTCTGGTCGATCGTCGACCGCATTCGACCATCCGTGGAAGCCTTGCTGGCGACAGAACTCAGGCACGACCCGGAGGCTCTCGTGCAGCACGCGGTTCGCAGCAACGTCCGGGTCTCCGCAAACCATCTGCGACACGGATCGGAAGTTCTCGAGCAGCTGATCGAGAGAAGCGGGCTCCTCGTCGTGGGCCGAGTATTCTCTGGAGACCGGGGTCGTTGATTCTTCGACGGTGTGCCGGAGGTTCTCGCAGGGTCGTAAGTGATTAGCCGAACCGTGGCACGTCCGTCGCATTCCGACGCAGCAGCATAGCCATCGCCGCAAGACCGAACGTCAGGTTCGGCAGCCATGCCCCGAGAATGGGCGGTAATCCCTCAGCGATCGCCACCTCACCCATGAACAGCAGGATGAAATACATGACGCACGCGGCCATGACGACCGCTCTTCGCGTGCCCCCCCTGCGCATCAGCGCGAAGGCGAACACGGCGAGGACCAGCGTCGCGCATGAGAGTGCCCAACGCAGATGGTAGTTCCACTCAAGCCACCGTGCCTTCCCCGGCTCTCCCTGGCCGCGTGCGATGTTCGACTCGCCCCGGAGCTCGGCGAGCGTCATTTCGTTCGAGCCTTTCGTGACCATACCGCGGCCGCCCCACGCGCGGTACATGGCCTGGCGGTATGACTGGTTCGCCGCCGGCATCACCCATTCCAGCGTCCCGAACGATATGGCCGACGCCAGAAGCGCGGCGAGAAGCACGACCTTTCTCGTGCGGTGCGACACCGCGCCACCATTCAAGCCGAATGCGATGCCCAGCGTGAGACCGATCGGAATCGCGATTGGCAGGGCCTGCGGCGTCACGTAGGCGACGTGATTCAGAAACGTCGTGCTGACGTAGGCCGTCTGCGCGAGCGTCAGAACAATCAACAAACCGGCAGCGGAAGCCGTGACGCCTGCGGCCCAGAGAAACGTCCGCATCAGCACACGCCGCTCGTTCGCCACGGCCGGCATTTCGAGAGCCGCCATCGCCATCACCTCCAGTACGGCTGCGTAGCCGGAAACGAGGACCGACACTTTGCTGAGCCGCGCGTTCGCAGGGGCTTCCGCGTACTCGTTCTGCAAATCGGCGATCGCCGGCTCGACAATACGTTCGAGCATCTTCGCGCTGCAGACGCAGGCGGCCAGGCGATGGAGTGTGCGGCCGGGAATCATCACGCGTGCTGCAATTTTGGCCGGCGTTTCAGTGTACGCGCGGCGGCGGCCCACGCGTCGAGCACGCGAAGGCCATACGCGGTGGGTCGATAGAGGCGGCGCGGAAGACCAATGGCACCTGGGGCCCGCTCTTCCGTCCACGACTCGACGTAGCCTTTGTCCTGCATCCGACCGAGGGTGACGTAGACGGTGCCGCGCTTGAGGGCGCCCTTCGATTGCTCGACGAGCTGCAGCCCGAACATTTCCTCGCCCGAGAGCAGGTCGAGGATGAGGCGCTCCGTCGTGGAGAGCGTCGGAATATCCATTTAGTTCAGCTATTATCGATCTTACATTCTGTAAGTCAAGCGCGGATTTTCAGGCCGTCAGGTTCTTCCGGA
>JANNJO010000383.1:0-1515 GCA_031395755.1 Acidobacteriota bacterium
CGAATGAACCACACGCTGACGGCTACCGCCGATTGCCCGGCTGGCCCATCCAGAATAGCGCGAATCGTGAACTTCTGGCCGTGCGCTGCGCGGGGTGCAGCAGATCTGTAACAGCGGGCTCGCTTGCGGAAAGGAATCCGCGAAACTGTGTCAGCCCCAGATACTCCAGAAGCGCAAGGAGCCATACCGTCACCGGTTCCCGTGACATACTGTGTGGCTCCACGAGATGCCATGCGTCGCGCCAGGACAGCCATGCGAGTCGGATCTTGCCGCCGCTCTTGTCGATGCTCTCCTTCAACTCCTCGACAGGCGGCGTACTGTGCTCGGTAACGTAGACCACGGTCTTCTTGGCTCGCGTCAAGAAGGCCTCGGGTACGTCTGGCATGTCGGCCGCGTTCAAGGCTTTCCAATAGCGAGAAAGCTGGTCAACGTCCTGCGGGTCAATCGAATCCCAGTTTGCCTTCAGGGCGCCATACTTCGCCTCCAGCACGATCGCATGGCTGGCATCCCCATCATCCTCATCCGTTACCATCACTAAAACGTCGGGGCAGCCGTGGTTAGCCGTCCGCGGCCAATAGAGCACGTTGGCGTGCGCCGCAGGACTAAAGTGCAACGTCTCACGCATCGCGCCATAAGGTCGCGCTCGCTCCAACCATGCCAGTAGCCCGCATTCGCGCGGCATGTTGTCAAGCATGCCCACGACACACGACGTGAGCACGTCCTCTTTGGCGGGCACCTTGCCCTTCAGAATCGCGTCGATCATCCGCCCCAGCCTCCCCCGGTCTGCCGCGCGTCTATTTCGCGCGCCCATGACCCCTGTTCGAGAGGGCGCCTGAATCCGTCGAAGGCCGACCAGTCTTTCGACATTGGCGGCAGCTTATCCCTTCACGCCGGACGTGTCGATGGCTGTTGGCCTAGCCATCCAACGTTTGCGAATGAGCCGCGCGCAATCATGGTTCACGCGCGACGGCTCCAGTCGCGTGTTAGCCTGTGTCGCCTAGTCTGCAAACATTTCCTGCAAGCCGTGAATGACGTCACCGACGGTGTCCGGTGCCAAACGACCGAGGCGTTTCACGAGTCGCTCGATATCGACCGTCCGAAGTTGATCCAGCGCCACAAAGCCGGACTGCTCTTGGAACCGGCACGGAACCCGCCAAGGGTACGCCTGTCCGCCCGTGGTCATGGGTGCCACGATCGCCGTGCGGAGATGCTGATTGAGCTCGTCGGGTGAGACGATGACACACGGGCGAGTCTTCCGGATCTCACTGCCGAGGGTCGGATCCAACCGGACCAGATGTATGTCGCCGCGCGAGACCTTGGCTCGAGCTACCACTGCCATTCCTTCTCGTCGAACCGCGTCGCCGTGGGTTTGTCGAGGAGCCGGTCTGCCGCGTCGACGTGCATCGCCCTCGCGGCGGCGGCCCAACCGGCCCGAGGCCTCCGAACGGCCCGCACGAGCAGCCGGCCGGGCTCGGCGGATAGCTCGACCTCCGCGGGTAACTGCGCCTGATCGAG
>JANNJO010000392.1:0-4873 GCA_031395755.1 Acidobacteriota bacterium
CGTCCCATTGCCGCCAGTGCCCACCGCTGGCGACGATGGGTGCGACGGGTGCGCGCACCCTCCGCACCTGACGCACCTTTCGCACCTCACGCACCTTGCATTTAGATCGTTCGCCTGCGTCCCACCATCATGCGATAGATGAACAGCACGAATATCGCGCCGAAAATCGACATGAAGATCCCCGCGCTGTCGTTCGGACCGTAGAGCCCGAGCGCGCGGCCGACAAACCCCCCAAGCACCGCGCCCACGATACCAAGCAACATCGTGATGATGAACCCGCCGGGATCCTTGCCGGGCATGAGCAGCTTAGCGATCGCGCCGACGATCACTCCAAAAATTATCCACCCCAGAATACCGAACATACGAACACCTCCGTCGTGGCACCTGCACAACGTCTGCCAGTCGTGGTCGATGGGGGATGGTCTATGGTTGATGGTCAATGGCCGATTGTCGATTGTCTGATCTGTGTACATGACCATCGACCATCGGACCCTCGACTATCGACCAAATCGTGGATTGACGATCGTGCTGAAAATCGACCCGAACGTGTAGGTCAGGCCCACCTGGAGGTCGTATTCGTATCCGCTCCGCAGCCTGCGGAGGCGCAGCAGCACTTCTTCGGACGTCACGCCGCGCCGCGGAATGGAGAGCTGATCGCGGATGCGGCTTGTCGTGCCCTCGATCGACAGGGACAGGCCGCGCGTGAGGCGGAGGGTCAGGTCCCCCTCGAGCTGCAGGCGGTAGCGCGACGGCTGCGGCAGAAACGTCGAGTATTCCAGCTCGGCCTGGATCGATCCCCACGGCTCACGTTGATCGAGCGTGACCGATGCCTGCTGCTGCACCAGCGTGTCGGACATTTTGAAGAAGAGCGTTTCCTCCACGTACCGCGCGCGATAGGGGCCAATAGCGTAGCCGACCCTCAGCTGCCGCCGCGTGTACTGCGAGTAGGGAAAGAGGTTGTACTCCACGGCCGGGCCGCCGAAGGCCCGGATCGCGATGTTGTCGAACGAAGACGAATCGAGGCTGGCGCGGCCTCCGATAGACCAATGATCGTTGAGACTGCGCGCAACGAGCCCATCGAAGTCCCGCTGGGTCCGAATGGCGCGCAGCGGTTCGTCCTCATCGAGGTCGAAGTCCTCCCGCTGGTACTCGACCTCGACCCCCATCGTGATCTTCCAGTCGTCGGTGATGCGATCGGCGCCGAGCTGGCCTTCGAGGTTGAGATTTCGGCTGCTCTCTTCGCCGGCCATCGCCACCTGCCCCTGAAGGCTCATCACCCAGTGATTCCACCTGTCGCTTGCCGGACCGCGTTGACCTGATTGCGCGGCCTGTTCGACGTCAACCGTCAGACCGCCCGCGATGCCGTCGATGGACAGATAGTTCAGCAGGCCAATTTTGATCACGGTCGCCAGGCGCTGCCGCTGGGTGTCTTCGGTATCGCCGCTCTCAGAGAGCGCGCGCATCTTGAAATCCGTCCCCTTGAAGCGGCCCACGCCGAGGAGCGCCACGGCGCGCTCGCGCCCACCGCTTCCCGTCTCGGAGCTGCTCACGATGACATGGACGTCAGCCTCGGCGGGGTCGCGGACGTACTCCACGATGTCCACTTCCTCCCGGATGAAATCGGGGAAGCAACGGTCGCAGTCGAGATAGACCTTCAGCCTCCCGCTGGGCGGCGCCGGGCTCTGCTGTTGGGCAAAGGCAACGGACGGCAAAAGGGACACACACACGAACGCCAGAACCAACCGAGCAACCATCGAGACCCCTCCTTTGGAGTGCCACGTTTATAGCGGTGATGGGATGAAGCTGCCGTGAAGCATGGCGCACGATTGCTTCATCGCCGCTTCACGTGGCGGGGCTACAATCGGGCTGTCACCGATGCTGCTTCTGGCTTTTTCGCTGTTCGTCCAGGTAGCGGCTGCCGCCGCGCAGAGCGTCATCGTGCGGACGTTCGAGGACGACAAGATCGGCGCGCCGCCGGCAGGCGTCGTGGCGGCGGCGGGACGTGACGCGGTTCCAGACCAGTGGACGGTGCGGCGCGAGGGGAACGGACGTGTCCTGACGCATCAGGGTAAGCCGTCACCGCCCGACGCGTTCGCAGTCGCCATCTTCTCCGGCATGCAATATCAGGATGTGGAAGTCTCTGTGCGCCTCAAGGCGACCGGCGGCGGGCGCTCCGCGGGTCTCGTGTGGAAATATCAGGATCCACTCAACCATTACGCCGTGCAGCTCGATCTGGCGAAGCAGGAGCTGGCGATGTATCGCGTCAGCAGCGGCAATCGCATCCGCCTCGAGCGCGAGGACGATCTCGAGCTCGATCCCGAGGCATGGCACTCGCTGAAGATTCTGCAGGAGGACGGAGAGATTCGCGTGTATCTGGGCGGCATCCGCGTTTTCAGCGAGCGCGATCGGCAGTCTCGCGGGCCGGCCGGCGTCGGGCTGTGGAGCTCGGGCGACACGACCGTGATGTTCGACGACTTCCGCGTCGAAGATGAGACCGAAGGCCCCGCCAGGGGCGCGCAGGCAGCCCCCGCGAAACAATGAGAGTACTCGTCGTCGAAGACGAAGCCGATCTGGCGAGCACGCTCAGTCGAGCGCTCGACGAGGCGCACTTTGCCGTCGATGTCGCGGCCGACGGCGAAGAGGCGCAGTTCATGCTCGGCGAGGTGACCTACGACGCCGTCGTTCTCGACCTGATGGTCCCGAAACGCAGCGGGTGGATGCTCCTTCAGGACCTGCGGCAGGCCGGCGCGCGCACGCCCGTGCTGATTCTGACGGCGCTCGACGCCGTGGAGGATCGCGTAAAGGCGCTTGACCTCGGCGCCGACGATTATCTGCCGAAGCCCTTCGCCATTGCCGAGCTCGTCGCGCGGCTTCGAGCCCTCGTGCGCCGGGCCACCGGCGATCCGTCGCCCGTGCTCGTCGTCGGCACGATCACGATCGATCGGGCCGCGCGCCTCGTGTATCGCGATAGCGCACCGGTCGAGCTCACCGCGCGTGAGTACTCCATCCTCGAGCTGATGGTGCGGCATCGCGGCACGCTCGTGACACGGTCGGCCATCTGCGAGCACATCTACAGCGAAGCGAGCGACGTCTTCTCCAATGTGATCGACGTCCATATCGCCGCGCTCCGCCGAAAGCTCGGCTCGCAGGTCATTCACACCCGCCGGGGCCAGGGCTACATCGTCAATGCGTGAGTCGCTGCGCGTCAGGCTGGTGCTGTGGTACGCGCTCGTGCTGACGCTCGTGGTGGCGGGCTATGGCGGAGCCGTCGTGTATCAGTCGTGGCGATCGATGATGGCCGGCGTCGATGCGGAGCTCGAGGGATATGCGCGCGAGGTCGGCCATGCGCTTCGGCCGGTCGAGGGAGGCCGCTTCGATCTCGAGCTGCCCGCAGATGCGGCCGCCTACTTCTTCCGGCGGGAGGGTGCCAATGAAGGGCGCCCGTATTACGTCATCAGATCCGCCGGCGGCGAGATCGTCGATCAGTCCGATCCGGACTTGACCCTCAGCAGCGCGGTCAACAACACCGTATCCCCCCGCCGCGAAGTGGCACTCAACGCGCCGGGGGGCGCGAGTGTGCTCGTCGGCCGCGATATCACGGCCCTGCGCCGCGAGCAGTGGACGCTCGCGCTGAATGTCTTCCTTGCCGGGCTCGCGACGCTGGCGCTGTCGATCGTGGGCGGATGGTTCGTTGCGGGCCGCGCGTTCGCGCCGATCAAGCGCATCAGTCACACCGCGCGGGCCATGTCTGCGGGCGATCTCGACGCGCGGATTGCGGTCGATCGCACGGAAAGCGAGCTGGGACAGGTCGCATCGACGCTCAACGACGCGTTCGATCGCCTGCAGCTCGCGGTCGAGCAGGAGCGGCGCTTCACGGCCGACGCCTCGCACGAGCTCCGAACGCCCATCTCCGTGCTCCGCGCGGAGGCCGAGTGGGCGCTCGATCGCGAGCGCACGCCCCAACAATATAAAGACGCGCTTGCGGTCTGCATGCGCGCGGCGCTGCGCATGCAGGACGCGGTCGCGCGCATGCTGGCGCTCGTCCGGGCCGAGGCCATCCAGGACGTCCGCGAGGCGGCCCCGGTTGATCTCAACGCGATCATCGAAGGCGTGCTCGAATGGCTGGCCCCCGTGGCGCAGGAGCGCGGCGTTCGACTGGCCGCCGACGGTGAGCCGCTCATGGTGAGCGGAGATGCCGAGCAGCTTCGCGAGGCCCTCACCAACGTCATCGCGAATGCCATTCACTACAACAAACCCGGCGGCAGCGTCACGATCTCGACGCGACAGGGCAGTGGGATGGGTCGGATCGAGATCGTGGATACCGGCATCGGCATCCCGGCAGAGGCGGTGCCGCACGTGTTCGATCGGTTTTTTCGCGTCGACAAGGCGCGATCGCGCGAGGGGCACCCCAACGCGGCTGCCGCGTCTGGGACCCCGCCGGCCGGCGGATCCGGTCTGGGCCTCTCGATTGCGCGCGCAATCTTCGTCGCGCACGGCGGGGGCATCATGTGCACGAGCGAGCCCGGCATGGGCTCGGTCTTCGTCATTTCGCTCCCGGTGTTGACATCGAACCCCTCTCTGTGTTCTCCTACGCCACTCTCATGATGATGTTCCGAAACTTTTTCGTCGGCCGACCGACCATGCTTGGCGCCATGCGCGACAGTATTTCGGAGGACGTGCACACAGGCGGGTGATGTAGACAGATCAAGTTCAGGTTTTTACAAGAAAGGCCATCACCTGCGAAAGCGGTGATGGCCTTTTTGCTTATGGAGACAAATATGCGCGCACTGGCGATCGAGACGGAGCGTCTTGGCCGGGTCTACAAGCCGAGAAAGCACAGCAAGGAGCGCTCGACGACGCGCGTGGCGCTGAG
>JANNJO010000396.1:0-1921 GCA_031395755.1 Acidobacteriota bacterium
AATCCATAGATCGGCGGAAGGACAACCGGCACCGAGGAACTGTTCAGCAAAAAAAGCGTCGTGCCGTCGAAGGCATGGTGCCGGGGATCGTACTTGCCAGGGCCCCAGTTGCTGAACTGGGCCTTGAAGGCCTCCAGCGCCGGCGAGAGCGCCAGGATCGCTCCGACGTTCAGATCGGTGTTCGCCCATCCGTCCAGGCGCCTGCCGATCCCCTTCGTGAAGGAGTTGTCGACCGAGGAGTGGCAGAGCGCGCACGTGATGCCGACGCTGGTGAGCTGACCCTCGTTGACCTTCCCCATGATCCCCACGACCGCATTCAGCCGGAGCAATTCAATGGTCACGGCAGGGTCTTTCAGATCGATCTGCCCGGCCCGCAGCGCGGTAATGATTTCCCGCGGCAGGGCCTCCACATCCACCTTGAGGCCCACCGCCAGCGCTGTCGCCGGGGAGATCGTCGCAATGACACTGTGCATCCCCAACACATCGGTCCACAACTGCTCGTCGCCGAAGGTGTCGTAGCGGAAGATGGCTTGCCCATTTCGATGTCTTCGTTCGTCGTCTCCAGAGCCACCAGTAACCTGTTGCGCAGTCGCTGAGGGGCCGAACCCTGAGATGACGAACGTCAGCGCGAGAGTGAATACGAAGGACGTGACGCCGATGAGTCGCATAGCTGCTCCTTCATAGAACCATTTGAACCGAGGTCACGAGCCGCCCTTCGCACGCGATTGGGCTCAGGGTTTGGGGCCCCAGCGCACGTCCGGTCGAACACCGCGCGTCCACGCCCGGCGACCGCCGCGTCGACGCTTCCGGCCGGAGGTGGAGGCGCCAAGGAACCCGAGGTGCATCGACAAGATAGTCAAGGTTTACATGGTGTATCTAGCAAGACGTGAGCCGTTGCAAGCGCTCGTGGATCTGGCTGAGAATCTGCACCAACTTTCAACGTGAGAGGTGTCGGGTTTTGGCGTCCCGTGGAGCGATCCGCGACATCTGGAACCCGCAGTGAACCACTTGTTGTCTCTAATCGTCGTGGCCTAATGCTTAGAAAACAGCTGCTTGATACCAGCCGCGGGCGAATCGTCACCGTTCTTCAGCGTGGCGCGCTCACCGTCGATGACCTCGCCTCCAAGGTGAGGCTCACCCCCAACGCGGTGCGAGCACAAGTCACGGCGATGGAGCGCGATGGCCTTGTCCGGCGTGTCGGCCGACGGCCCGGAAAAACGAGCCCATCGCAGCTGTTCGAGCTGACGCCTGAGGTTGAGCAGCTGTTGTCGCAAGCCTATCTCCCGCTGTTGAGGCACCTCGTAGGCGTGTTCGCGGGTGGCCTGCCGGCGCATCAGGTCGATACGTTGCTGCGGCAAGCGGGAAAGACCCTCGCGGACGAACTGGCTCTTGGAAAACCTTTTTCGGGAAGCCTGCGCTCCCGGGTGTCGCTCGCGAGCGAATTCTTGAATGAGCACCTAGGAGCCGTGACGCACGTCGAAGAGAACGGCGGCTACGTCATCCGCGGCGTGGGGTGTCCCCTTTCAGCGCTGACCGGAAAGCACCCGGCCGTTTGTCTCGCGATCGAGAGCTTGGTAGAACAAGTCGTCGGGGCATCCGTTCGAGAATGTTGCGATCGCGCCGGACGCCCTCGCTGCTGCTTTGAGATTGCGGCTCCAACTTCATCGGCGCGATCCAGGAGCCGAGCTGTTCCTTCCGAAGGTTGGTCCAGCTTTCGCCAGCGCCTCGCCTGATCTGCCGGCATTCTCCGGATCAGCGGTTACACGGGCGCACCAGCCTCAAGTGTTTGCCTGTTTCCGTCTGTGGTGGCGTACAATTCCCGGCTTGTGAAGCAGGGGAACAAGGGGCGCGCGTCTGCGAGAAAATCGGCGGCAGGAGGGGCGGCATCCGCCCGCGGTGACGCGGGAGAGCCCATCTCCGA
>JANNJO010000415.1:0-12699 GCA_031395755.1 Acidobacteriota bacterium
TTGGGCGAGGCGCCGCCGTTCAGCGCGGTGGCCCCGCCGTTAAAGGTGAATGTCCCCGCCTGGGTCTCGTAGTGGTTCAGATACATCTTGTTGAGATCGAAGCCGAACTTCACATTGTGCGCGCCCTTTGTCCACCCGGCGTTGCCGGCCCACGAAATTTGATTGTCGCCATAATCGCGAAACTGGCTCGGAGTGACCATCGCCCAGCCCATGTTGAAACCAGGAGTGACGCGGTCGCGAGAGAGCGGCGGCTGACAGGCGCCAGGAATCCCGAACTCTTCTCCCCAGCATTTATCCTTCGGGCCCTCAGGCTCCACCCAGCTGTGGTATGGGGTGTAGCCGTACACGGTGTCCACCACGAAGGTTGGCGAGAGGATCGACGTCGCTGCCACGGCGCCGCTGGTGATGTTTGCCTGCCAGAGCCGCCCGACGCTGAGCGGGTTGTACTCGGCGCCGTCCACCGACGGGAAAATGCCGTGGCTGTTCTGGCGGCTCCCCAGCCAGCTCGTGCGAACGTTCACGTTCAGCTTGTTGCCGGGTGTATAGGTGACCTTCGTATCGATCTTGGCTAGATTGGCCTCGTAGTTGTCTCTGGCGTAGTAATTGTCCCGCGAGGCATCAGAGGTCGGCAAGATGAGCTTGCTCAGCAGGGCCTTTGGGATCGGGTGAATGCGGCTTGCCGGAATGAAATTGCAGCCGGCAAACCGTGGATCGCTCGTCGCACTCACGCCAGGACAGTTGGCAAAGGCAAACGGCGTGCGACCGGTGCCGTTGGGATTGCCGGTGAGCGGATCGTAGAGCACGGTGCCCGTTCGCGAAAAGTCGCCCCGGCGTATGTCCGCGGTTGGCAGCGAGTTCAGGCCCGTGGTCCCGGTCGATACCTCACCCTCCGCGAGTTGAACCGTGCCCTCCCGGACGCGCCGGGTCTCGGATTCAATGCTCACAAAGTAGAACAGCTTGTTCCGCACGATGGGTCCCCCCATGGTGCCCCCGAAGATGTGCTTCTGGTCGTAGCCCTTGTCCACCCCCGCAGGCAGGAAGTACGGGCGGTTCTTGAGCCGCGTATCGGTCAGGTACTCGAAGAGAGAGCCCCGGAGTGAATTGGAACCAGTCTTGACCTGCACGTTGACCGCGGCGCCGCCGGCCATCCCCTGATCGGCGTCGAAGCTGTTGGTGACGACGCTGACCGTTTCGACGGCTTCCAGTCCCGGGCTGTAGGATTGCAGGTCCGGATACCACTGATTGGTCGCGTTGGCCCCGTCGATGCGGAAGACCGTATTATTGGGAGGCTGCCCGTTGACCGACACGCCCATCGAGCGGGCCGGGTTGTTGATGCCGCCCGCCTGCATCGTGTAGGGCTGCGAGACCCCGGGCATCAGCGTCATGAAACTCTGGTACGCCCGGCTGCTGGTGGGCATGCTCTCGATTTGCTCGCTCGTGGTCAGCATCTGCACCGCTGCGCTCTCGGTCTGGAGGATAGCGGCAGCCCCTGAAACGAGAACGGTCTCCTGCAACGTGCCCACTGTCAGCCTCACGTCGACGCGGATGGAGGTACTCTGCCGCACGACAACGCCCCGCGAGCTGAACGATTGAAACCCCGTCAGAGTCGCATCGACCTGGTAGGTACCGGGAGGAATGTTCGGAAAGCTGTATCCGCCCGTCTCATTTGTGGTGGCCTCGCGGGTCTGACTCGTCTCGGCGTGAGTGATCTTCACCGTGGCACCAGGCACCGAGAGGCCCGATTCGTCGGTCACGTTGCCTACGAGCGATCCGTACAACGTCTGAGCCGATGCGGGAAGCGAGAACGCGAAACTGGCGATGGCAACAAGCGCGAACTGCGCGACAGCTCTCATATTTTCCTCCTTGGGCACGCCCGGGGTCCCTGGATTTTATTAGGTGAGCTGCAGAATACGGCTCGTCCGGAAGGGATGTCAACAGGAGGGCGAGTATGATGGTATCGCGATGAAAGGTACTTTTCTCCTGGTCTGGTGTTCCATCGCCCTGGCTACGCAGGCTGGAGGTGCTCAGCAGAACCACAAGACCTGGAGGGATTACGGCGGCGGCCCGGATTCGTCGCATTTCGTCGCGCTCGATCAGATCAACAAATCCAATGTGAGCCGGCTCGAAGTCGCCTGGATCTATCCGACTGGCGACAATCGCGAATACATCTTCAATCCGATCGTGGTCGACCACGTGATGTACGTGCTGGCGAAAAACAGCTCGCTCGTCGCGCTCGACGCAGCGACAGGAAAAGAAATCTGGATCCACCAGAACCTGCCGGGCCTGACGACCCGCGGCATCGCCTATTGGGAGAGCAAGGATCGCAAGGATCGACGGCTCGTCTTCACGATCAACAACCATCTCCAGGAAATCGACGCCCGCACCGGAAGGTCGATCCTGACCTTTGGCAACAACGGCCTCGTCGATCTGAGAGAAGGCCTCGGCCGCGATCCCGGCACCATCGCCCGCATTCAGCCCGATTCCCCGGGACGCGTCTTTGAGAACCTGATCATGCTCGGTTCGGCAACCGGCGAGGCCTATCTGTCGCCTCCCGGGGATATCCGCGCCTACAACGTCATCACGGGCAAGCTCGTGTGGACCTTTCACACGATTCCGCACCCGGGCGAGGCGGGGTACGACACCTGGCCGAAAGATGCGTGGAGGTACTCGGGAGGCGCCAACACGTGGGGCGAAATTACGGTTGACGAGAAGCGAGGCATCGCGTATTTCCCCACCGGCTCGCCGACGTACGACTACTACGGGGCCGACCGGATCGGGAGCAACCTGTTCGCGAATTGCCTGCTGGCGCTGGATGCCCGCACCGGAAAACGGTTGTGGCATTTCCAGATGGTCCACCACGACCTGTGGGATTACGACATAACAGCGGCCCCGCAGTTGATCACCGTCCGGCACGGCGGGAAGCTGATTGATGCCGTGTCGCAGTCCACGAAACAGGGCTTCCTGTTCGTGTTCGATCGCGTGACGGGCAGGCCCCTGTGGCCCATCGAAGAGCGCCCCGTGCCGAAGAGCAACATGCCAGGCGAGCAGGCGTGGCCGACACAGCCCTACCCGACTGCCCCGCCCCCGTTCGCCCGTCAGAGCATGACCGCGGAAGACGTCAACCCGTTCCTCCTGACCGCTGAAGAACGCGCGGCCTGGAAGGACAGAATCTCGAAGATGCGCAACGAGGGCCTGTTCACGCCACCGGGCCTCGAGGAGACTCTCTCGCTGCCGGGCGCCCGCGGAGGATCGAACTGGGGGACAGGCGCTGCGAATCCTGCCAGGGGCCTGGTGTATCTCACCACTCAGGACTGGCCGACCATCTACAAGCTGAGCCTCGAAGATCCGCTCGCCGCGCGGCGTCGAAGTGGAACGGCGTCAGGCGAACAAGGACGGACGATCTACCAAGACAGATGCCAGGCGTGTCATGGGGTCAACGGCGCAGGCTCGGCAGGCGGGCCTCCTGCGCTGGCCGGCGCGAACCGGATCGCGTTCGCTGCGTTCCGCCAGGCGGTCCTCGCCGGGAAAGGTGAGATGCCTGCGTTCACGGACCTCGAAGATACGGCGTTGAACGCGCTATTCACGTTTCTCGCCAGCCCGAACGCGATCGATCGAGCGACAGGCGCCGCCGCTGATGAGCCTCGAACGTCCGCTGGACCCGTCGTCGCCTCTGGAGGAGCACCGGGCGGGCTGAGGGTCCCAGCCGTTGCTCGTCCCTACAGCCCGCTCGGCGGGCCCGCCTATCCTGCGGGAGTCGAGGCACCAGCGAATCGTTACTACACCGACTGGGGTCTGTACCCCGACCAGCCCTATGTGATCGGTCCACCCTGGTCTGCGATCGTCGCGTACGACTTGAATAGCGGAACGATCAAATGGAGAGTCCCGCTCGGAGAAGACGCGAGGGCGGCGAAGGAAGGTGCGAGAGATGCCGGCGTCTTCATGGCTGAGCGCCACGGAATGATCGTGACGTCGAGCGGGCTGCTGTTTGTCGCGACGACGGACGGCAAGGTCCGCGCACACGACGCAGACACCGGCAAGGTCCTGTGGACCGCCGCACTCCCGGCCGGCTCGGAAGGGTTGCCTGCCATGTACGAGGCGAACGGCCGCCAGTTTCTCGTCGTTCCTGCTTCGTCGAGGATCAACACAGGCGGCGGTCACCGGAGCCCGGGCGCGGCGGCGCCGGCGAACGAAGCCCGAAGTCCGCTCGCGGGCTACGTCGCCTTCGCGTTGCCGCAAAAATAAACCCCAGCAGTCTGCTGAAAATCGTCGATCGCGGTGCGCGACGGGGCCGGCCCGCGAAGGCTGCGTTGCAGTGCGAACTCACGTTCGCCCTGCGCGCCGAGAGCCGTCAAGCGACTCATTGCCTGATCAGCCGTTATTCGTCGTCTTCATCGGGAGACTGCACTCTGACGTATCCCCACATGTTGTCCAGAAAATGAGGTAGGACAGCGCAGATCACCAGGTGCAAGCCCCGATTGGGAAAGTGAACGACCTCGACCCGGTCGCGTGGTTGCGTGCTCGGATCCAGCCCTGCGTAAACGCGATTGTTAGCGTCGTTAATCAGCGGGACGCCTGGGGGAACTCCTGTTGTCGGCCTGGTTATGGTCTTATCGATGTCCTCCGGCTTCGTGCCGGGAGCATACACGGCGACCTGGTGTAATCCCGCGATGATGAAGTTCACGCTGCCGCCCGCCTTGATGGTTGCCCGGTGCGGTATCAGCAGGTGGCCGTTCGCCGCCGCTGAAGAAACGTTCGGATACCTGTCCAAGGGCGGTACAGTTTTCCATTGGCCAAAACTGACCGTCGCGTTCGCCAGAGCGCCGCTCACGGGTCGATGATCGTGCTGGCCGCCCTGATCAGCGCGTGCAGGCGTGCTCGAATTGCCGGCCAGGACCGCGCCGGAAACCAGCCCGGCCGACCCGATACCCAGTTTCTCGACGAACTCTCTTCGCTTCATGGACACCTCCACTTCAAACCCGTTGGTGACGAAGGAACGATCGGTTGTAAGGGATCTTCCTGTAGGGGCGGTGATTATCGCTCCGGCGGAGGGTTTGTCAAGGACGAACATTCACAGGACGAGCGTCCCGCGACGAGAGGACGGGCGTCGGGCTAGCTCGCCAGACGCGGGGCGCTTTTGACGGGAATGTGGACGGGCGCGCCGACGCGCGCGGGATCGAACTGACCCTCGACGATCCGCCAAGCGTCGGATTCTTCGAGAATCTTGCTCGCAAATGCGGTGTGGAGGGCATGGCCGCCTCGATGCGCGACGAGATGGCCGATGATCGGATAGCCCACGAGCGCGAGGTCGCCGATCACGTCGAGGATCTTGTGGCGCACGAACTCGTCTTCGAATCGCAGCGCGTTCAGCGCGCCGGTTTCGCCGAGCACGATCGCGTTGTCGAGCGAGCCGCCGAGCGCGAGGCCGTTCTGGCGCAGCATCTCCACTTCCTTCAGGAAGCCGAACGTCCGGGCCGGCGCGATCTCCTCGATGAACGACTCTTCCGAGATCTGCATCGTCCGGCTCTGGTGCCGCAGCATCGGATGGTCGAAGCTGATGCTGTAGGTCACCTTGAAGTGATCGGACGGATAGAGCGCGATCCGCTTGTCGCCGCGCGAGAGGGCGATCGGCCGCACGACTTTCAGGAAGCGCTTGGGGGCCGCGAGCCTCTTGAGCCCGGCTTCGTGAATCAGATAAATGAACGGCGCAGCGCTGCCGTCCATAATGGGCACTTCGGGATGGTTCAACTCGACGATGACGTTGTCCACGCCCAGGCTGACCAGGGCGGCAAGGAGGTGCTCGACGGTCTCCACGTTGCCGTCTTTCAACGAAAGGCCGGTGGCGTACTGGATCCCCCCGAGGTGCGTGACCACGGCTGGAATTTCGACGCCCCCGAGGTCCGCACGGCGGAAGCGAATCCCGTGGTTGGCCGGGGCGGGCTTGAGCGACAACGTCACCTTCTTGCCGGAGTGAAGCCCGATTCCGGCGCAGGAGACGGCCCGTCTAAGAGTGCGTTGTGCGTCCATTAATCGTTGAGGCTCAGGCTGTTAGCTCGACAGACGGGGCGTGTAATAGCAATTCCAATGCCTTGGGACTCGCGAGGGCAGTCTGTGGGCTCTAAGTTATTACAGCAGAAATGTTTACTGGAAAAAATCAAGAAGCCGTCCCAGCGTGCTAAAGAATCCGTTGTGGTACGAGAACCACACAAACTTGCGGAAAGACTGTAGTAATCCTACCACACAGCGTCATGAAACCGACGCTAATAACGGTCTTAGGAACTCTCCCGTGGCGGAGTCCGCCGCCATGGCCACTTCTTCGGGAGTTCCCGCCGCGACGACGTAGCCTCCTCCCGACCCACCCTCGGGACCCAGGTCGATGACGTAGTCGGCGGACTTGATCACGTCGAGGTTGTGCTCAATCACCACGACCGTGTTCCCCTGAACGACCAGCTTGTTAAGCACGTCGAGGAGCTTGTGCGTATCGTCGAAGTGCAGCCCCGTGGTCGGCTCATCCAATATATAGAGCGTCCGGCCGGTGCCTCGCCGCGACAGCTCCTTGGACAGCTTCACGCGCTGCGCCTCTCCCCCGCTCAACGTCGTGGCCGACTGACCGAGCTCGATATACCCAAGGCCCACGCTCTCGAGCGTCCGGAGCTTGTTGGCGATCGGCGGAAAGTTCTCGAGCAGCGGCAGGGCCTGGTCGACCGTAAGGTCGAGCACGTCCGCGATCGACTTGCCTCGATACTGAATCTCGAGCGTCTCGCGATTGTAGCGTCGGCCTTTGCACTGCTCGCACGTCACGTACACGTCCGGGAGAAAGTGCATTTCGATCGCGATGACCCCGTCGCCCTGGCACCCTTCGCACCGCCCGCCCTTGACGTTGAAGGAGAAGCGGCCCGGACGAAACCCGCGCGCCTTGGCTTCGGGCACCATCGCGAACAGCTCGCGGATGAAGGTGAACAGGCCTGTGTAGGTCGCGGGATTCGACCGCGGCGTCCGGCCGATGGGCGATTGATCGATCTCGATGACCTTGTCGATGTGCTGGATCCCCTCAATGCGATCGTGGGCGCCGGGCTCATCACCGGCCCGATAGAGCTCGCGCGCGAGGGAGCGGTACAGGATATCGTTCACGAGCGTCGACTTTCCCGATCCGCTGACGCCCGTGATGGCGACCAGCGATCCAAGCGGAATGCGCACGTCGATATTCTTCAGGTTATTCTCGCGCGCCCCCCTGATGAGGAGGTCACCCTTCATCGCCGGACGCCGTCCACGCGGCGTGACGATCACCTTCTCCCCGCGCAGGTACTGGCCCGTGAGCGATGCCCGGGCATCATTCCCATTCTTCCCTCTTCCCACTTCCCTCTTCCCTTCCAGCAGCTCCCCCGGCGTCCCCTGAAAAATCACTTCGCCGCCGTGCTCGCCGGCGCCCGGGCCCAGATCGACAAGGTAATCCGCGACCCGAATCGTTTCCTCGTCGTGCTCGACGACGATGATCGTGTTGCCGAGATCGCGAAGGTGATGCAGCGTGCCGAGCAGCGCGCGGTTGTCGCGCTGATGGAGCCCGATCGACGGCTCGTCGAGCACGTAGAGCACCCCGGTGAGGTTCGCGCCGATCTGCGTCGCGAGCCGGATCCGCTGCCCCTCGCCTCCCGACAGCGTCGTCGCGCCGCGGCCGAGGGTCAGGTATCCGACGCCGACCTCGTACAGAAACGTGAGGCGGTCCTGAATTTCCTTGAGCACGCGGCCGCCGATGAGGTTTTCGCGCTCCGTGAGATCGAGCCTGTTGAACACGTCGTACGCCTCGCTGATGGGCAGGTTCACGTACTCGGACATCGTCCGGCCCTTCACCCTGACGGCGAGGCTCTGCGCCTTCAAGCGCTCGCCGTGGCAGACCGGGCACGGCCGAAGCGAGCGATAGGCCTCGAGATCTTCCTGCTCACCCCACGAGGCTTCCTCGAAGCGGCGGCGCAGGTTGGGAATGATGCCCTCGAACCCTTTTCCGTTGCCGCCCTGCAAAATCTGATCGCGCACTTTCTTCGAAAGGTCTTTGAACGGAGTCACGGGATCGAAGCCCAGATTCCTTCCAAGCCCGGCGATCGCCTCCTTCACCAGCTTCCGGTCGCCCCTGGCCCACGGAACGATCGCCCCATCGAGCAGCGACTTCGTCTGATCGGGCACGATTCGGTTCGGATCGAAGTCGTGCATCGCGCCGAGACCCTGGCATTCCGGACACGCGCCGTGAGGCGAGTTGAACGAGAACGCGCGTGGGGTCATTTCCGGCATGCTGATGCCGCATTCGATGCAGGCCAGCCGCCGCGAGAACAGCCGATCGCCGCCCTCGAGCGTGTTGATGATGACGATGTCGTTGGCCAGGTTCAGCGCCATGTCGATCGATTCGGCCAGGCGGCGCTCGATGCCCGATTTCACAATCAGGCGGTCGACGACGACCTCGATATTGTGGTTGCGGCGCCGATCGAGCTTGATGTCTTCATCGAGCGAGCGGAAGGCACCGTCGATGCGGGCTTTGCTGAAGCCCTTTTTCTTCAGCTCCGCCAGCTCTTTCTTGAACTCCCCCTTGCGCCCCCGGACGATCGGCGCCAGCACATTGATGCGCGCATCCTGCGGATACACCATCACCATGTCCATGATGCGCTCGAGCGACTGGGCTGAGATTTCCTTGCCGCACTGATGGCAGTGCGGCACGCCAATGTTGGCAAACAGCAGGCGCAGGTAATCGTAGATTTCGGTGACGGTCCCGACCGTCGAGCGCGGATTCGAGGCCGTCGTCTTCTGCTCGATCGAGATGGCGGGCGACAGGCCGTCGATGAGATCGACGTCCGGCTTCTCCATCTGCTCGAGAAACTGGCGCGCGTAGGCCGAGAGCGACTCGACATAGCGCCGCTGCCCCTCGGCGTAGATCGTGTCGAAGGCGAGCGACGACTTGCCCGATCCCGACAGCCCGGTGATGACCGTCAGCTTGTCGCGCGGAATGTCGACGTCGATGTCGCGAAGGTTATGAACGCGGGCGCCGCGTACTGCTATCCAGCCTCGACCCATCAGTGAGCTTTCTTTGAAGAACCCTAAACCAGCGATTCTATATCACTGACGGTCGAATCAGGGGCCTTCGGCCTTGAGCTGCTGGAAGACTTCGAGTTGTTTCTCCGCCAGAGCGGTCTGACCTGTGCGGCGGTAGGCCTGTGCCAGGCGGTAGCGCGCCTGGGCGTGGGCTGGTTCCAATCGGGTCGCGTTCAGCAGATGCTCGATCGCATCCTTGTGGCGGTCCTGATCGGAGAGCAGGATTCCAAGCTCGAGAAGGCCCCGGGCGAGCGCCGGGTCGAGGGTCACCGCCCGTCTCAGGAGCGTTTCAATACGCGGGAGATCGACCGGCGTCGAATCCGCAGACGTACGCTGCCCCTTCCAGAGGCTCAGCGCATAGTAGAGATGCGCGAGCGCGTTTTCCGGCTGGGCCTTGACGAAACCGGCGAGGCGCTCGGTGACCGCCGACTCGAGATCCGGGGCTACACCGTAGATTTCGCCGAGAAAATGGTAAGGCCGCGGATCCGCCGGCTCGAGGTCGACAGCCTGGCAAAACGACGTCACCGCGTCGCTGTACTTTCCCCGCGAATACTGGGCGATTCCCAGACCAACGCGGAGCCTCGCCGATCCGGGATACCGCGCGATCGACGCGGTGAAGACGTCCAGTGCGTTTTCGAACGAGCGAAGCTGCAGCAGGTTGTTCCCCCAATCGAACAGATGTTCCTCGGTGGCGTCCATGTGGGCCGCGCGCTGAAATTCCCCGGCCGCGGCGACGAGGTTGCCGGCGAGCTCCTCGATGTCACCAAGCAGGTTGTGGAGCTCTCCAGAATCCTTTCCCTTGAGCAATTGCCTGACAACGTCGCGCGACTCATCCAGTCGGCCGATCTGGAGCAGCGCAAGGGCAAAGTCATAGCCGTTGACGTAATGGGTCGGATCGATCGAGTACGCGACTCGCAGCAGGGGCACTGCGGCATTCACGTTGCCTTGCTGGAGGTAGAAGCCCGCGAGTGCGTGGTGGGCCGTGAAACTGGCCGGATCGACGCGCACGGCTTCCGATAGCCGTCGCTCGAGTTCCGCAGGGCCAGGAGAAGCTGGAGGGGCGGGTGCCTGCGCGGCCGCGGTTCCTGCCCGCGCCAGTGTGGTGAACACCAGCGCGAGCAGAACCAGACGGCCGCAACGGGATCTCACCAATAGATTTTCGCGCCGAGCTGAAACTGGCGCGGGGTATTGCGCATGCTCGTGATGCTCGCGAAGTTCCGCGCATCGAGAAAGTTCAACGACCCGGGCAGGTTGAACGCCGGCGTGTTGGTGACGTTGAACCCCTCCCCACGGACCTCGAACCGTCGCCCGCCGCCGATACTGAACTGCTTCGCAAAACCGAGATCCAACTGGCGTAGCGCGGGGCCCGTTACCTGACTCCGCGTGCCTCCGAGCGGACTGAAGTCGCTCTGTCCGATCGAGGCGACGGGCGCCGGGTTCGCAAAGGCCGCCGGATTGTAGAACTGGTTCACGGTTCCGGCGCCCTCGTACGGATCGCCGACGACCAACGCATAACATCCGGTGCCGGCACCTGTGGCCAGCGAACAGTTGATGGTCTGTGCCTGTCCGCTGTAGAGCGACATGACCCAGTCGGCGCGCCAACCGCCGAGAATCGCTCCGCTGCCGGGAATGTTGTAGTTTCCGCTGACCACAAGAGCATGCTTGGTGTGAAACCCGGACAGGCCGATGTCGTTCTTTAGGTCCCACCCGGCGACGTCCGGTGCGCGAAGCCCGCCGACACCTCCGCCCGACAGCGAGTCGCCCGCGTTGGTCTTCGCGTCGCTCAGCGTGTAGCTCACGAGGAACTGCAATCCTTTGTGCTGGCGTCGCTGGAATTTAGCCTGAAGCGAATCGTAGGAGCTCACGCCGACCGTGCGAACGAAGATCGAGCCGCGGGCAAAGTTCGGCCATTGCACGTGGTTCTGTGGATTGGTGCCGAGCGGCAGAAGCTTCGTGACGTTGTTCATGCCGGTAAACGTTTCCAGATTCCGCCCCCGTGTACCCACGTACCCGATCTCAGCAGCGTGATGGGTGAACAGTTCGGTTTGAACCGTCGCGTTGTAGCTGTGGTACCGGGGTGTCTTGTAATCGAACTCCACGCCGCGCACCGTTAGACCGTTGGCATTGACGTTGGTCGACTCCAGGAGGATCCGGTTGCGCGCGTCCAGCCCGACGAGCGATCCGTCGCCGAGCCGGTTCGGCGCCACATCATTCGGCGATTGATAGATCAGCGTGAACTGGAACGGATAGTTGTACCCCAGGCTGGGGTTCCCGCCCCGGTTCTCGAATGCGCCATAGAAGAGTCCGTAGCCCGTACGCAGCACGTACTTGTCACTCAGCTGATAGGCGGCATCGAGCCGAGGCGCGAAATTGGTCTTCGGCATCTTGCCGAGGCCGCTTCCGTACTCGTCCGTGTACACCAGCTGGACGCCGTCCTTGGCAAGGTTGCCGGTGAAGCTGGACGACAGGGGCAGCGACTTCCACTGCTCGGGAATCAGATACTGCGCGGGGCTCCCAGGGACAAAATTGGCTTGTTCCCCGTCCCGCTCCTGCTCGCGGCTGAAATAATCCCACCGCACGCCGTAGTTCACCGTCAGCTTGGGCGTCACCCGCCAGTTGTCCTGCGCGTACGCCCCGTGATACGTCTTGAAGGCATCGACGTCTCCGAATGGCGAGACGCGGATCTCATTCAGGCCGCCGAGGTTGTCCACGCCGCCAGGCACGCGCGTGGGGACCTGCGCGAGCACCACGTGTGCGCGCGAGGTGCTGTTGTCGACCTGGTTCACGAGCGACGTGTAGCGGCCATCCCAGATGTACTGCCCTCGTGAGTAGGGCGGCTGGGTCGATCCGAAGAAAATGTCCTGGTAGGTGTAGCCGGTCTTGAAGGTGTGCGACTTGTACACCTTGGTCAGGTTGTCGCTGAACTGCGCGGTATTGCTGAAGCGCTCGCTCACGACCCAGCCGGCGTGACCCAGGTCCGAAAGGCCCGCCGGCTGGAGCAGCGGAAGACCACCATTCCCCACCACCTGCGGGATGCCCTGGATACCGTACTGCGCCGGCAAATTGCTGACATCCCTCCCAAAAGGCGGCATCCGGTAGGTGTGCTCGCGGCTCAGCCCAAACCTGGCCTCGTTAATCAGCGTGGGAGAGAACATGTGCATGTGGCTCGCCGCAAAGCCGTTCACGCGCACCGACTCGTCTCCCTCACTGAAGGCGCCGCCGTCGCCGTCGCCGTCGAACGGCGATGGACGCACCTTCTTGTTGTCGGAAAAGCTGTACCGGGCAAAAAAGCGGTCGTTGCCGCTGAAGTTGTGGTCAACACGCAGGTCGAACGAATGCGTATCGTCCGTGTTGTCGCGATTGACGACGTAGTTGTTGTTCAACCCGGGCTGGTTCGGCGCCGGATAGAGCTTCATGAGGCGAACCGCATCCGCGCTGAGGCGGTTGGTGGGAACGCGGTTGCCGGGAAATGCGTCGCGCACAAAACCTGCCCGCGTGGCGGCGATGCCGGTCATCGGATCGACTTGTCCCACCTGGAGCTCGCGCGTCGTCGCCGGGTCGAACACCGTGCCGCGCGGGAACGTGCGACCGAGAACATCGGCGCCGACTGTGCCGCTTTGCAGCGAA
>JANNJO010000490.1:0-17799 GCA_031395755.1 Acidobacteriota bacterium
GACGACCGGCGTGGACGTGAGCGTACGCGGCCTCCAGCGCGTGAAGCCCGGTGAGACCTACGTGTTCATCTCGAATCACCAGAGTATCTACGACATCCCGGTGATTTTTGCGTCGCTGCCGTTTCAGCTGCGCATCATCGCGAAGGAATCGCTCGGGCGGTTTCCATTTCTCGGCTGGCACCTGCTGCGCGCGGGACACCTGCTCGTCGATCGCAGCAATCCCAATCGTTCGGGCATTCTGAACCGATGGCGGCACCTCGTCGCCGATCGCATTTCGCTGATCATTTTCCCGGAGGGCACGCGCAGTGTCGACGGACACGTCGGCCGCTTCAAAGCCGGCAGCTTTCTGCTTGCGCTGGAGGCGGGGCTGACGATCGTGCCGTTGTCGGTCTCCGGCAGCCGCCACGTCATGCAGAAGGGCCGTCTCATGACACGCCCGGGGCACGTGACGCTCCAGGTGCACGAGCCTGTTGCGGCGCCGAAGATTGAAAATCCCACGCCCGACGATGCACGTGAGTTGGCGGCGCGGATCGAAGAAATCATCCGCGCCGGCGTCTAAGCGGCAGACCAGCGCCTTCGCCAGGGAAGATATCCCGCCACACCGCCCAGCGAAATACAGATTCCAATCGCGATTGGCTCCGTGCGTAGGGGTTCTCCAAAGAGAAACGAGCCTCACGCCGGCCTTTCGCGCTTGAGTGGGTTCGCCCGATTCGGAGACCACGAACCCTTTCTTTCCGAGCCGCCCGAGGGCCGCGTCCATCACACGCTGAGGTGTGCGCGGACGAGGCCGTCGGTCAGAGCGGCGATGGAACCGCCCGCGACGCACCGCCCTTTTTCAAGAATACTGAAGTCGCTGGCGACGCGCCGCGCAAAGGGGAGCTTCTGTTCGACCAGCAGCACCGTGAGCCCGGTCCGTGCGTTCAGCTTGAGGATGATGTCGCCGATCTCGTGGACGATATTCGGCTGAATCCCTTCGGTGGGCTCGTCGAGAATGAGCAAAGACGGCTCGAGCACCAGGGCCCGCCCGATGGCCAGCTGCTGCTGTTGCCCTCCGGAGAGATCGCCGCCGCGCCGGTGCAGCATGGTCCTCAGGACGGGGAACAGATCGAAAATCTTCTGGGGAATAGCGCGCGGTCCGTTCTTGCGGACCCCAAGCCCGATCCGCAGATTCTCGTCCACCGTGAGCTGCGGAAAGATTTCCCTGCCCTGGGGCACGTAGGCGATGCCCATCGCCGCACGCGCCTCCGGTGGGAGCCTGCGAAGGTCGTGTTCCCCGTACACGATTTCGCCGGAGGTCACCGGCAGCAGCCCCATGATGCACTTGAGCATCGTGGTCTTTCCCATGCCGTTGCGGCCCATGAGGCACGTGCGCGATCCAGCCGTGACGGTGAGATCGACGTCCCACAGGGTGTGGCTGCCGCCGTATGACTGGTTGAGAGCTTTGATCTGGAGCACGCTCATTCCCCGAGATAGACCGCGATGACGCGCGGGTCGTTTTGCACGTGCTCCATGCTGCCTTCTGCCAGCACGCTGCCCTCGTGCAGGACGGTCACGCGCCTGGCAATCGATCTGACAAAGTCCATGTCGTGCTCGACGACGACCACCGAGTGGTCGCCGGCGAGCGACACCAGGAGCTCCGCGGTCCGTGCCGTTTCCTGGGCCGTCATGCCGGCCACCGGCTCGTCGACCAGCAGCAGCTCGGGCTCCTGCATCAGCAGCATCCCGATCTCGAGCCATTGCTTCTGGCCGTGCGAGAGCGTTCCGGCGCCAACGCTTCGGCAGGCCGTCAGGCCGACGACCTCGAGGACGTCGTCGATGCGCGTGCGCTGAGGTCGAGTCAGGCTGCCCACCAGCGCCTTCCAGAACGATTTGTCACCTGCCAGTGCGAGCTCGAGGTTCTCGAATACCGTGAGGTACTCGAAGACGCTCGGTTTCTGGAATTTTCGACCGATGCCGGCCTGTGCGATCTCGGGCTCCGTCAGCGTCAGCAGATCGATGCGCCGCCCGAACCATGCTGTGCCGCTGTCGGGCCGTGTTTTTCCGGTGATGACGTCCATCATGGTCGTCTTACCCGCGCCATTCGGACCGATGATGCAGAGCAGCTCTCCCGGATCCACGAAGAGCGACAGCGAGTTCAGCGCCCTGAATCCATCGAAGCTGACGGTGAGCTTCTCGAGATACAGCGTTTTGTCGACGCTCATTTCTCCTCCCCCGTTGACATCAGGCCCGCGAAGCCGCGCGGGAGGAACAACGTGACCAGCACGAACATCGCGCCCAGCGCGTAGAGCCAGACCTCGGGAAGGGCAGCAGTGAAATACGTCTTCGCGTAGTTCACCAGCACCGCGCCGGCGGCGGCGCCATAGAGGGTTCCGCGTCCGCCCACGGCCACCCAGATGACGACCTCGATCGAGTTGATGGGCGCAAATTCCCCGGGGTTGATGATGCCGACCTGCGGCACGTACAGCGCTCCGGCCACTCCGGCGATGATCGCCGACAGCACAAACATCCAGAGCTTGTAGGACTCCACGCGATAGCCGAGAAAACGGGTCCGGCTCTCGGCGTCCCGAATCGCGCGAAGCACCCGGCCGGCGCGCGATGACACGATGAAGCGGCACAGCCAGTAGCTCGCCGCCAGGGCCGCCGCGCTGGCGATCAGCAGCGCGATGCGCGTCGCGTCACGCTGAAGATCGAGCCCGGCGATGTCTTTGAAATCCGTGAAGCCATTGTTCCCGCCGAAGCCCATGTCGTTGCGGAAGAAGGCGAGCATCAGCGCATAGGTGAGCGCCTGCGTCATGATCGACAGATAGACGCCCGTCACCCTCGATCGGAAGGCAAGCCAGCCGAACACAAATGCCAGCAGGGCCGGAACCAGCGCCACCATGAGCAGCGCGAACCAGAACCGGTCGAACCCGAGCCAGAACCACGGCAGCTCTTTGAAGCTCAGAAAGACCATGAAGTCGGGGAGAACGGGATGCCCGTACACGCCGCGCGCGCCGATCTGGCGCATCAAATACATGCCCATGGCGTACCCGCCCAGCGAGAAGAACGCCGCGTGGCCCAGGCTGAGGATTCCGCAGTATCCCCACACGAGATCGACGGCCAGCGCGAGCGTCGCGTAGCACAGGTACTTGCCGACGAGCGTCACCGTGTAGGTTGAAAGGTGCAGCGGCGAGGCCGCGGGCACCGCCAGGTGGAGCACCGACACCGCGATCGCCGCGGCCGCCAGGATGGCCAGGAACAGGTGGTCGCCGCGGCGCATTACTGGCTCTCCGCGGCGCGTCCGGATTGCGGAAACAGTCCGCGGGGCCGCCGTTGGAGGAAAAGAATCAACGCGACAAGGACGAAGATCTTGGCGAGCACCGCGCCCGAATACGGCTCGAGCAGCTTGTTGATAATCCCCAGCGACAGGCCGCCGATCAGCGTGCCCCACAGATTGCCGACGCCGCCGAACACGACGACCATGAACGAATCGATGATGTAGGCCTGGCCGAGATTCGGTCCAACGTTCGTCAGCTGGCTCAGCGCGACCCCGGCGACGCCGGCGATCCCCGCTCCCAACCCAAAGGTCATCGCATCAACCCAGTCGCTGCGCACCCCCATCGCCTGTGCCATCACGCGGTTCTGTGAGACCGCTCGAATATCGAGCCCGAGCCGCGTCCGCTTCAGGACGCCGAGCAGGACAAAGAACACGATCACGGTGAACAGCACGATATAGAGCCGGTTGTAGGTAATCGCCAGGGCGTCGTTGAACTGCAGCGTTCCGCTCATCCACGCCGGCGTTTCCACCGATCGGTTGAGCGCCGAGAAGGTCGAGCGCACCAGCTGTTGCAGCACGAGGCTGATCCCGAACGTTGCCAGCAGCGTCTCGAGGGGACGGCCGTAGAGGAAGCGGATGATCGAGCGCTCGATCAGGACGCCGACCAGGGCGGCGACCATGAAGGCTGCCGGGATGGCCACGAGAATCGAGGCTCCGATGTGCTGCGGCATCGCGACCTGCACGACGTACGTGGTGTACGCACCCAGCATCATCAACTCGCCATGCGCCATGTTGATGACGCCCATCACGCCGAACGTGATAGCAAGCCCGATGGCCGCCAGCACGAGCACCGATCCCAGGCTGAGCCCGAAAAACAGCGTTTCGATTGCGGAATAGAACACCCGCTGGTTGTCGATGTGCCTGAGTGCCTGCTCCGCAGCGGCCCTGACGGCAACATCGCCTTCCACGAACGTGCCGTCGGCCGATTTCTCGATCAGGGTCGCGAGTGTGTTCCTCACGTCGGAACTGAGCCGGCTCGAAAGCGTTTCGACTGCCTCGAGGCGCGCGGCGGGATCTGATCCGGTCAGTTCGGCCATGGCCAGGCCTGTGTCGATGGCATCGCGAACGGCGGGATCGGTTTCGACGCCCTCCCGCTCGCGAAGCAGCGCGACCGTTGGTTCGTCGAGCGATCGCAGGATGTCCTTGATCGCCGCGAGCCTTACAGTTGTGTCGGGGCTCGACAGGCCGAAGCGGGCCAGAGTAGTCCGCAGCGACCGTCGCAGCCTGTTGTTGGTGCCGATTTTCGTCAGAGACTCGGGCGGCGCCGATCCAGCATCTGCGAGGGAGAGCGGTTCAACGAGATCGTAGGCCGCAAGGTTCCCTTGGATGGTTTTGGCGATGACCACCTTCTGGTCGGTGTTTCGTACGTACAGCCGATCGTCGAGGAACGCGGTGAGAAGCTCCCGTGCGCTCGGGTGGCCGGAGGCAATCAGCCGTTCGCCGATGGCCTCTTTCTCGAGAAAGCTCGTTTCGCGCAGCTCGGCGACAGCCGCCAGGAAGTTCTCATCGGGCGATTGGGCCGAGACGGGACTGAGGGAGACCGGTGACGTCACGAAGACGGCGAGCAGCAGCCATCGCAGCCACTGCCCGCCCGCCGTCTTCCTCACTTGAAGTTCTGGCCCGAGCAGACCTTTGTGGCCGTGTTGTAGTTCCCGCACTTCAGCTTCACCCAGTCGGCCTCGATCGGCTTGCTGGCCGCCAGGAAGTCGGACCATGCATCACCCGGCACCGTACCGGTGGTCTTCCACACGATGTCGAACTGCCCGTCCGCCCGCACCTCGCCGATGTACACCGGCTTGGTGATGTGGTGGTTGGGGAGCATGCGCGCGATGCCGCCGGTGAGGTTTGGTGTTTCGAGACCCGGGAGAGCCGCGAGGACTTTGTCCACGTCGGTGCTGCCCGCCTTCTGCACGGCTTTCACCCATAGATTGAAGCCGATGAAATGCGCCTCCATCGGATCGTTCGTGGTCCGTTTGGGATTCTTGATGTAGGCCTTCCACTGATCGATGAAGGCCTTGTTTGCCGGGGTGCTGATGCTCTGGAAGTAGTTCCACGCCGCCAGGTGGCCGACGAGCGGCCGGGCGTCGAGCCCGGACAGTTCTTCCTCGCCGACCGAGAAGGCCACGACAGGAATGTCTTCGGCAGAGATCTTCTGGTTGCCGAGCTCCTTATAGAACGGCACGTTCGCGTCACCGTTGATCGTCGAGACCACCGCCGTCTTCTTACCGGCCGATCCGAACCGCTTGATGTCGGCCACGCGCGTCTGCCAGTCCGAGTGGCCGAAGGGCGTGTAGTTGATCGAGATATCCGCCTTCGAGACCCCCTTGGACAGAAGGTAGGCTTCCAGGATTCTGTTCGTCGTCCGCGGGTAGACGTAGTCGGTGCCTTCGAGGATCCACCGCTTCACGCCGAGGTCCGCCATCAGGTAATCCACCGCCGGAATCGCCTGCTGGTTCGGCGCGGCTCCAGTGTAGATGACGTTCTTGGATGATTCCTCACCCTCATATTGGACGGGGTAGAACAGCAGCCCGTTGTTCTTCTCGAACACCGGTAGTACGGATTTTCTCGAAACCGATGTCCAGCAGCCGAAGACCACGGCGACCTTGTCCTGCGTCAGCAACTGCGAGGCTTTCTCGGCAAAGAGGGGCCAGTTCGAGGCGGGGTCGACGACGACGGCCTCGAGTTTCTTGCCGAGCAGCCCGCCCTTGCGGTTCTGATCCGCGATCATCATCAGCACGGTGTCTTTCAGCGTCGTCTCGCTGATCGCCATCGTGCCCGAGAGAGAGTGCAGAATTCCGACCTTGATCGTGTCCTGCGCCTGCGCCTGCGTTGTCAGGGCAAGCGCTGCGACCATGAGGAATGCACCAGGCAGGATCATTCGTCGTGTCATAAATCACTCCTTAGTTTGAGGTGAAGCGTCGTTACATCTGAATCTGCAGGCCGACACCGGCCCGCATGCCGTCGGTCTTTACTGCGGTGAAGTTCGTGTTGATGAGGAAGAACATCACGCGCGCGTTGAACTCCTTGATGATGTAGTTGAGGTTGAACTCAGTGGTGTCCTGGTCGTAGTCCGCGAGCGCGACTGCCCTGGTGAAGCTGGCCTTCGCGTATTTACCGAGAATCTCAAACTGGCCCATCCCGGCGGCGGGCTTCGGAAACAGGTAACTGCCGAGGACGTACGCGCCTTCGCTCGACGCGTAGCGCCCGTCGTAGCCGCCCAACTGGTCGTAGTTGGCGTATTCGCTCTCAATCGAGAAAGCGCCGCCGTTGGGGAGTTTCTTTTCGAGGAGGAAGTCGACGGTCGTGGCCGTGTTTCCCGATTGCGCCTGGATCGCCGCACCGATCCCGAGGAGGTTCTTTCCGCCATAGTAGGTGCCGTTCAGGTAGTAGCCGTTCTCCTTGTCCCAGAAGTCGATCTGCACCCGCGCCGCCCCGAGCACATCGGGGTTTCCGCTGGCCGACTTGCCGTCGAAGGCGCCCGCCGAAACCTTCACTTTGCCGAAATCGCCCCAGTAGGCGACGCCGTTGTCGCGCCCCTGGAAAATGAACGGATGACCGTTCTGGATGCCGTCGGTATACACCCCCCAGTGATGGGCGTAGTACGGGCCGTGGAGGTTCGCGCGATCGCTGGGCGGCAGGAACCGGCCCATCCAGATGTTGACCTGCGGCGAGAACGCGAACTGTGCCACTGCGTCGAGCACGCCGATCTTGTTCGAGCCGCCGTCGTACTCGGTGTTGAACATGAACTTGATTTTTTCCGTGACGGGCCCGCTGATATAGATCCGTGCGCTGTCGAGCGCGAACGTGTCCGTGTCGTCGCCGCCGTCCGGCGAATCGTGCACGAAGCTCGTCCGTAATCCCGCCCCGAGGCTGATGGGTGGCAGCGCCGTTTGCGCGGCCAGCGGCGTTGCGGCAAACAGGAGGATGCCTGCGCATGCAGACGCCCAGCGATTAGACATGAGTGATCCCTTCGGTCTGTGGCGCGAGAGGCGCCGGTTAGGTCGTGCTGTCAGACGAGGAGAGCAAATGAAGGTCCACCTTGTAGCGGTCCGAACGCGCGAAATCCCTAACAAAAACCCCATTCCGGATCCCCAGAACTGACGGAAGTGTGGGAAGCACATCCGTCGTCCAACAATCTCGTTGATGTTGGCTGGCGATGATCAGCGTCGAGGGCGAGGATCGCACGGCTTTCGGAAGCCCGTTGAGGAACCGGCCGCTGCGTGGACGTTCACGAATGTAGGGATGCCTGCAATCGTGTGCATCGGGGACGACCTATACTTCCCGCATGTTCGTGTCGGCCATCATCGCCGCTGCAGGGAGAGGCACACGCCTCGGCGCGGCAGCGCCCAAGCAACTCCTGACGCTGGGCGATCGCACCATCCTCCAGCGCAGTTTCGACATCGTCGACGGACACGAAGAGATTCACGAGATCATCGTGGCGCTTCCGTCCGAGCTGGCCTGGTCGCCGCCGCCGTTTCTTGTCTCGTCGAAAAAGCCCGTTCGCATCATCGACGGCGGTTCCCGGCGCCAGGACTCGGTGGCGAAGGCGTTCGCACAGGTCTCCAATCGCGCCAGCGTGATCGTCATCCACGATGCCGCGCGGCCGTTTGCCTCGGCCGATCTGTTTTCGCGGGTCATCGAGGCGGCCGCAAAGGGCGGAGCGGCGATTGCCGCGGTTCAGGCCAGCGACACCGTCAAGGAGGCGACCGCCGCTCCCGGTTTGCGCATCGTCGCACGCACCATCGCGCGCGACACGATCTACCTGGCGCAGACGCCGCAGGCCTTCACGCGCGAGGTGCTCGAGGACGCGATCGAGCTGGGGCGCGAGACGCTGGGCACCGCTACCGACGAAGCCTCGCTGGCGGAACAGGCGGGGCACCCGGTGCGATTGGTCGACGGCGAGGCCACCAATATCAAGATCACGACCCAACAGGACCTGGATATGTCAAAAGCGCTGGTCGGTTCAGTCCCCCGAGTGGGAATTGGGTACGATCTGCACCGCCTGGAGCCGGGAACGCCGCTCATCATCGGCGGCGTGCAGATTCCCCACGAGACGGGGCTCGCCGGCCATTCGGATGCCGATGTGTTGTGCCATGCGGTGACCGATGCCATTCTGGGCGCGGCCGCCGCCGGCGACATCGGCCGGCACTTTCCGGACACGGATCCGCAGTGGAAAGGCGCGAACAGCCTCGCGCTGCTCGCGGCCGCCATCGGCATTGTCCGCGGCGCCGGATATGCGGTGGCGAACGTCGATGCCGTGGTCATTGCCGAGCGTCCGAAGCTTCTGCCGTACATCCCCGCCATGCGCGCGAACCTGGCGCAGGCGATGGGCGTCGATATTTCTGCCGTCAGCGTGAAAGGCAAGACGAACGAACACGTCGATGCCCTGGGCCGCAATGAAGCCATTGCCGTCCACGCCGTGGCACTGTTATCCCTAGTCCCCAATCCCTAACTAATCCCTAATCCCTAGACCCATGAGAGTGCGCTTCGCTCCGAGCCCCACCGGCCACCTTCACGTCGGCAACGTGCGAACGGCGCTGTTCAACTGGCTGCTCGCGCGAGGGCAGAACGGCACGTTCATTCTCCGCATCGAAGACACCGACGTCGAGCGTTCGACCCTGGATTCGGACGCGACGATCCTCGAGGATCTGCGGTGGCTCGGCCTGGACTGGGATGAGGGTCCGGACGTCGGCGGTCCCGTCGGGCCCTATCGCTCGTCCGAGCGTCTCGGCACATATCAGTCACGCGCACGCGACCTGATCGAAGGCGGCTCCGCGTACTACTGCTTCTGCGCACCCGAGCAGCTCGAGGCCGAGCGGAAGGCGGCGCTCGCGGCCAATCTTCCCCCTAAATATTCGGGGCGCTGTGGCCGGATCGATTCGGCCGAAGCGAAGAGGCGCGTTGCGGGCGGCGAACCGGCTGCGGTTCGCTTCCGCACGCCACAGCATCGCGACATCGTGTTCCAGGATCTCGTGCGCGGCGAGATTCGCTTCCATACCGATGTCATCGGCGATCAAATACTGCTCCGATCCGACGGGTACCCCGCCTATAACTTCGCGGTCGTCGTAGACGACGGGCTGATGGGGGTGACGCAGGTCGTGCGCGGCGAGGACCACATTTCGAACACGCCGCGGCAGATCCTGATCTATGAGGGGCTCGGCTTCCCTCCGCCCGAGTTCGGCCACGTCGCGATGGTGCTGGGTCCCGATCACACGAAACTGTCGAAGCGTCATGGCGCCGTTTCCGTGGACGAGTTCCGCGAGAAAGGCTACCTGCCGGAGGCGCTGCTGAATTACCTGGCGCTGCTGAGCTGGTCGCCGGGCAAAGACCAGGAGCTGGTGCCGCTCGAGGAAATGGCCAGGCGGTTTTCCCTGAGCGATGTCGGCCACAGCGCGAGCGTGTTCGATGAAGAAAAGCTCGCGTGGGTGAATCGTCATTACTTGAAGGACGCGGATCCGGCGCGGCTCGCCACTCTGTCGGCGCCTTACCTCGAGCGCGCCGGGTACATCAATGGCGCGCTGAGCGCGAAGGGGATGACGTACCTCGCGAGCATTGCGCCCGTCTTCAATACCTCCATCGATCGGCTGGATCAGGTTCCGCAGCGACTGCGCCAGCTCTTCGTGTTTTCACCTGAGCCGGCCCTGGGAGACCCCGCTACTCGAGCCGAGGTCGATGCGGGTGCCGCCCGCCAGGTGATCGACGCGTTGGCCGAGGAGCTGGCGTCGGCGCCGCGCCTGGTCGACAAGCAGACGTTTCGCGGCGTGGCGGATCGCGTGAACCGGAAAACCGGACAGAAGGGGCGCGCGCTGTTTCACCCCATCCGCCTCGCGCTCACGGGCGCGGGCGATGGGCCCGAGCTCGATCTGCTGGTGCCCGCGATCGATCGCGGCGCGGATCTGGATGTGTCGAGCGGCATCGCTGCCATCATCGGCGCGCGCGAGCGCGCGCGGCGGTTCGCTGACAGGCTAAAGTAGGCCGGGTGGTTATCTACGGCATCAACGCCGTCACCGAGGCGATGCGCGCGGGGCGTGTCGTGTCGCTGCGCGCCGGCCGCCGACACGACCAACGGCTGCAGCAGTTGCTCGCGCTCGCTGAACGGTCGAGCGTGCCCGTTCGCCGCGTCTCGGATGACGAGCTCGATCGCGAGTCCGGGGGCTCGTCCCATCAGGGTGTGATCGCGGAGGTGAGCGAGCGTCAGATTTACGATCTTGACGATCTGATTCGCGATGCGCAGGCTGCGCCTCCCGCGCTGATCGTCGTGCTCGATGGCGTCGAAGATCCGCACAACTTCGGCGCCATCCTTCGCAGCGTCGATGCGGCGGGGGCTCATGGTGTGATTCGTCAGACGCGGCACGCGGCTCCCCTCAGCGGGGCTGCGGGCAAAGCGTCTGCGGGCGCGCTCTCGCACGTCAAAATCGCCGATGTCGTGAACGTCGCGCGCGCGGTGGAAGAACTGAAAGAGGCGGGAGTCTGGACGGTGGCGCTGGTCGGGGATGCGCCCGACACGTACGATAAAATGGATTTCACCATTCCCACGGCCCTGGTGGTTGGCGCCGAAGGGGCCGGCGTTCGCCGGCTGGTGAGAGAACGCTGCGATTTTCTGGCCGCAATTCCGATGCTCGGGCGTGTAAACAGCCTGAATGTCTCTGTCGCAGCTGGAGTTGTGCTGTTTGAGGCCCTTCGCCAAAGGGGCTTCGCGAGGCCTGGCGCCTAGGGCCATTGCACTCCGTGGCATACCTTGTGCTAAACTCAGCTTTTTGTCTGGCTGGCGTAGCTCAGCCCGGTAGAGCAGCTGATTTGTAATCAGCCGGTCGGGGGTTCAAATCCCTTCGCCAGCTCCATTTGGCTCTAACGCGGCCGACCAAACGGCCTCATCTGATTGGCGGGAACTTACGGGGTGCAATAATCGGTCTGCAGGATAAGCAGCCAACAATGACATTGGTCGCGGGGTCCCCGCGAGAAGTCCACGGGGAGGTGGCAGAGCGGTCAATCGCAGCAGGCTGTAAACCTGCCGCCTTAGGGCTACGGAGGTTCGAACCCTCCCCTCCCCACCATTTAGTACCTCTCTGTCAGGGATGAGGGAAGAGTGACGAGGGCACAGGGAAGTGGGTGTGGCAAAGGCGGGAGTAACTCAGTGGTAGAGTCACAGCCTTCCAAGCTGTTGGTCGCGGGTTCGATCCCCGTCTCCCGCTCCAAGACAGTCGACCGTCGACAGTCTGTAGTCGACAGCGACTGGCGACTGATGACTGACGACTGAAGACTACGAAGTTCGCCGATGTAGCTCAGTTGGCAGAGCGCGTCCTTGGTAAGGACGAGGTCACCAGGTCAATTCTGGTCATCGGCTCCAGGATACATAAACGTCAGGCGACGCTTCTTTAACGCGAGGGAAGAGACGGCATGTCGAAAGAAAAATTTGATCGTTCAAAGCCACACGTCAACGTCGGCACCATCGGCCACATCGACCACGGCAAGACCACGCTGACCGCGGCGCTGACCAAGGTCTCCGCCGACAAGGGCTGGGCCAAGTTCATTCCGTACGACGAGGTCGCGAAGGCGTCCGAGTCTCAGGGCCGGCGCGACGCGACGAAGATTCTCACCATCGCCACGAGCCACGTCGAGTACTCGACGCCGAAGCGGCACTACGCGCACGTCGATTGCCCGGGCCACGCCGACTACATCAAGAACATGATCACCGGCGCCGCGCAGATGGATGGCGCCATCCTGGTCGTGTCGGCCACCGACGGCCCGATGCCGCAGACCCGCGAGCATGTGCTGCTGGCGCGCCAGGTGAATGTGCCGTACCTCGTCGTGGCGTTGAACAAGGTTGATGCGGTCGATGACCCCGAGCTGCTCGACCTGGTCGAGCTCGAAGTGCGTGAACTCCTGAAGTCGTACGGCTTCCCGGGCGATGACCTGCCGGTCATCCGCCTTTCGGCGCTCAAAGCGCTGAACGGCGAGCCCGGCGGCGCCGAGGGCGTGCTCGCGCTTATGGATGCGCTCGACACCTACATCCCGATGCCCATGCGCGAAGTCGACAAGCCGTTCCTGATGCCGATCGAAGACGTCTTCTCGATCTCGGGCCGCGGCACCGTCGTCACGGGCCGCATCGAGCGCGGCAAGGTGAAGGTTGGCGAGGAAGTCGAGATCATCGGCTTCGGTCCGACGAAGAAGAAAATCGTCACCGGCGTCGAGATGTTCCGCAAGCTCCTCGATGAGGGCGTGGCGGGCGACAACGTCGGCGTCCTCCTCCGCAGCACGGAAAAGGAAGAGGTCGAGCGCGGCCAGGTGCTCGCCAAGGGCGGTTCGATTACGCCGCACACGAAGTTCAAGGCCGAGGTCTACGTCCTGTCGAAGGAAGAGGGCGGCCGTCACACGCCGTTTTTCAACGGGTATCGCCCGCAGTTCTACATCCGGACGACCGACGTCACCGGCTCGCTCCATTTGCCGGAAGGCGTCGAGATGGTGATGCCGGGCGACAACACCAGCATGAGCGGCGAGCTGATCACCCCGGTCGCCATCGAGAAGGGCTCACGCTTCGCGATTCGTGAAGGCGGCCGCACGGTGGGCGCCGGCACCATCACCGAAATCGTGGAGTAGTCGTCATGAGAGACATCATCGCTCTGGCGTGCATCGACTGTAAGCGCCGGAACTACAGCACGACGAAGAACAGGAAGAAGTCCTCCGAGCGCCTCGAGTTGAGCAAGTACTGCAGGTACTGCAAGAAGCACACGGGGCACAAGGAGACGAAGTAAGTCGACAGTTAGGCCAGTAGCTCAATTGGTAGAGCACCGGTCTCCAAAACCGGGGGCTGGGGGTTCGAGACCCTCCTGGCCTGCCAGAACTCGGAACCAGGAACCGGGAACCTAGAACGGACGCATGGCGACCAACGTGGTGTCAGAAAACATCGGGGACGCGCGAGACAACGTCACGAGCCGCTGGAATCGCGGCCGGGTGTTCCTCGTCGAAGTCCGCAACGAGCTGAAGCGCGTCACGTGGCCGTCGAAGAAGGAAGTCTACGCGGCGACGCTGGTGGTCATTCTCTTCTCGATCGTGCTGGGCACGTTTCTCTGGCTGGTCGATCTGGTTCTGGACCGCGCGGTGTTCTCGCTGTTCCAGCGGTTCAGCTGATAACGATAGTGAGCGTCATGACAGACGTCAGCACGAAGCAGTGGTACATCGTCCACACCTACTCGGGGTTTGAGAAGAAAGTCGCCGAATCGCTCGGCCAGCGTGTGCAGGCCTACGGGCTGCAGGACGAGATCGGCGAGATTCTGATCCCGACCGAAGACGTCGTGGAGATGCGCGCCGGACGGAAGGTCGTGACGCCGAAGCGGTTTTTCCCGGGCTACATCCTTGTCGAGATGCACATGTCCGACAACGCGTGGCACGTGGTGAAGAACACGCCAAAGGTCACGGGCTTCGTGGGCGCGGGCGTCAAGCCGACGCCGCTCAGCAAGGAAGAGGTCGAGCAGATCCTCGACCAGGTCAAAGAGGCGGCCGAGAAGCCGAAGCCGAAGTACATGTTCGAAAAAGGGGAGCAGGTGCGGATCAACGAAGGACCGTTCACCAGCTTCAACGGCGTGGTCGACGAGGTAAACCTCGACAAGAACACGTTGAAGGTCATGGTGACGATCTTCGGCCGAGCGACCCCGGTCGAACTCGATTTCTTACAGGTTGAGAAGATCTAATGTCGAAGAAAGTACAGGCAGTGGTGAAGCTCCAGATTGCCGCGGGCAAGGCGACGCCCGCGCCGCCGGTCGGGACCGCGCTCGGTCCGCACGGCGTCAACATCATGGACTTCTGCAAGAATTTCAATGCGAAGACCGCCGGGCAGGAAGGGCTGATCATCCCGGCCGTCGTCACGATTTACGCCGACCGGTCCTACACCTTCATCACGAAAACGCCGCCGGCGTCGATTCTCTTGAAGCGCGCGGCGAACATCGCCAAGGGATCGGCCGAGCCCAACAAGAACAAAGTCGGCACGGTCACGGCCAAGCAGGTGGAAGAGATCGCCAAGATCAAGCTGCCCGATTTGAACGCGGAGTCGCTCGAAGCGGCCGTCAGGACGGTCGCCGGCACCGCGCGTTCGATGGGCCTTGACGTGATTCAGTAAGTAAGAAGTAAGAAGTGGAAAGTAGAAAGTGGGAGAGTCTGCGGGCTCGCTTGCACCACAGGAGGTCAGTACGTGGGTAAGAAGTTTGAGGCTGCCAAGAAGCAGGTTCCCGAGCATCCGTTGACGATCGAGGATGCAATTCCCCTGCTCCAGAAAGTTAAATTCGCGAAATTCGATGAGACCGTCGAGCTGACGGCTCGTCTCGGCGTCGATCCGAAGCACGCCGACCAGATGGTCCGCGGCACCGTCGTGCTGCCCCACGGCCTGGGCAAGAGCAAGAAGGTGCTCGTCATCGCCGGCGGTGAGAAGCAGAAGGAAGCGCAGGACGCCGGCGCCGATCACGTCGCGGGCGAAGAGGTCGTCGACAAAATCAACGGCGGGTGGATGGATTTCGATGCCGTGGTCGCGACCCCCGACATGATGCGCGCGGTCGGCCGCCTCGGCAAGGTCCTCGGTCCCGGCGGGCTGATGCCGAACCCGTAGACGGGCACCGTCACCTTCGAGATCGCCAACGCGGTCAAGGAAATCAAGGCGGGCAAGGTGGAGTTCCGCGTCGACAAGACCGGCATCATCCACGCGCCGGTGGGCAAGATTTCGTTCGCGCCGGAGTTGCTGATCGCCAATACGCATGCCCTGGTGGACAGCATCGTGAAGGCCAAGCCGGCCGCGGCGAAGGGCAAATACCTGAGGAGCGTCACGCTGTCGTCGACGATGGGCCCGGGGATCCGCATCGACACGGTGCATACCGACGTCGCGGTGAAACACTAATGGCTGTCACCAGAGCAGTAAAACAGGAAGAGCTCACGCGGCTCGAAGCCGAGCTCAAGGGCACCGAGAGTGCGATTCTCGTCGATTACAAGGGTCTCAACGTGCCGCAGGTCACCGATCTGCGCCGTGAGCTGAAGAAGGCGAAGGCCAGCTACAAGGTCGTCAAGAACACCATCGCGAGGCGGGCCATCAAGGGCACCGTGTTCGAGGGGCTCGGCGAGCACTTCGTGGGCACGACGGCCATCGCCTACACGGCGAGCGACCCCGTCCTGCTGGCGAAGACGCTGACCACCTTCGCGAAAACCGCGCCGTCGCTGCAGATCAAGGCCGCGGTCGTGCAGGGCCGCGCGATCAAGGCGGCCGAGGTCACCGAACTCGCCGCGCTGCCGGGCAAGCCCGAGCTCTACGCGAAGCTGCTGTTCCTGCTGAGCGCGCCGATGGTGCAGCTGGTGAGTGTGCTCAACGCCGCGCCGCGCGATTTGGTCGGCGTGCTGGCGGCTTATGAAACGAAGATGGCCGAATCGCAGGGATTAGGGACTGGGGCTTAGGGATTAGGGATTAGGGATTAGAACATCGTCGCAAACATTGTCGAGCGGCCGAAGGTCGCGAGATACGGGTCGTGGGGGTGGGGCCCCGCGACAACTTGAGAAAAGGAAGAACAGACATGGCCGATCTGAATCAGCAGCAGGTTATCGAATACATCAAGGGCATCAGCGTGCTCGAGCTGTCACAGCTCGTGAAGGCGCTCGAATCCGAGCTCGGCGTCTCGGCGGCGGCAGCCATGCCCATGGCGATGCCAGGCGGCGGCGGAGCGGCTGCAGCGCCGGCGGCGGAAGAGAAGACGGAGTTCAACGTGTCTCTCATCAGCTTCCCGGCCGAGAAGAAGATCAACATCATCAAGGTCGTCCGCGAAGTGACCAGCCTCGGCCTCAAGGAAGCCAAGGATCTTGTCGAGGCTGTGCCCAAGGCCGTCAAAGAGGGCGTCACCAAGGATGAGGCCGAAGCCATCCGGAAGAAATTCGACGAAGTCGGCGCGAAAGTCGAAATCAAGTAACCAGTCGTCAGTCATTGGTCGTCGGTCGTCAGTCGGGTCGGTGCCGGCTGTCGACTCGACTCCGTTTCCGAATTTTGGCTTGGGTATTTCCGGTCGGCCTTGAATGGCCCGGAGCCGGGACGCCCGCAGCCAGGAGTCCATTGATGTACAGCCTTCCCAAGAACGTCTACCGCGAGCGGATCGACTTTTCGAAAATCAAGACCACGGTTCCCATCCCGAACCTGATTGAGATTCAGAAGAAGTCCTACGAGCGTTTTCTGCAGATGAACCGGCTGGCCTCCGAGCGCGAAGACGCGGGGCTGCAGTCGGTGTTCAAGTCGGTCTTCCCGATCAGCGATTTCCGCGAGAACTCGTCGCTCGAGTTCATCGAGTACTCCATTGGCAACTGGGAGTGCAAGTGCAGCAAGCTGCAGGGACTGCACCACCTGCGTAAGCCGTGCGCCGGCTGCGGTAACGTGCTGATTGCCGACCCGTACGGCGACAGAGAAGTCCTCTGTCCGCGCTGCGGCCGCCCCAATATTGTCGAGGGCGACATGTGCGATATCTGCGGCAACACTGTCGCGCTGAAGCTGAAGTACGACGTTGACGAGTGCCAGGAGCGCGGCATGACGTTCGCCGTGCCGCTGAAGGTCACCATCCGTCTCGTCGTGTGGAACAAGGACGCGGAGACGGGGGCCAAGACCATCCGCGACATCAAGGAGCAGGAGGTCTACTTCGGCGACATCCCGCTGATGACGGAGAACGGCACCTTCATCATCAATGGCACGGAGCGCGTCATCGTGTCGCAGCTCCACCGGTCGCCGGGCGCGTTCTTCCACTCCGAAGACAAGACCCTGTTCGTCGCCCAGATCATCCCCTACCGCGGATCGTGGGTGGAGTTCGAGTACGACGCGAAGAACCTGCTGTACGTCCGGATCGACCGGAAGCGAAAGTTTCTGGCGACCGTGTTCCTCCGCGCGCTCGGCCTGCGAGGGGCCGACGAGATCATCCGGAGCTTCTACACCGTCGACAAGATCTACCTGCGGAAGGACTCGAAATTCTGGGCCGTCAACGAGAGCCTCGTCGGGCTGCGCGCGGCCAAGGACATCTCGATCCCCAAATCGGATACGACGATCCAGTCGGGCAAGAAGATCACCAACTCGGCGATCGCCGCGCTCCGCAAGGCCAACGTCGAGGCCATCGAGATCGCGGACGCCGAGCTCGAAGGCGCGTTTGCGGCCTCCGACATCGTCAACCAGGCGACCGGCGAGGTCATCCTGGAGGCCAACGACGAGATCACGCCGCGCGTGATTTCGATGGCGCAGGAGAACAACATCGATCGCATCGAGGTGTTCTTCCCCGAGCGCGACGAGGTGGGATCGATCATCTCGACGACGCTCAAGAAAGACCCGATCCACACGCACGAAGAGTCCCTCATCGAGATCTACCGCCGCCTGCGCCCGGGCGATCCCCCGACGCTCGACAGCTCGCGGTCGCTCTTCGAGAACATGTTCTTCAACCCGCAGAAGTACGACTTTTCGCGCGTCGGCCGCCTCAAGCTGAACACGA
>JANNJO010000016.1:0-2642 GCA_031395755.1 Acidobacteriota bacterium
CGAATCGACGCGGAGACGAAAAGGGGATGGCCGTGGAAACGGTGGTTTGGCGTGATCACTCGTCGGAGAGAATTGTCCCCACGATTGTCCCTGTGACGCGCCAATACAGCGCCTCAAGAGCCAACAGCAGCCGACTCGCCCGATCCGGCAAGTGGTTGAGACGCTTGAATTTGCTAGGAAAATAGACGATGTCCGAGAGCCTGACTTCCGTTTAGCAAACCGCCGCCTTCAGCCTCTCGGCCACCTCACCGTGAACGCTAAGTATACGTGAAGGTAGCACTTGCACGATCGCGATTTGAAGGCTCCGCAGGCGACGGTTTTTCGGAATCCGCCTTCCTAGAAATGCTGAGGAAATCGCGATGTTTCGGACAGTTGAATGGGCACAGTTTCGGGCACAGTCGTTTGCGGAACCCGTCAAATGAGTAGAGCGGCGTGGCTGTAGTGCCGACGTCGGGAGTTGCCGAGAATGTTCTTGACGCGCTTTTCCCAGGCGATTCTCATGACGCGCAGCCGCTTCGCAACTCACACCAATGGAATTCCTCCGTCGCACATTGCTGAAGCCTGCCGGTCACTCGCGCACGCTTTTAGTTAAGTTAGTAAAGTTAGGACTCCTGGAACGTTCCAATCAGGCTGGCGCAAACACGCTCTGGCTCTGGCATGCCCGCGTCAGTTGCTCTCTGACGGCTGTCCTTCTACGGAAGCGCCGCTTCCATGGGCCGGCACCTTGACGGCCGCCTGCCGTGTCCCGTACACAGCTCTGACAGAGTGGCGACACTTTCTCTACCCAGCATTCCTATAATACCAGCGTGGGGTCCGCTAGCCGCCGCCTTCGAAGCTGGGTGCGACTGTCATGGAGCCCCTCCGGAATGCTGGCAATGGTCGCTGTGGCATCGGCGGTCACGTTCGGCTGGGCAGGGTGGGAGATGCTCCGGCAGGAACGTGCAGCCGAGGAGCAGCGCGAACGGGAACGCCTCGAGAACCGGGCCGACCGCGTCGTCCAGACGATCGAACGGGTACTCGGCGAAGTGGACCAGCAACTGGATGCCCGCATCGCTGCCCCTCGCGCCACGCATCCGGCCGAGTCAGACGGACTGGTCCTGGTTTTCGACCAGCGGTCGATTCAGCCTGTATCTCCTTCGGTCCTCGTCTTCTATCCCGTCCTTTCCGCGCAGCCCGAGCCACCGAGGTCGCTCTTCACGGCGGCGGAGATCGACGAGTTTCAGCGGCACGCGTTGGCGCAATCGGCCGACGCGTATCGCCGTCTGGCACGATCGCCCGATCGCGCCGTGCGAGCGGCATCGTTGGTGCGGCTCGCGCGCGTTCTTCGCCGGCTGAATCGAGGTGACGCTGCCCTCGAAGTCTATCGAGAAATGGCGCGCCTGGAAGACGTCCAGGTCGTCGGCGCCCCGGCCGCACTGGTCGGACGCGATGCTGCAATGCGGCTGCTCGAACAACTTGGCCGTCATGAAGAAGCTGACGTTCTCGCACGTGCTCTCCAAGAGGACCTGGCCCTCGGACGATGGGTAATAACGCGCGGTCAGTACGAGCTCTACGCCGCCGAGGCCTCCCGGATTTCCCGGAGAGAGATTCCGCACGACCATCGCCTGGCAGCCGCTCACGCAGTGGCCGACTTCTGGAACGGGTGGCAGGCGGCATCGAGCCCCCGCGGCCGCGTGTTAGTTGGTCCCGTGGACGCCCGGCACGTCGTAGCCTGGCGTAGCGGAGGCGCGGCTTCAGCTGCGTGGGTGACCCCGCTCGACCAGTTGATGACGCGCATCCCTGTCGATATGCGGCAAGGCATCTCGTTCCTCGAAGCGACAGGTGCTTCACCTGGTATCCGTGACCGAACGCAGATGAGCGTCGCGCGAACAACCAACGATACCGGCCTGCCGTTTACTGTGCAGGCGACTGCCGAAAACGCCTTCGCGCAGTACGGATTCATGAGTCGCGGTCGTCTGGTTGTCGCCGCGCTCAGCGTGATGCTGGCGTTCCTTCTGGCCGTGTCCTATTTCATCGGTCGCGCGGTCAAACGAGAGGTGGCACTGGCCCGCCTGCAGGCCGACTTCGTGTCGGCAGTGTCACACGAGTTCCGCACGCCTCTGGCGTCGATGCGCCAGCTCTCGGAGATGCTGGAGGCCGGACGCGTGTCATCCGACGCGCGTCGCCAGGCGTATTACGGGTCGCTGGCCGCAGAGAGCCGCCGCCTGCAACGGCTCGTGGAGAACCTCCTCGAGTTCGGGAAGCTCGAGGCCGGCCGCCGCCCGTACCACATCGAGCCGGTTGACCCGCGCGCGCTGATGGAATCTGCGGTGGCTGATTTTCTGTCGCAGCTGGGTCGCTCGGATTGTCGGATCGAAGTGAACGGCGGCGATGCGAAGGCACCGGTGCTTGCCGATCGCCATGCGATGACGCTCGTGCTCCACAACCTGCTCGACAATGCCGTGAAGTATTCCGGCGGCCGGTCGGTGCGTCTCTGTTGCGAACCGGAAGGGGATCGAATTGCATTCAGCGTCAGTGATGAAGGGCCGGGCATATCGGCAGAAGATCAACATCACATCTTCCAGAAGTTCGTGCGCGGAGCCTCGGCCGCGGCGACGAACGTGAAAGGCACTGGGGTCGGTCTGGCGATGGTGAAGCTGATT
>JANNJO010000029.1:0-56321 GCA_031395755.1 Acidobacteriota bacterium
AAGCCGCGTATAACTCGCGCGAACCATGTGTACCACGTGATGAACCGTGCGGCAAAACGTTCGGTTCTGTTTCGGGACGCGAGCGATTACGTGCAATTTGAACGAACGCTTGAGGCGGCCGTAACCCCATTGTCTATGCGAATTCTTGCGTACTGTTTGATGCCTACCCATTGGCATTTGTTGCTATGGCCGAGGAATGATGGCGATGTCTCGCGCTTCGTCAAATGGCTAACTGCCACCCACGCAATGCGTTGGAATGGGAGTCATGACACCGTCGGCTGTGGTGCAGTTTACCAATCGAGGTTTAAATGCGTCTGGGCAGAGAACGACGAGCACCTCTTACGCGCCTGGAGATATGTCGAGCGGAATCCGCTCACCGCCGACTTGGTGACGCATGCTGAAGATTGGCGTTGGAGCAGCTTGTGGAGGCGACTGCGAGGACCTTATCCGCATCCCCTGTGCGAAGGCCCGATTACCCTGCCGACCGATTGGCAGCACCTGCTCAACGCGGCGTTAACAGGCACCGACAAGCGGCGTCCGCGAAAGCAGGGGTCTGACCCCCGTACCACCCCCGTACCAGTACGGGGGTCAGACCCCGCGGGTTACCTGACCCCTAATGTGTCGGAGGAAAATTCAAGGCCTCTCGGAGCAATCACTACTTTTTTGCTCGCACTCTCTTCGATATGCCCGGCGCGCATGGTTTTGAATGGGAATGCCTGTGCGACTGCTAATACAGCGGTGACGTCCTTCTCCGGCACGTAAATGGCGAAGCCGGCGCCCATATTGAAATTCCCGTACGCTTCGCTGTCGTCGATGCTGCCCTGCGCCTGCATGAACTCAAACACGGGCTGAAGCCCCGGGACCTGGTCGAAGACGTAGGCAAAGGGAGCCGGCGCCCGCATCAACTTGCGCCAACCGTGGCCCGTGATATTGACGGCGTAATGAATATCCACCCCGCGATTGAGGCAGTCTTCAATCGCACCGACATAAATATGCGTGGGGTCGAGGAGGGCTTCTCCGTAGGAGCGACCGTCGCCGAGCGGCGTGAGATAGCCATTCGGGAGGCGCTCGGCAATGGCGCGCGCGAGCGTCAGGCCGTTCGCGTGGATGCCGGAACTCTCAAAGAGGATGATCACGTCGCCGGCCTGAATGTTCGCGCGAATGAGGCGGCCCTTCGGCTTGATGATCCCGATCGCAGAGCCGGCGAGCACGACCGTATGGGGCTCGACGATACCGCTCAGCGTCGGCGTCTCCCCGCCGCCCCACGCGCAGCGCGCAAGCTCACACGCCTTCCTCCATCCCTCCACCAGGTCTTTGGCCCGGCGCTCGTCGCTGAACCACTCGGACGAGCCAGCGCCAAGATGCATCGCGACCGCGAGCGGCAACGCGCCGAGCGTGACCATGTCGTTCACGATCATGGCGACGGTATCCTGAGCGATGTGATCGTAGTAGGAGCGGATCCCGGTCAGGCGATACATGGCGTCGGCGACCAAGTTCTTCGTCCCCAGGCCCTCTTCGACATGCGCCAGGAAGGCGTCTTCGGTTTCGACGAGATACGCGCTCTCACCCCGGCTCATCTCGACTTCGGCCACACCGAGCCTCCCCAGCGCATCCGCCGTCGAGCGCCCGGCCAGCTGCGCGCGCCGCTTGAACGGATCGAGCACGCCGTAATCCACGCCCGCGCCGGCATACGTCATGCGTTCCATGATTGTCGTCTCGAAGGTTACACGCGATGAACTGCGGGAGCGGTCAGAATTCCAGCTTCTCGATCAACGCCTGGCCCACCCTGCGGGTCGCAGAGTCTTCCGCCGCCTGCCAGTAGAGGCGACGGACTGCGGCGAAGAAGCTTTCCTCTTCATAATCTTCCTCGAGCATGTCGAAACCCTCGGCTATCAGGTCGATTGCGCCGCCGCGATTCGCGGAGGTCTCGAGAAACGACAGCACCAGCGGCGTGTTCCTGATGGCGACGGTCCCGGCACCGAGCGCCATCGGCGCCCGCGGCGGATCGGCCGACGGGATGCCGACCTCAAACAACGCGCCGAGCGCCTGCTGATTGCCTGAATTCGCGAGCGCAACGAGCGCGGTCACCGTGTTGCGCAACAGCTCCTGGAAGCCCTGGTTCTTCTCGGCGAATCGAAGCGTCTCGATCAGATACGGGACGTGGGCATCGCAGTTGACTCCCAGCAGACAAATCGCGGCGGCGATCGTCGGCTGACTCTCACGCGGCGCGCTTCGCTGCAACGACGCGAGCGGTTCCATCGCCCTCGAATCCTTCAATTTGCCGAGGGCGACGACCGCATCGACCTGAAGCGGCCCAGTCAGCTGCGCAATGCCCATCAGCGGCTCAATGGCGTACGTCGCTCGGTAATCCCCGAGAGCTTCAATGACGGCGCTCCGAAAGAAATCCTGCCCCCGCCCCACTTCCATCAGCAGCGTCTCGCGCACCCGGGGATCGTTTCCCTGAGCCGCCAGCGCCCGAACGAGCGCAGGCCGCACGAACTCGCTCTCTTCGCGCTCGAGCGCCTGCAACAGCGGCGAAATCATGCTCGCCGACGGATGGTGCTCGTAGTACATGTAGGCGACCGTGCGCAGCCGGTCGTTCGGATTGCTCGCAACCTGCCGCACGAGCTCAGCCGTGCGGCTGTCGTTGAACGCCGTCAGCAGCACGAGCGCACGAAATCTGACGAACTGATCTTTATGGCTCTCGACGGCCTGCACCAGCGCCGGCGCGACCGCCTCAGCTGGGGCCCGCCGCAGCGCGCGCGCGGCGTTCATGCGCACGGGAAAATCCAGGTTCCCTAGCGCGTCGATGGAGGATTGGATAGCCGCGCTGGACAGGGGCTGCGGCCCGCGCTCCTGCGAATGAATCGACGCCACAGCTGACGCGGTCAGCAACAGCGTCGACAGGGCAATGAGCGCGTTATGTTTTGACGGCATCTGTGTCCAGTTTCAGCGCCAGCTGCAGGTACGCCGCCTCGTTGCGCGGAAAAGCGACGGGGTACTGCCCCGTGTAGCACGACGTGCAATACGACGACCGCTTCGTACCGACCGAGGACAACAGGCCCTCGAGGCTCAAATACCCCACGCTGTCCGCGCCGATGTACTTCTGAATCTCATCGAGCGTATGGGTGGCCGCGATCAACTCAGAACGACGCGGCGTGTCGACGCCGTAGAAACACGGCGAGATCGTCGGTGGGCAGCTGATTCTCATGTGTACTTCCTTTGCGCCAGCCGCCTTCACCATCTTCACGATCTTGCGGCTGGTCGTGCCGCGAACGAGCGAGTCGTCCACCAGTACGACGCGCCTGCCCTCGAGGATACTGCGCACCGGGTTCAGCTTCACGCGCACGCCGAAATGCCGGATCGATTGCTGCGGCTCAATGAACGTGCGTCCGACGTAATGGTTGCGGATCAGCCCGACGCGCATAGGAATGCCTGACTCCTCCGCGTACCCGATCGCCGCACAGACCCCGGAGTCCGGAACGGGGACGATAACATCGGCGCCGACAGGCTGCTCGCGCGCGAGCAATCGCCCAAGTTCCGTGCGAACCTCGTTGACGCTCTCGCCGAACACGTAGCTGTCCGGCCTCGCGAAATAGACATGCTCGAAAATGCAATGCGCCGACGGGGCAGGCGGAAACGGCTTGAAGGATTTCACCCCGGAGGCGCTCACGATGACGACCTCACCCGGCTCGACGTCGCGAACGTACGTCGCGCCGATCAGATCGAGCGCGCACGTTTCGGAGCACACGATGACAGCCTCGCCCAGGCGGCCGAGCGCCAGCGGGCGGAAGCCGTGCGGATCCCGCACGGCAATGAGGCGATCTCTGGTCATCAGCACCAGTGAAAAGGCGCCCTGCACGCTGGAAATGGCGTCGACAATCGCTTCGTCGCTCGAGCCGGCGCGCGATCGCGCGTAGAGGTGCAGGATGACCTCCGTGTCCGTCGACGTCTGGAAGATGGACCCGCGGCTGACGAGCTCGTCCTTGAGCTCGCTCGCATTGACGATGTTGCCGTTGTGCCCGATGGCGATTTGCCCATGGGCGCACTCGATCAGGATGGGCTGGGCGTTATCAAGCTTGCTGTCACCTGCCGTCGAATAGCGCACGTGTCCGATGGCAATGTGGCCGGGCAGCTTCTCGAGGGTCTTCTCGGAAAACGCATCGGCGACATGGCCCATCGACTTCGAGAGACGCACTTCGCCGCCGTCCGAGGCCGCGATACCGGCGCTCTCCTGGCCGCGGTGCTGCAGCGCGTAAAGTCCAAGGTAGGTGAGGTTGGCGGCCTCCGGATGGCCGAAGATCCCAAAAACCCCGCACTCTTCCCTGAACTTGTCGTCGTCAGGAAACTTCTTTCCACGGACCGTGATCATGCTGCCTTCTGTTTGAAGTGCTTTTCCAGGGCGCTGTTCCAAATGGTTTCGGCGTCGCTGACTGCCACGTCGATGAGGTTACGCCCATTGATGGAGACGCTGATCCGTGGGGTGCCGGTTGTGCCGATTTCCAGAGCCGGGACGCCGAAGGCCTTGGCGCGGGCGAGGAGAGCCCCAGCCTGATCTCGCGCAACCGAGACAACGACGCGAGAGGCGGACTCCGAGAACAACGCGGAGGTTGACATCCACGCGTCTGGCGCGGCAACCGCCGGAATGTCCACCTTCAACCCAATGCCGCCAGCGTCAAACGCGCACTCCGCAAGCGCGACAGCCAATCCACCCTCGGCACAGTCGTGCGCGGATCGAATCAGGCATTCCCGAGCGACAGCCACAAGCAGCTGCTGAAGCGCCTTCTCGGCTGTCAAATCGACTTCAGGAGGGACACCGGCGACAAGGCGCTGGGTCACCTTGAGATACTCGCTGCCCCCGAGCTCGTGTCGTGTCTCACCGAGCAACACGACCACGTCGCCGCTGGCCTTGAAACTTCGTCCCAGCACCCTGCTCGCGTCCTCAATGAGGCCGACGACGCCAAGAACAGGAGTCGGATAAATCGCCTTCCCGTCAGTTTCGTTGTAGAGACTGACATTACCGCCGGTGATAGGTAACTCGAGCGCCTTGCAGGCAGCCGTGATGCCTTCAACAGCACGCGCGAACTGCCACATGATCTCGGGCCGCTCAGGATTGCCGAAGTTGAGGCAGTTGGTTGCGCCAATCGGCTCGCCGCCGGCGCACGCGACGTTGCGCGCGGCCTCCACGACTGCCAGGACGGCGCCACGATAGGGATCGAGATAGCAGTAGCGGCCGTTGCCGTCGACCGACAGGGCCAGCGCGCGATCCGTTCCCTTGATGCGGACGACGCCCGATCCCATCCCGGGAAGCACCAGCGTATTGGTGCGAACCATGTGGTCGTACTGGCGGTACACCCACCGCTTGTTCGCAATCGCTGGCGAGGCGAGCAGCGCGCGCAGCGCGTCCACGTCCGAGACCGGCGGGCGCTCAGGGAGCGACAGCTTCTGCACCTCGTCCAGGTAGGCCGGCCTCTGCATCGGCCTCTTGTACATCGGGGCATCATCTGTCAGCGCGCCCGTCGGAATTTCGGCAACGACCTCTCCCCGCTCGCGGACCCGCATCAGCCCATCGTCTGTCACCTCACCGATATGCGCCGCATGCAGATCCCATTTCTCGAAAATCTCCTCGACCTCTCTCTCGCGGCCGCGCTTCACCACCAGCAGCATGCGCTCCTGCGATTCGGAGAGCATGATCTCGTATGCCGTCATGCCGGTTTCGCGCTGCGGGACGTGCATGACGTCAATATCAATGCCGGCCCCGCCACGCGAGCCCATCTCGCAGGTCGAACACGTGAGGCCGGCCGCGCCCATGTCCTGAATACCAATCAGCGCATCACTCTTCATGACCTCGAGGCACGCCTCGAGGAGCAGCTTCTCCATGAAGGGATCGCCGACCTGCACCGCCGGGCGCTTCTCAGCCGAGTTCTCGTCGAACTCCGCTGATGCCATCGTCGCACCGTGGATACCGTCCCGGCCGGTTTTCGAGCCCACGTAGTAGACGGGATTACCGGTGCCCCTGGCGACTCCCTTGATGATCTCGTCCGCCCTGGCGATGCCGAGGCAGAAGACGTTCACGAGTGGATTTCCCGTGTAGCACTCTTCGAACGCGATCTCGCCACCGACGGTCGGAATGCCGATGCTGTTGCCGTACCCGGCAATGCCCGCCACGACACCTTCCATGTTCCGGCGCACGCGCGGATCGTCGAGCTCGCCGAATCGCAGCGAGTTCATCAGCGCAATCGGGCGCGCCCCCATCGTAAAGATGTCGCGGATGATGCCGCCCACGCCGGTCGCCGCGCCTTGATACGGCTCGATGAACGAGGGATGGTTGTGCGATTCGATCTTGAAGACAGCGGCAAGGCCCTCGCCGATGTCGACCGCTCCGGCGTTCTCTCCAGGCCCCTGCAACACGCGGTGCCCGGTGGTCGGCAGATTGCGAAGATGCACCCGTGAGCTTTTGTAGCTGCAGTGCTCGGACCACATCACCGAGAAAATGCCGAGCTCGGTCAGGCTCGGCTCGCGCCCGAGCGACTGCACGACTCGCTGATACTCTTCGTCGTTCAGACCATGTCGCTGGAGCGCGGCCTTGTCGTGTGCGGGAGCGGCGCTCATACTGGTGCGCTCCCGGCCGCCGTCAAGGCGCCCGACGCATGCGCCGCCACCACGGACTCGAACATGACGAGCCCATCAGCGCTGCCGACGGCCAACTCACACGCGCGCTCGGGATGCGGCATCAACCCGACGACGTTGCGCCGCGCATTGCAGATACCGGCAATGGATTCGACCGACCCGTTGGGATTGGCGCCATCAGTCACGGTTCCGACCGGATCCACATAACGGAACACAATCTGCCGGTTCTCCTCGAGCTTCCGTAGCTCCTCCGGCGTCGTGAAGTAGTTCCCTTCGCCGTGGGCGATGGGAATGCGCAGAACCTGCTGTGGGCGGCACGCCATGGTGAACGGCGTGTCCGTGTGCTCGACGCGCACGTGGACGTGCTCGCAGAGAAATTTCAAGCCGCGGTTGCGGAGCATCGCACCAGGCAGCATGCCCGCCTCGAGGAGAATCTGAAAGCCGTTACAGATCCCCAGCACCGGCCCGCCGGCCGCCGCGAACTTCTTCACCGCGTCCATCACCGGCGAGAACCGCGCGATGGCCCCGGTCCTGAGGTAGTCGCCGTGAGAGAAACCGCCGGGGAGGATGACCACATCAGCTCCGCGAAGGTCGGTCTCCTTGTGCCAGACGAACTCCGCTTCCTGGCCAAGGACCTCCTTCGTCGCGTGGTACGCGTCGTGATCGCAGTTCGATCCCGGAAACACGACAACGGCGAAGCGCACTTACTTTCCCTCCACTTCGATGCGGTAGCTCTCGATCACCGGATTCGCCAGCAGCCTGTCGGCGACTTCGGAGGCCATCGAGCGCGCCTTCTCGCTCGAATCCGCAGCCAGTTCCAGCTCGAAATACTTGCCCTGCCGGACATCCTCAACGCCGCCGTAACCAAGCGAATGCAGGGCGTCCACGATAGTCTTACCCTGGGGATCGAACACAGACGGCTTCAACGTCACAAACACTCGCGCACGCATGTCAGGTTTCAGCTCCCAGCCTTCGGCTCCCGGCCGCTGCCACGGCCGCTGATCCGAACACACGATCGATCACTTTGTCGACGTTCTTCAGTTGCACCTTCAGGTCGAACGCGTCTTCTACGGTCTTGCGATCGAGGACGCCCATCACATCCGTGTCCGCCAGCAGCAGTTGTCTGAAGTCTTTCTTGTCGTCGTACGAGCGCATGGCATTGCGCTGCACCCACTCGTAGGCCTGCTCGCGCGAGATGCCGCGCTGGGCCAGCTCGAGGAGCACGGTGCCGGAAAACACCACGCCGCGCGACATCTCAAGGTTCTGGAGCATGCGATCGGGGTTGACCACAAGGCCCTTCACGATGCGCGTGAAACGCCGCAGCATGTGATCGAGCGCGATGAAGCTGTCCGGGAGAATGACGCGCTCGACCGACGAATGCGAAATGTCGCGCTCGTGCCAGAGCGCGATGTTCTCGAGTGCGGCGTGCGCATTGCCACGAAGGAGGCGCGCCAGACCGGTAATCTGCTCGCAACCGATCGGATTACGCTTGTGCGGCATGGCCGATGAGCCCTTCTGGCCTTTGGCGAACGGCTCCTGCACCTCACCGATTTCCGTTTTCTGAAGGCCGCGGATCTCCAGCGCGAATTTCTCGAGCGAGGCCCCGGTGATCGCAATCGTCGTCATCAGCTCGGCGTGACGGTCTCTCTGAATCACCTGCGAGGACACCGGGGCGGGCTCGAGCCCGAGCTTCCCGCAAATGGCCGCTTCGATCGACGGATCGAGGTGGGCAAAGGTGCCAACCGCGCCGGAGATCTTCCCAACCGACACGACAGCCCGCGCGCGCGTAAGCCGGTCATGGTCTCGCTGGAGCTCTGCGTACCACAGCGCCAGCTTCAAACCGAATGTCATCGGCTCGGCATGGACGCCGTGGGTGCGGCCCATCATGGGCGTGCGGCGGTGCTCCTCGGCGCGCACGCGCACGGCATCGAGCAACCCCTCGACATCCTTCAAAAGGAGGTCGGCAGCCTCGCGCATCTGAATGGCCTGCGCGGTATCGACGACGTCCGAGGACGTCAGACCGAAATGCAGCCAGCGTGCGGACGGTCCGACATGTTCGGCAACCGCTGTCGTGAAGGCAATGACGTCGTGTTGGGTCGTTTCTTCGATGGCAGCGATGCGGGCGATGTCGACCTTCGAGCGCTCCTTGATGTCGCGCGCGGCGTCCTGTGGGATGATGCCCGCCTCGGCCATCGCCTCAGCAGCCGCGATCTCAACCTGCAGCCAGGTCTCGAATCTCCGCTCGTCGCTCCAGATGCGCCCCATGTCGGGGTGGGTGTAGCGAGCAATCATGTCGTCGATCGTCGATCGTTCATCGTCTAATTCAGATTAAGTCGCTCTCGCGGAAGTTGGAGCCCATTCACCTGCCCAAGCACCGTGGCGGCAAGCGACCCGTTCGAGAACAGCTCCACGGCCACGCGCTGGACGTCATCGGGCGATACGCTTTCGATACCCTGCAGCGTCTCATCGAGGCTGAACTGCCGGTCGAAATAAATTTCCTGGCGGGCCAGGTGCGACATCCGGCTCGACGTGTTCTCGAGGCTCAGCATCACGCTGCCCTTGAGGTGATCCTTCGCGCGACGCAACTCGCTGTCGGGCACCGGAGACTGCTTGATGATCTTCAGCTCTTCGACGACGAGGTCGATGACTTCGCCGACGGCCTCGTTCGCGCATCCCGCGTACACAGTGAGGTAGCCGGCATCGCGGTAGGCATTGATGCCTGAGAACACCGAGTACGCGAGGCCGCGCTTCTCGCGGATGTTCTGAAACAGCCGCGAGCTCATCGAACCACCGAGCATCGTGTTCATGACGTAACTCGCGTAGCGATCACTATGGTTCTGAGGGTAGCTGGGCGTGCCGAGACACACGTGGCTCTGTTCGAGCTCTTTATTGCGGATCACGACCTTCGGGACGACGTGCGGAGGCGCCCCGCCCTGCGGCCGCCCGGAAGACGGCATCGATCCGAACGCGTTCTCGAGCGCTTCGCGCAGCTGCGAGTGCTCGAGATTGCCTGCCGCCGAGATGATGACGTTCTCCGCCGCGTACGCGCCCCGGAAATGGTCGCGGAGTCGATCCTGCGTGATCGCTTCGACGGTGTCCTTGGTGCCGAGGATCGGCCGCCCCAGCGGGTGTCCTTCCCAGAACGCCTGCGTGAAAATCTCGTGGACGAGATCGTCGGGCGTGTCCTCGACCATCTTGATCTCTTCGAGGATCACTTTCTTCTCCCGCTCGATATCGATCTCGTGAAACGCGGGCCGCAGGACGATATCGGAGAGGATGTCGACGGCGAGAGGCAGGTGTTCGTCGAGGACCTTCACGTAGTAGCTGGCGTATTCCTTCGCCGTGAACGCGTCGAGCTGCCCGCCGATGGAATCAACCGCCTGCGCGATCGCTTCCGCCGTGCGTGTCGCGGTGCCTTTGAAGAGCATGTGCTCCACGAAGTGCGCCATGCCGCTCTCGTCGTCCGTGTCGTGACGCGATCCACGCGTCAGCCACACGCCCAGGCTCACCGAGCGGACGTGGCTCATGGATTCAGTCACGAGACGAATCCCGTTGTCGAGTGCGTCGCGAACAATCATGGAATTGATGACAAATGCCCTGAAACCGTTGAAGAAGAAAGGCTTGAGAGAGAGCTTGAAAGGATCTTAACACGAGTACAATCGAGATTATAGAACCCAGATGCCCAACGTTCGGAACGGCTTAGCGGCAGACGATCGCCCCGATCTCGCGGCGATGGATCTCGCAGAGCTCGAGGCCGCCCTCGAGGGGCGGGGACATCCGCGCTTCCACGCACGGCAGATCTTCACATGGATCTACGCGAAGGGTGTCGCCGACTTCGAAAGGATGACGGATTTGTCCCGCCAGCTCCGCGCAGACCTGGCCGGACATTTTCGAATAGGCACACCGGCGCTCGTCCGGAAGGAAACGTCGTCGGACGGAACGGTGAAATTTCTGCTGTCGCTCGAGGACGGCCGTCACATCGAATCGGTCTTCATTCCAGACACACCGCGACAGACGTTCTGCATCTCGACGCAGGTCGGATGTGCCATGAAATGCGGCTTCTGCCTCACCGGCAAAATGGGGCTGGTGCGGAATCTCACCGCTGGCGAAATCGCCGGACAGGTGCGCTTGCTGGCCGGGGAGCTGGGGTTGCGTGGCTCGACATTCAACATCGTGCTCATGGGAATGGGCGAGCCGCTGCACAACTACGACAACACGATGAAAGCCCTCCGGATGCTCAACGACGAGCACGGACTCGCCATTTCGCCGAAACGGGTCACCCTGTCGACGGTGGGAGTCGTGCCGGGTCTTGAACGCCTGGCCACCGAGCCGTTGATGCCCAACCTGGCGATCTCGCTGCACGCGACGACCGAGGAGCAGCGCGATGCGCTCGTGCCCGTGAACCGGAAGTACGGCCTCGAAGACATCCTCGACGCCGCCCGCAAGTTCCCGATGAAGCGCCGCAGCCGAATCACGTTCGAATACGTGCTGCTGCGGGGCGTCAACGATACGCCGGAAGACGCTCGCCGGCTGGTTCGCCTGCTCGGCAACATTCGCTGCAAGGTGAACCTGATTCCGCTGAACGAAGCCGCCGGGATTTCGTTCCAGCGCCCTCCGGATGACCGCGTCAACGCATTCGCGGACATCCTGGCGCACGCACGCCTCACGGTGTCCGTGCGGAAAAGCCGCGGCCGCGATATTCGTGCCGCCTGCGGTCAGCTGATTGTGGAAGGTACGATGCCGTCGCCGGCGCAGAAAGCGGCGGCGTTGATGTAAGGACGTCTACGTATTGAGGCGACCAGTCAGATGTTCGCCAGCCAGGCTCAGTTGCACGCTCACCCATTCATTTCTCGGCGGGCCCGCCGGAATTCTCACCTTCAGGTAATTGTCCGTCACGACCATCGACCCATCTTCTATGGTCAGCCCCGGCCGCACGGCGCCGTCCTGGCTCCGGTGGAATCTTCTCGTCAACTCCCGACCGACATCGCGGAGCCGGCTCGCGCGTTCCCGTACGACCGACCCGTGAATCCTGCCGGACATGGCGCTCGCCGCCGTACCTGGCCGATCCGAATACGGAAATACGTGGATGTGCGTGAGCGGACAGGACTTGAGATAGCCAAAGAGGGCCTCGAAGTCTTCATCGGTCTCGCCCGGGAACCCGACGATGATGTCGGAGCCAATGGACGCGTGCGGCATCTCCTCGCGGATGCGCGCGACAAGGCCGCGATAGTACGCGAGCGTATACGGACGCCGCATGGCCACAAGCATGCGGTCGCTCGCATGCTGCAGGGGAAGATGAAAATGCGGCGCAAAGGACGTCGATCCGGCGACGAGATCGACGATCGCATCTGAGCAATCCATCGGCTCGAGCGAGCTGACCCGAAAGCGAATCCCAGATGCGTCACGCTCGATCAGCGCCAGGAGACCGGCCAGCGACGATCCGTCGGCGAGATCGCGGCCGTAGGATCCGAGATGAACGCCGGTGAGCGCAATTTCCCTGTAGCCCGCGTCCCGCACGCGCGAGATCTCAGACATGACTTCCTTCGCCGGCCGGCTGCGGCCCGACCCGCGCGTCGACGGAATGATGCAGTAGGAACAGGACTGCTCGCAGCCGGTCTGCACGCGAAGGGTAAATGCCGTGCGGCCGGCGAGCCCCGGAGCGATGTCCGCACCGCAGGATCCGTCGCCGTCGCCGAAGCGCTCGGCCGTCGTGAGGCCGATGTCCTGGGTGAGCCATTCCTTGCGATCGTTCGGAATAATCTGAACCACGCCCGGAAGGCCGGCAATCTCGTCCGGCCGCCGGGTGGCGTAGCAGCCCGTGACGACAATTCTCGCAGCTGGATTTTCGCGTGCAACCTTCCGCACGATCTGGCGGGCCCCCTGGTCGGCGGCACCCGTCACCGAACACGTGTTGACGACGACGAGGTCGGCCTCCCGCGTCCCGGTCGCGGTGCCGCCTGCCGCCAGCAGCTGCGCCTCTATATGAAGGGAGTCGGCCTGATTGACCCGGCAGCCGAAGGTGATGATGGAGTACTTCACAATTTCTTGGCGGCCTCTTCGACTTTGTCGGCGAGACCTTTCTTATACTTCTCCAGCCGTTCCGCAATCTGCTTGTCGCCGAGCGCGAGGATTTGCGCGGCGAGCACGCCGGCGTTGACGGCGCCGGGCTTGCCGATGGAAACGGTGGCGACTGGCACGCCGGGCGGCATCTGAACGGTCGAAAGCAGCGCGTCCAACCCGTTGAGTGCCGACGAATCGATCGGCACGCCGATGACGGGCTTCGTGACGTGCGCGGCGACGACGCCCCCCAGGTGCGCGGCCGCGCCGGCACCGACGATGAAGACGCTGACGCCGCGCTCCTGCGCTTCGCCGAGCAGTCGCATCACGCGCTCTGGCGATCGATGTGCGGAGGCGACGGTCATTTCGACCGACACGCCAAGCTCCTTCAGCACATCAACAGCGCCCTGCATCACCGGCGCGTCGTTCTGAGAGCCCATCAATATCAATACCTGCAGTGGTGTCATTGTTTTCTCCGCTTAGCCCAGGGCTTTGGCTCCAATGTCTTTCCGATAGTGCATACGATCGAAGCTGATGTGGCCAACCGCTTCGTACGCGCGATCGATCGCCGTCCGATAGTCCGCCCCGGAGGCCACGACCGTCAGGACGCGGCCCCCGGCCGTCTCGATGTCTTCACCGCGCTTCGCGGTTCCGGAGTGGAAGACGTTGACGCCAGGCAGCGCCTCCGCAGCCGCCAGGCCATGAATCACTTTGCCGGTCTCGTACGTCTCAGGATATCCGCCCGAGGCGAGGACGACCCCCACGCGCGGCTGCCGAGACATGGAAACAGCCGAGGTGTCGAGCTCACCTGCGGCAGCGCTCATCAGCAGCCCCGACAGGTCGTCGGCCATCATCGGCAGGATGACCTGCGCCTCCGGATCGCCGAACCGCACGTTGAATTCGATCACCCTGGGGCCGTCCGCCGTCAGCATCAGGCCGACGAACAGGAATCCGCGGAATTCGCTGCCTTCGCTGCGCATCCCTTCCAGCACAGGAAACACGATCTCGCTCATGACGCGCGCCTGCATCGCGGCATCGAACAGCGAGCTCGGCGCGTACGCCCCCATACCGCCCGTGTTGGGGCCCGCATCCTCGTCGAACGCGCGCTTATGATCTTCGGCCGAGCCCAGCGGAAGCGCGCGCGTGCCGTCGCTGAGCACAAAAAAGGATGCTTCGCGACCGACGAGCAGCTCTTCCACGACCAGCCGCGCGCCCGCATGGCCGAACCGCTTGTCGACCATCATCGCGTGAACCTGCACGTCCGCATCCTCCAGATCGGGCGAGATCACGACGCCCTTGCCGGCGGCAAGGCCATCGGCCTTCAGCACGACAGGAAACGTGAACTCGCCGGTCCGGAGCACCGCACGCGCCTGCGCCGCCGAGTCGCACGCTTTGTATCGCGCTGTCGGCACGTTGCAGCGGTGCATGAAATCTTTGGCAAAGACCTTGCTCGACTCGAGAAGCGCGGCGCGCTGCGTGGGGCCGAACAGGAGATGCCCTTCGGCGGCGAACACGTCGGCCACGCCGCGGCTGAGCGGCAACTCGGGGCCGATGATGGTGAAGTCGATCCCCTCGCGTCTCGCGATCGCCTCGACGGCGTGCGCGTCGGCGGGATCGACGGGAATGCAGCGCGCCAGGCGGCTGATTCCGGCGTTCCCGGGCGCGCACACGATCTCCGCCACGGCGCGTTCTGACGCCAATTTCCACACCAAGGCGTGTTCGCGTCCGCCGTTTCCGATGACCAACACTCTCGTGGATGCCACGTCTTCGCAGTAAACTGTTGGATATAAAAGGGTTAATCTGAAGGACTAATCCGTTGACGGGGCTGCGGATTTGCGCCTACTATTCGCAGTCCCGAGTTAGCGTAACACAATCGTTATTCAAGTTATCGTGATGGCCGAGGCAGCAATCATCACGTTCGCCCGAGTTGAGGGGGGTGTCATTAAGCGTGGCGGAAGTTAAAGTCCAGGACGGCGAGTCGATCGAGAGTGCTCTTCGGCGGTTCAAACGGAAGGTGCAGCAGGAAGATATCATCAAGGATATCAAGAAGCATTCCTTCTATTTGAAGCCCGGAGACAAGCGCAGGGCCAAACAGGCCCTGGCGCGCAAACGTAACCGCAAGAAAATGCGACGCGACGCAGAGTAAAGGGCGCGAGCAAGGGGCGACACGATGGAGTTCCAAGACAAGATCCTGAATTGCGTGGATTGCGGCGCGGAGTTCGTGTGGACGGCAGGTGAACAGCTCTTTTTTGCGGACAAGAACTTCAAGAACGAGCCGAAGCGATGCAAGGCCTGCAAGACCAAGCGCGCAACCCGGGCGGCGTCGCCCGGGATTCGTGAACGCGTCGAAACGACCGCCACGTGCTCTGCATGCGGCAAAGAAACGACCGTTCCCTTCCGTCCAACGCAGGGTCGCCCTGTGTTTTGCAAAGAGTGTTTTCAACAGAGGAAGTTCGCTGGAGCGGGAGGACTGTAAGTCCTTCCGCTTCGGATGCCTAGCGATCAGGGCAGCCGCCCACTCTTCCTAAACCTTCGTGTATCGTTGCATCGCGTTCAGCAAGCGCACACGAGCTGACGCTGCTGACCGAAACGGCGACGCAGCATCGACCGATCCTGGGGGACTACACCCCAACCTGCTCGATCAGATGATCTCCGTGGTGACGGCCTCGACGCTGATCGCGTACGCGTTCTACACAATCAGCCCCGAAACGACCGCGAAATTCGGCACCACGCTGCTGAATCTGACGACTCCGTTTCCACTGTATGGGATTTTCCGCCACCTCTGCCTGGTGCATCGCCGGGACCTCGGCGGAAGCCCGGCCGATCTGCCGGTCAACGACCGGCCGCTCCTGGTTTGGTCACGCTCTGGGCGCTCTCGGTGATCCTCATCGTTTACCGGTAATATTGTGGGAATGTCCCAAGCCCGCGTGGCCGTCCTGCGGACCAGTCCGGAGACCGTTCTCCGGGACTACCATCGTCTGCTGAACCTCGCCGGGTACCAGAACGTCATCGCCAAAGATGCCGACACGGCGCTGAAAGTCAACATCTCGTGGCACTTTTTCTTCCCCGGCAGCTCGACGACGCCCTGGCAGCTCGAGGGCGTGATTCGGGGGATGAAGAAAGACGGCTACTCGCCCGAATTGATCCACGCGTGCCACAACCGCACGGTCGTCATCGATGCGCGCCTCGGCGAGCGCGAGAACAAGCAGCTTCCGGTGATCGAGGCGCATGGTCTGCGCAACATCCACACTTACGAAAGCGAAGAGTGGATCAACATCCGCGACGCGGTGGGCGACCTGACGAAGGAGTTTCTCTGCCTGAACGAGGTCTACCCGCAGGGCTTCATGATTCCGCGCCGGTTCATCGGCGAAAACATCATTCATCTCCCGACGGTTAAAACGCACGTCTTCACGACGACGACCGGGGCAATGAAGAACGCGTTTGGGGGGCTGCTCAACGAGCGCAGGCATTGGACGCACCCCGTCATCCATGAAACGCTCGTCGATCTGCTGATGATTCAGCAGAAGATCCACCGCGGAGTCTTCGCGGTGATGGACGGGACGTTCGCCGGCGACGGCCCGGGCCCGCGCTGCATGATCCCTTGCGTGAAGAACGTGATTCTCGCCAGCGCCGACCAGGTCGCCATCGACGCGATTGCCGCCAGGCTGATGGGGATGGATCCGCTATCGATCAAGTTCATCCGCCTGGCGCATGAGCGAGGCCTTGGCTGCGGCGATCCCCGCGACATCGAAATCGTCGGCGATCAGGACGCGGCCGCCGAGAATTGGCATTTTGCGGGGCCGTTCCGGAAGATGACCTTCGCGGCCCGCATGCAGCACAAGATCTATTGGGGGCCATGGCGCAAGCCGGTCGAATGGTCCTTGAAAACCGTTCTCGCCCCCTGGGCGTACGCCGCCAGCGTGGTGTACCACGACAGCTTCTGGTACCCCTTGAAAGCGAAGGGGTTGATGCGCGAAGTGATGGAGAGCCCGTGGGGCAGGTTATTCCGCGGCTGGGAATCGGCGGTCGCTGATGAGAGCGGCTATCCCAAGGTGGGCGGCGAGCCGGCGGACATCGAGCGCACGGGGCTGAGGGCGCTCGTCCGATCGATCGGAATTCTGGGAACGTGCCTGAAGGAAGCACCTGAGTTTGCGGCGCGCCGGCGGGTCCAACACACGAAGGTATGAGGGCAGAGGGCAGAGGGCAGAAATACATCTGCCCTCTGCCCTCCTACCTCTGCCCTGTCTCTATCGAGTGACTATGGCAGATTTCAACATCCGGACAGACGCGGTCGACGTCGAGCAGATCATGCGCCAGATTCGGGCGCGGATTCACGAAAAGCGGGGCGTCGACTACACCGAGCAGCAGATTCAGGAGCTCGCGAACGTCAAGCTCGAGCGGTTTCTCGATCCCAAGGGCGTTCGCTCAGACCTCGTCGAGCAGTTCAAGCGACGGCGCGAGGAGAAGCTCGAGCCGTTCCACCTTCATCCCGAGGCGTCGCGCGGTTTTGACGCGGAGATGCTCTATGGGACGCATCGCGGCATCCTTCGGCTGATCCGCCGTCTGCTCAATCCGATCCTGAAGCTCTTCTTCAATCCGAACACGATCATTCATGCGCTTCACAAGCAGAGCGACATCAACGCGCTCTACGAGGGGCAGTTCAACTTCCTCCGGGATAAGAGCCAGCAGCGCGATGACGTCGACGTGCTCTACTACGAACTGGTGCACAACCTGGTGCTCGAGCTGACGCGGGTCGGCATCGAGAACCGGAATCTGAAGATGCGGCTCGAGTCTCTATCCAGCCGGATGGACTTTGATGAGCGGCGCGCGCGCGCGCTCGAAGGGGTGGTCCAGTTTCGGCCCGGCACGGGGCCTGCGCGCGAACCGGTTCAACAGCCGGCCCGATCGTTCAGCCCATCGGAACCGCCACCGCCCCAACCGGCGGCGCCTTCACAACCGGCCGCACAGCAGGCACAGCAGGCGCCGCAGGCACCGGCGCAGGGAGGTCAGGCTGCACAGCCACAACTCGACGCAGGCCCCGGCGCCGGCAACGACGACCAGGGCGGCGAATCCGGCACCGCGCGCCGGCGACGCCGGCGCCGACGCGGACGCCGCGGCGGTCGCGGCCGCACGCCCGGTGACAACGCCGCAGCGTTGACCGATGTCTCGTCATCCGGGAATTCGGCCGCGCCGCCGCATGGCGATCCCACTGCACACGCCGCACGAGGGAACGACAGCGATGAAATGGGGCTCGCCGCCGATGCTGATCCGGGCGAAGACGAAGGGCCGGACCCCTCAGAGCAGTGAAGCTGGCGATCGTGGTGCAACGCTACGGCGCCGACATCAACGGCGGCGCCGAGCTGCACGCGCGCTACGTCGCCGAACACCTCTCGCGGCATGCCGAAGTGGAAGTGCTCACGACGCGGGCCCGTGATTACGTCACGTGGCGTGATGAATACCCGGCAGCCATCGAGCAGGTCAACGGCGTTCCGGTGCGCAGGTTTCCCGTCGACCACGAGCGCGACGTCACCGTGTTCGGCCGATGGTCGGAGCTCGTCTTCGGCCAGCAGCACTCGTACCTCGACGAGTTGAAGTGGCTCGATGCCGAGGGGCCGAAGAGCACGTCGCTGCTGTCGCACGTTCGCTCTGCGCAGGCCGCCTACGACTACGTCTTTTTTTTCAGCTACCGGTACTACCACGCCTACCATGGGGTGCGTGCGGTGCCGTCGCGCGCGATTCTGGTGCCGACGGCAGAACGCGACCAGGCCATCGGCCTGGCCATCTCGCCACGTATTTTCCGCGGCGTGCGGGCGCTCATGTACAACAGCCCCGAAGAGCGGCGGCTGATTCAGACCGTGTCGAACAATCACGACGTGCCGGGCGTCGTTGTGGGCATCGGCTCCGCGATTCCCGAACGACCGCAGGCAGAGCGCTTTAGGCAGAAGTACGGGATCGCGGGCCGTTTTGCGCTGTACGTCGGGCGCATCGATCAGAACAAGGGCTGCAAAGAGCTGTTCTCGTTCTTCTTGAATGGGCTGCAGGCACTGCCAAGAGGGCTGCGACTCGTGCTGATCGGAAAGGAAATCCTGCCCATCCCCGAGCACCCGCGCATTCTCCATCTGGGATTTCTCGACGATCAGGATAAGTTCGATGCGCTCGCCGCGGCCGATCTGCTGCTGATGCCGTCATATTATGAAAGCCTCTCGATGGTCGCACTCGAGGCGTGGGCGCTCGGCAAACCGGTGCTGGCGAACGGCAAGTGCGAGGTGCTCCGGGGACAATGCATCCGGAGCAAGGCGGGCCTTTACTACGAAACGCAGGCGGAGTTCATCGAGACGCTGCGCGCCATCGCGGAGAGCCGCGGCCTGAACGCGGCATTCGGCGCGAACGGCCGCCAGTTCTTCCAGCAGCATTATTCCTGGCCGGTCATCGAGCAGAAGTATCTGGATATGCTGCAGCGGCTGAAGGAAGAAGATGGAAAGGGCCGGACGCGGGGCATGGAGGCCGAGCCGGGCTTCTTTGCCAGACGCCGCCGAACCCTCCGCGCAGCCATCGACGTGGTATCGGAGCTTCCATCCGGACCGGTGTTGAATTGAAGCCCAGGATTCATCAGGTTCTCGCCACGCTCGGCTATGGAGACGCCATTGGCCACGAAGTGCTGGGCATTCAGCGCGTCCTGAAAGGCGCCGGGTTCGAATCCGACATCTTCGTGCAGACGGCGGACCCTCGCCTCGAGGACCTGACGAAGGATTACCGCGATCTGCTGCAGGCGAGCGACCCGTCCAATATTCTCATCCATCATTTCTCCATCGGATCCCGGGCCTCGCGCGTCGCCTACGCCGTTCCCGATCGGCAGATCCTCGTCTACCACAACATCACGCCTCCGGAGTTCTGGGTCAACGTGCACGAACAGCTCGCGGAGCAGTGCTTCAAGGGGCGGCGGGAGCTCGGTATCTACCCCGCCCGGGTCGATCTCGCGCTCGGCGATTCGGAGTTCAACCGGCAGGAGCTCGACGCGCTCGGGTTCAATCCGACGGGCGTGCTGCCTGTCGTGCCGGACTTCTCACATCTGGATGCCGGCGCGAACGATTTGATCACCACGGAGTTCGACGACGAGTGGACCAACATTCTCTTCGTGGGCCGCATCATCCCGAACAAGCGCATCGAAGACGTGATCCGGTACTTCCACGCGTATCAGCGGCATTTCAATCCGCGGTCGCGGCTGCTGCTGGTCGGCTCCTATGGCGGTTTCGACAAATACCTCGCGATGCTTCAACAGCTCGTCGCTCGCCTGGGCGTCGCGAACGTGCACTTCACGGGGCATGTCACCGATGCCGAGCTCACCGCTTACTACGAGATCGCCGATCTATTTCTCTGCGCGAGCGCGCATGAGGGCTTCTGCGTCCCGATTACCGAATCTTTCTATAAGCAGGTTCCCGTCGTGGCTTACGGAGCCACGGCGGTGCCCTCCACGATGGACGGTGCCGGCGTGCTGTTCACCACGCAGGAACCGCTCGAGGTCGCGGCGATCGTCGATGCGATCGTCGACGACGAGGAGTTGTGCGACCGCATCGTGCGCGGACAGGATGCGGCGCTCCAGCGCCTTCGGGCGAAGGACTTTGACGGTACGCTGCTGCGGTACGTGGACGCCGTGCTGAACACGCCGAGGAAACCTGCGCCCCAGATTGCCTGGGACTTCTGGGATCAGTTCCGGCAGGCAGAGGAGCTTTACGAGCTTCAGCAGTACCGTCCGGCGATCTTCCGCGGGCTGCCGGACAGCCCTGAGTCAAAGACCGGGCTCGTCGAGGAAAAGCGCTGATGCGCGTGCATCAGTGGGTGCCGGCGGCACACAGGGGCGACGCCATAGGCGACAGCGCGCGCCGGGTGCGCGATTTCCTTCGCGCCATGGGACACGACTCCGAGGTCTTCGCCCTGGCGATAGACGACGACCTGCGCCACGACGTCCGGCCCTTCTCGGACCCGGCGGCGAAGCGCGGCGACGTAACCATCTTTCATTTCGCCCTGCCCTCCCCGATGTCCGCGGCGTTTGCGTCGCTCTCCCACGGCCGGGTGCTTCAGTACCACAACGTGACGCCTGCGCGGTTTTTCGCGCCGTACGCACCGTCGCTGTTTCGTCTGGCATCCATTGCCCGGACGGAGCTGGCGAGCCTGGTCTCCGCGACCGATCTGGCGCTCGGTGATTCCGCATACAACCGCCAGGAACTCGATGAGCTCGGGTTCTCGCGAACCGGCATCATGCCGATCGCCGTTGACACCGACCGGCTCACGATGGCCCCCCGCCAGCCCGTGCTTGAAGAGATTCTGGATGACGGTCTCGTCAATTTTCTGTTCGTCGGCAGGATTGCGCCCAACAAGAGGATTGAGGATCACATCAGGCTGGCCGAACAGTACAAGCGGTACGTCGACGCTTACTATCGGTTCATTTTCGTGGGGCGCTACGACGTTGTGCCGCAGTACTATGCGGCGATCCGCGCGCTGCTGGCCGAGTACCAGATGCTGGAAGACCGCTTCATCTTTACCGGGCCGGTGCCCGATGCCGAGCTGGCCGCCTACTATCGCGCGTCGAGCGTGTATATCTCGCTCAGCGAGCATGAGGGATTCTGCGTGCCTCTGGTGGAGGCGATGGCCATGGACGTGCCGGTGCTGGCGTACAGCGCGGCGGCGGTGCCCGATACACTTGGCGGGGCCGGCGTGCAGTTCGCCCCCAAGGATCTGGAGTACGCGGCGGAACTCCTGGGCATGCTGGCCTTCGAGGAGAGTCCGCGGGATCAGGTGCTCGCCGGCCAGCGCCGGCGGTTGCAGGATTTCGCCGAGCCGGCAATTCAGAAGCAGCTCGTCTCGGTATTGTCAGCGTTCTGACCCCCAGTGAGAATCGCCTTCATCGTCCAGCGATACGGCGTTGAAATTCTCGGTGGCTCGGAGTACCACTGCCGGCTCATTGCCGAGCGGATGGCCCGCAAACACGACGTCGACGTCGTCACGACCTGCGCGCGTGATTACATCAGGTGGGAGAACCACTATCCGGAGGGCACCGAACGCGTTCACGGCGTAACCGTTCGGCGCTTCGCGAACGCCCAGACCCGCGATATCGACGCTTTCAACCGATACTCAGACTGGATCTTCCATCATCCCCATACGCGCGAAGATGAGATGTCGTGGCTGAAACAACAGGGTCCATGGTGTCCGGCGCTCATTGAGTATCTACACGGGCACCATCACTCGTACGACGTGTTGATCTTCTTCACGTACCTGTACGCGCCAACGGTGCTCGGCCTGGAGATCGACCCCGCCAAGAGCATCCTCGTGCCGACCGCGCACAGGGAACCGGCCATCGGGCTCGACATCTACAAGGCGATGTTCACGAAGCCGTCCGCGATTGCGTTCAATACGGAGGTCGAGAAGGCTTTTTTGAAGGACACCTTCGACATCCGGGCGCAGGGTGAAGAAACGGTGGGCTGCGGAGTGGATCTGCTTTCAGAGCCGTCGCGGCCGAGTCTTCCGGATCCCCAGGACTCTCCTCTCGAGTTCTGCCACCGCCACGGCTTCGATGGGCCGTTTCTGCTGTACGGGGGCCGCATCGACGCCGGCAAAGGGTGCGACGAGCTGATCGACTACTTCACGACCTACCGGGACCAGGGCGGAGACGCGGTGCTGGCGTTGATGGGCGCCAAGTTGATGGCGCTGCCTGCGGTTCCGTGGGTGCGTTTTGTCGGGCTGTTGTCCGAGCGGGAGCGCCTGCGAGCGCTCGAAGCGGCGACAATCGTCGTCGTGCCGTCTCCGCTCGAGAGCCTTTCTCTGCTCGCGCTCGAAGGGATGGCTGTCGGCAGGCCTGTGTTGTGCAACGCGCGCGCTGATGTGCTGGTGGACCACTGCAAGCGGAGCCATGCCGGGCTGTTCTACTCTGATCGCGAGGAGTTCGTGGAGTGCGCGAACCTGCTCCTCGCCGATCGGCAGCTGCGCGAGCGCATGGGACATCGCGGCCAGGCGTACGTCAGGCAGCACTACCATTGGGACGTGATCCTGTCGAAGTACGACAACCTCATCGCGGCGCTGCCGAAGCCGGCCCCGGACAGCCAGGCACGAAGGTGAGGGCGAACACACCCGCGTTTCGGAAGCTCATCTACGCCGCCATTTTTTTCACCGCGTTCGGGGTCTACGTTATGAGGGCGGTGAACAGCGGCGCACTGAGCCAGCCACCCGAGTCGGGCGACGGACATGATTACGACGCCATCGCATTCAATATCTGGCAGGGCCGCGGGTTCGGCTATCACTGGAGCGCCGAAGCGTGGCGCCGGCCCTACGTCGGCATTCCGAGATATGCGCTCCTGCTGACCAGGCAGTCGGAGTATTACCCCACCACCTATCGGCCGCCTGCGATGCCGTACCTCTTGTCTGTCGTCTATGCCCTGACGGACAGAAGCTTCGCCGCCTGGCGGGTTCTCAACTGCGGCATCATGGCCGGGGGCGTCACCACGGCGGCCGTCATCTCGGCGCAGTTTGCCGGCATCCCCGCGGCGGTTCTCACGACGGCGATCGCGCTCCGCAGCCGGGAGCTGACGCGCTATTCCGGCATGTTCATGACCGAGACCCTCGCCACGTTTTTCGTGACGCTTCTGGCATGGACGTGGATGCGAAATGCCAGACAGGGATGGTCAACCGGTGGCGCTGCCACCTCCGGCATGGTGTTCGGTGCGCTGATCGCATCGCGCACGCTGTTTGTCCTCTGGATGCCTCTCGTGCTGATTCTGCCCGGCAGGGACACGTCCCACGACTCAAGGTTCGCGTGGCGGACCAAAGCGATCTGCCTCGCCGTGGCGCTCCTCATCATGAGCCCATGGTTTATTCGAAATATGGCCGTCACGAACGCGTTCATGCCGCTCGGAACCCAGGGGGGCATCAATCTCCCGATGGGGTTTGGCCCGAGGGCTTTCAGGTCACAGGGAATCTGGGCATCGAATCCCGGAGATGGATGGCCAGAAATTGCCGCTCAGAAACTCGATATCGTCACCTCAGAGGTGCTGCTGGCGAAATATCGATCGACGCTGACCATCACCTGGATGCTGGAGCACCCGTCCCAGGTGCTTCAGCTGATGCGCCTGCACGTGTGGCAGGAAATACGGCCCAGGGGCGATTTCCTCGCAAACTGGCTGCTGCCTGTGGCCGGTCTTGCCGTGCTCTTCTTCAGAGAGTCGCCTGGCGTGTGGGTCATTGTTCTGATGGCGTGCGCGAACATCCTGAGCGTGGCCATGACCTACAGCGCGAGCGGCCGGTTCATGGTACCGCTGCAGCCGCTGCTCATCGCTCTCGTCGCCGCCATGCTTGCGGATGCTCCGGGCCGATCGATTTCGTACGTGAAGGGGCTGCGCAGGCGAAGCAGCTCTACCGCGATTGAGTCGCCGCGTCCGTAGTGAGGCCGCGAAAGTCTCCCTTGTGTTCGATGAACCACCTGTAGGTCGATTCGACACCTGCTCGGAGTGATCGGCTCGGCGACCAGCCCAGTTGCCGCAGCAACCCTACGTCCAGCAGCTTCCTCGGAGTCCCATCGGGCTTGGAGGCATCGAACACGATGCGGGCCTCGGGATAGACCACCTCGCGAACGAGCTCTGCGAGCTCGCCGATGCTCAAATCTTCCCCGGTGCCGACGTTGATGTGCGACTCACCTTCGTAGTGCTTCATCAGATAGACGCACGCGTCGGCGAGGTCGTCCACGTGGAGGAACTCGCGCCGGGGCCGGCCGCTTCCCCACACCGACACTTCGCCGCTTCGAGCCAGCTTCGCGTCGTGGAACTTGCGAATCAACGCCGGCAGGACGTGCGAGCTGTTGAGATCGAAATTATCATTGGGGCCGTACAGATTCGTCGGCATAGCCGAGATGAAATTACACCCGTACTGACGCCTGTAGGCCTGGCACAGCTTGATCCCCGCGATCTTCGCGACCGCGTAGAACTCATTGGTCGGCTCCAGGGCGCCCGCGAGCAGCGAATCCTCGGGCATCGGCTGTGGCGCGTCGCGGGGATAAATGCACGAGCTGCCCAGATACAGCAGCTTGCGCGTCCCATGGCGATAGCACGCATCCACCACGGTCGCGTGGATCAGCAGGTTGTCGTAAATGAATTCCGCGGGCCTGGTGCTGTTGGCGAGAATGCCGCCCACGGTCCCCGCCACCAGGTACACGTAGTGGGGCTGATGGATTTTGAACCATTCGTTGACGGCCGACTGGTGACGCAGATCGAGCTCATCTCGTGTGGCGGTCAGAGGCGTCACGCCTTCCTGCCTCAAACGCCTCACGACGGCCGAACCGACCAAACCACGATGGCCGGCGACGAACACTTTCGAACTGCCGTGTTCCACGAGAAGTCCCGCTCGCTTATCGAATACTTCCGAACTTGATGCGCAGAAGCCCTATCACCGTCATACGAAACAGCACCGCACCGTCCCGGAACCGGTGGATATTCGTGGTCCCGTAGGTTCGCGCCCGATAGTACACAGGGACATCGATTATACCGGTAGCCAGTACGGCCGCCGGAAAGAGGAGCTCGAAATCTCCGAACGGATCGAAGTCGCCGAAATCCCGGCGCCATCGCACGAACCGCTGGTAATCCTGCCGTGTCATCAACTTCGTTCCGCACAGGCTGTCGCCGAGCGGGACGTCGAGGACGTAGCTGAGCGACTTGGCGAAAAACACGTTTCCGAGCCGGTTGAGGAAGCGCATCGCCTCGCCTTCCATCGGATAGACGAGGCGAGTTCCGTTCACGAAATCGGCGACGCCGTGACGGTACGCGTCGTAAAAGCGCGTGAGATCTTCCGGCGGCATCGTCAGGTCCGCATCGAGAATGGTCAGAAGTTCTCCCGACGCTTTTGAAAACCCGAGCCGGACAGCGTCTGCCTTGCCTTTGCCCTCTTGCTGCAGCGCGAGGACCCGCAGACCATTGCGGCCATCCCAGACCGAACGGACGCGCTGGATCTCTTCCCAGGTTCCATCGCTCGAGTGCCCCTCGACGAAAATCACTTCGGTCGGCGCACGAAAATCAGGAAGGCGGCGAAGCGCGTCCTCGATGTTTCCCCGCTCGTTGCGCGCCGCGATGACCACCGTCAGCGAAGGACGTTCGTGCCCTGCGCCAGCAACGGGGCGCAGCACGGCAATGCTGACCAAAGACAGCCATCGGACGCCCGGCACCGCGGGCAGGATTGCGTTCAGCAGCGAACCGATACCGAAGAAATGCCATGGCAGGTACACCACCGGGCGAAGCCGGACGAGCTCGAATCCCGCCAGTCTGGCGAGCTGCAGCAAATCTGAGCGGGCAATGAACGTGATGAACGGCGGCCCCTGACGCAGGCCGAGCCGATCGGCCAGCCGGAACAGCCATGCGAAATACCAGTTGTAGAGCACCACCACGACACGTCCAGATCGCGCCAGGCGCGGTCGCACGGTCTCGAGGAGGCCCTGGATGTCTGTCGAGTGGTTGAAGTTCCCGTTGAACAGGATGACGGTGACGCCCGATCCGTCCGACGTGGCGCCCGCGAGCTCGGATGTGCTGACGCTCTTGAGCGGCGCGTCGATGCTTCCCAGCAGTAAGCCCGCATCGCCGGGCAGAGGATCCAGGTGCACGACGCGGTCGGCGTACCGGGTGATCCGGGAGATCTCCCGTCCGACAAGCGCGTACATCCACGTTCTCACGTGGCGGGAAAATGCGAGACGCAAAGGAATTTATGTCGCATGCTAGCATAGACCTCTTGACCTCATAACGTGCGAATCGCCTTCATCATTCAACGATACGGGACAGAGATCCTCGGCGGCCCCGAATACGCGTGCCGTCTCATGGCCGAGCAGCTCGCTGAGCGGCACGACGTGGACGTGCTGACCACGTGCGCGCAGGACTACGTCACCTGGAAGAACGAGTACCCGGAGGGCGCCGACCGCATTCGGGGGGTGACGGTGCGGCGTTTCGCCAGTTCCCAGGTCCGAGACGTCGATGACTTCAACCGGTACTCGGACTGGATTTTCCAGAATCCGCACGACAGCGCCGATGAGATGGAGTGGCTCAGGCGGCAGGGGCCCTGGTCGCCGGGTCTCATCGATTACCTCAAGCGGCATCACAAGCAGTACGAATCGCTGATCTTCTTCACCTACCGGTACGCGACGACCGTGCTCGGCCTGCAGATCGATCCGGGCAGAAGCATACTGATTCCCGCGGCTCACGACGAGCCCCCGATTCATCTCGGCATCTTTCTCGACGTGTTTCGTTTGCCAAAGGCGATCGGATATCTCAGCGAGCCGGAGCGGAAGTTCGTGACCGAGACATTCGACCGTCACGCGGTCATTGAAGAGACCGTCGGCTGCGGCGTCGAGATTCCACCCCACCATGCCTATCCGCGTTCATCGTCGCAGCCCGGAACAGATGCCGAGCCGGGAGCCGAAGTGGGCCCAAGTGACACCGAAGACGCCGCCTTGGGCGGCGACGGCGAGCGTTTTCCTTCGCACGTGTCCTCGCGCGGGGCGGGCTTCCGGCGCCGCCACCGGATTCACGGCACCTTCGCGCTCTATGGCGGCCGTATCGATCCGGGAAAAGGCTGTGAGGAACTCATCGAGTACTTCAGCACGTACGTGAACGGCGGCGGCGACGCATCGCTCGTATTGATGGGCGTGAAGCTGATGCCGCTTCCAGAGGAACCATTCATCAATTTCGCCGGCATGCTCTCGGATCAGGAACGGCTTCAGGCCCTCGAAGCGGCAACCGTGGTCGTCTGCCCGTCTCCATACGAAAGCCTCTCGCTCATTGCCCTCGAGTCCCTGGCCGTCGGCACGCCCATTCTCTGCAACGCGCGCAGCGAGGTCTTGGTCGACCATTGCCTGCGCAGCAACGGCGGTCTGTTTTACCGGGACCGCGACGAGTTCGAGGAGTGTTTCAAACTGCTGGTGGCCGACGAGCGCCTCAGAGCGGCGATGGGCCGCTCCGGGCGCGATTACGCCCGCCGGAATTACCGGTGGGACGTGGTGCTGGGAAAGCTTGACAGAATGATCGCGAGGGTGAGACAGAGCTGAGTCATGTAAATGAGAAGGAAGAAGTAGGAAGTAAGACGGGGAACCGTAACTGAAATTTCAACTTCGACCTCGAGCGGCGTTTGCGCGCGCGGTTTGTAGGGCGGTCCCGAAAATCCTTCGCAGTTGTTGTGCTTCCAACAGCAACTCGGTATCCGATGCGACATCAGCGTCTCGCATGTATTCGAGCCACACGACTGATTCGTCCACTTCTTCGACCACTGTTCCCAGTTTTGCGATGAACTCGGCGCGCGACCGTCCGCGCTGGGCCGCATGGTAATTCAGCGAAGCAACCGGATGGATCGCAGTTCTGCACTCCCTTCTTCCTTCTCCCTTCTTCCTTACTCCGGTACAGATACCGCCTCCCTCTCGCCGCTCTCCTGCTCCGCTCTCGATTCGCTCGTCCGCTTCCGTCGCGGCCGGATGTCGTAACGCTTGATCATTTCGTTCAACGTCGTCGGCTTGATTCGGAGAAGCTCCGCGGCGCGCTTCTGAACGCCGCCGGCCGCCTCGAGGGTCGACTCGATGAGGCGCTTCTCAAAATCGGTAATCACGTCCTTGAACGAAATGCCTTCCGGCGGAACAACGAATCGCGGCATCTGGAAGATCGTGGGCCGCCCGATGTGATCGGGCAGCAGATCGGGACCGATACGGCGGCCGGTCGAAAGAACCACGGCTCGCTCGATCACGTTTTCCAGCTCCCGGACGTTGCCGGGCCAGTCGTAGGACATCATGATATCCAGCGCGTCGGGCACCAGCTCGAGGTCCGGCTTGCGATTTTCCTCGCCGTACTTCTCGATGAAGTGCTGCACGAGCAGCGGAATATCGTCCTTGCGATCGCGCAGAGGCGGCAGCACCACGTTGACGACGTTCAGCCTGTAGAAGAGATCCTCGCGAAAGCGCCCCTCCTCCATCGTCTTCTTCAGGTCCACGTTGGTGGCGGCGACAATCCGCACATCGACCTTGATGACTTCCATGCCGCCCAGGCGCATGAACTCCCGCTCCTGCATGACGCGGAGCAGCTTGGCCTGAGTCTCGAGCGGGATGTTGCCGATTTCGTCGAGGAAAATGGTTCCCTTGTCCGCGAGGTCGAAGAGCCCCTTCTTGGGGTAGACGGCGCCGGTAAACGCGCCTTTCACGTGCCCGAAGAGCGTCGACTCCAGCAGATCGGGCGGAAGGTTGCCCGAATTCACCGTCACGAAAGCGCGGTCTTTCCGCTGCGAGTGCGTGTGAATCGCGCGCGCGACGAGCTCCTTGCCAGTGCCGCTCTCGCCCTGAATGAGGATCGTCGAACGGCTCGGCGCCGCCTGGATGATCAGGTCGAACACCCGGCGCATCGCCGGACCGCGCCCGACGATGTTGTCGAAGTGGCTGTACTGTTCCTGGATGTTCTGCCGCAGCGGGCGATTCTCGTTGACCAGGCGACGGAGACCGAGGGCGTTCTTGACGACCACCATCACCTCGTCGTTCTTGAACGGCTTGGTGATGTAGTCGAAGGCCCCGCGCTTCATCGACGTGATGGCATTCTCGACCGATGCGTACGCCGTCACCATGATGACCGCCAGCTCATCGTCCAGCTTCTTGAGCGATTCGAGCGTGGTCATCCCATCAATGCCGGGCATCATGAGGTCGACAATCGCGGCGTCGAACGGGATATTGCGCGCCAGCTCGATGCCTTCCTCTCCGCTGGCGGCGAGACGCACGGAGTACCCCTCGCCCTTCAGCAGGGTTTCGAGGATCTCGCGCATGATTTCTTCGTCGTCGACTACGAGAATCGAACCATTCTTCTGCATATGCTCACTCAATTCCTGGCCGCGCCCGGACGCGCGGACGCGACAGACTCCGGCAACGACACGGTGAACCGCGTCCCCTGACCGACTGCGCTCTGGCATGTCAACGTGCCCTCGTGCTCGCGCACAATGCCGTAGGTAATCGAGAGCCCGAGGCCCGTACCCTTGCCGATCAGCTTGGTCGTGAAGAACGGGTCGTAAATCCGCGAAAGGTGCTCGCTGGGAATTCCGGAACCCGTGTCTCCAACTTCCGCCAGCACGCCCCCACCCTCGATGCGAGTCGACACCGACAACCAGCCGCCCTTCGGCATGGCATCTCGTGCGTTGAGAAACAGATTCAGGAACACCTGCTGCAGCTTGTGCTCAATGCCTGTGACGAGGGCCGGCGAGGGGCACAGCTCGCGCCGTACCTTGATTTTGCCGGCCAAGAGCTGAGGCTCCAGGAGCGACAGCACATCGCTGATGATGGCGTTCAGATCCACAGGACCGGTTTCCTCAGGGTTCGATCCGCTCGAGCGAGACAGGTTGAGCAGCCCGTTGACGATCTTGGCGGCGCGGAACGTCTGCTGTTCGATCTTCTCGAGCATCCGCGTCCTCGGGTCGTCGGGATCCGCGTTGCTCAACAGCATCTGCGTGAAGCTCGAGATGCCGGTCAGCGGCGTGTTCACTTCGTGCGCCACGCCTGCGGCCAGCAGGCCGACCGAGGCCATCTTGTCGGAAATCTGGAGCTGCTCCTCGAGGTGCACGCGCTCGGTGACGTCTTCGATGATGATGATGTTGCCCACCGTCGACATCGCGAACTGGCCGCTCGGCGCCTTCAGCGGGGCGGTCGCGATGTTCACGCGCAGCCGCTCGCCGGCTTTCGCTGCACGCCCCGCGAGCGGAACGCGGTAGAGCGACGCGCCGGCGGGAGCTTCGCGCTGCGCCGCCCGCAGCGCTTCGACAAACGGCCCGTCCAATACCTCTTCGAGCTTGTGCCCGATGGCCTCTGTCGCCGACAGACCGTACATATCCGCGAGCGCGCGATTCCACCGAAGGACGCGGCCGTCCAAATCCTCGACGACGAGCCCGTTATCGAGCGACTCCACGATGTTCTCGTTGAACTCCTGGAGCCGCTGCAGTTCGCTCGCTTTCAGCTGGAGCTGCCGGTAGAGGCGCCCGTTCTCGAGCGCCGTCGCGACATGGCTGCCAACGGCTGACAGCAGACCCAAGTCCTCGCTGCTGAGCGGCTCGCCCTGGCCCCGCTGGCCGAGCGCAAGCACTGCAATCGTTCCACCCTTCGACACGCACGGCACGAAGTAGTGCACGCCGCGGAGCCGCCAGAACGCAATCTCCTCCGGCGGAAACGCGCCGTGGAGGGTCGGATCGTCGAGCGACAGCGCCATCCCGCCGGCCAGGCTCGCGGCGAGTTGCGAGTGCCGGCTCAAGCCGGGCACCGAAAGATCGCCGAACCCTTCGGCGCGGATGACTTCGTAGTTGCCGGACGCTTCGTCGACCAGCAGCAGCGCCATCCGATCGATCACGAACGTGTCGCGAACACGCGCGACAAGCCGCTCCCCGAGCCGATCGAGATCGAGGTCGCTGTTGAGGTCGCGCGCAAATCCGACGAGCGCTCTGCGATAGTCGTATTGGTCCCGATAGAAGGCGCGGTCGAGCGCGTTCTGAATGGCGCTCTTGACGGGGCTGAAGAGCAGCACGACCACGATCGTCGCGAGCATCGCGATGATCATGTTGTGACGCTCGGCCGCGTCGAGAAACACGACGCCCGCAAGCCGGAGCAGTGTGGCGTAAATCGTGAAGATGGCGAGAATCACCGCCGTGTACACCAGGCTGCGCTTGACGATGACCTCGACATCCATCAGCCGGTAGCGGATCAGCGCCGACGCGAAGGCGAGCGGCACGAGGCTGAGCGGAATCACCGACAGCTCCATCGGCAGCGACGTGCGCAGGCCCAGCGCATACGGCAGGGCGTAGCCGAACGCGAATGGGCCAGCCCCGAATGCGGTGCCCCAGATGATCCACCGCAGCTGGCGGCGTGCGGTCGCCGACCGCACGCGATCCATGGCGCGCATCAGCACGACCAGGCCCGCAATCATGAAGATCGAGAGATACAACGGCTCGAGTTGATCGAGCAGCGTCAGCACGCGCGAATAGAGCGGCGTGTTTGTGGAGAGCCGGCCGACGGCGAGCACGTTCACGGCGAACAGCAGGACAGCGGCGGCATAAAACAGCGCCACGAGACGCCGTCCGCGGCCCCGAATCCATGCGGATGGACGATCGGGAAAGACGAGCGTGAAATGCAGGAACAGTGGTGCGAGGAGGAGGGTGGCGACGACATCCGCCCAGTAGAAGTACCAGTCGAGCCGATCGAGCCGGCTGAACGAGAACGTCAGTGTGCCGAAAAACGCGAGGCACAGCCAGAAGAAGTGCAGGGTCGCAGGATCGCTGGGCCGGCGCAGCCGCACGGAGGCGCCGACGAGCAGCGTGAAGATTCCGATCGCGGCGCCGATGACGTACAGCGTGGGGTTGCCGCCCGGAACAGGTGCGACGTCAACGTTGAGCATGGTGCGCTCGCCCAGGCGGAGCACCGTATAGGACAGCGGGTCTGACTCCGTTGCCTGACCCAGCGCGTGATGAACCGCATCGACGCTCTCCAGAGGAACGCCGTCGATAGCGATGAGCACATCGCCCGGCCGGATACCGGCAGCCTTCGCGCCGCCGTGCGCCGCCACGTCCGCAGCTGTGACACCCTCGGGGCGCGCTTCCCACAGCACGCCGTCCTCGAGCTTGTGCGAGGTCGCGCGCACCGCGATGTTCAGGGCGCCGAAGCAAAGCAGGACTCCGACCAGGGCAAAGAGGCTCCACCCTGCCAACGGACGCCGGTGCGTTCGACGGGGTTGACTTTTCATCTAGTTAGGCCATGGGATAGCCTTGGAACTGCAAAGCCCATACCCCAATAATCCTTTTATCTACAGTAACTTATCGGCTACTAGCTGTGGAAAATCCATGCAAATGGATGAAAAGATCCACAATTTTGAATTCTAATGCCGTCGGAAAGGAAGAAAGAAAGGGACGGGGACCCCTCTAGAACTTGACCAGCAGGCCTCCGACGATGCGCTTGGGGGCGCGGATCGCGAGCGCTTCGTCGTAGATCGAGGCCTCAGCGGCCGCCTCTCGGAACATGTTGCGGACGTCGACCAGCGCTTCCCAGTCCGTGTTGGAAAAACGGAGGAAGGGCAGCGCCTGATTCACACGAACGTTGAACCGCGCGTTCGCCGTAGAGCGCAGGTGCGCGTCCGGCTCGGCGCTCCAGAATGCGGTGTTGACGCGATAGGTCGCAAACAGCCGGGTCGCCGTCTGTGGGATCGTGGCTTCGACCGATGTGTGCAGATCGTGAACTCTTTCCGCGCTCAACGGCAGCGACCGGACCGCGCGCACGATGGAGCCGTCCCCCACCTGGGCCCAGTACGCCGTCGACACCGTGTACTCGATGCTGCCGCGAAGGTAGCCGGGGACTTCCTGCGTCATCCCCACGCCCCAGCCGCGGGCGTCGATGTTGCCTGCGGTTGCCACGTAGTAATGACCAAGCGGCGCCTCGACGCGCCCCGGGACGGCATCAAAGATTTCAATGAGTTGATCGGTGGTCTGCTGATCGAAGCCACGCAGCGAGACGGTGACCCCCGGTGCCAGGTCGCGCTCGATCGACAACTGCAGGTGACGGGTCTGCTCAGCGGTGAACCGACCGTCATGAGCGAGCGACGAGAACGTCCGCTCGGGAGGCAACCACACACCAGTCACCGACGGCGCGAATTCCTCGGCGCCGGGTACGACCGCCCGCTGCGATGCGAGCGCCTTGACGCGGACTCCGTTCAGCGGCACTGTGACGCTGAGGCGCGGGCTCCAGACTCCCGAGCCGCCGAGATAGTCATACCGCGCGTAGCCGGTACCGTATCCAAGCACCAGCCGCGGCGACACGGTCCACTCGTCGTACCCGTACACGCTGCCGACATTCCTTGCACTGTCGCGAATGGCGCCGAGCGCTGCCGCATTTCCGCCGTCGTAGCGCTGCGTGCTGTAGGACAGCCCCAGCTCGTACGCGTGATTCGCGGACTCAATCGATTTGTAAGATCCGGCGACGATCCATGACGACAAATCGCCTTGCGTCATCGCGCCCTGCATCGACCAGGCACCGCCGGCCGCCTGGGTATTGACCGACAGGAACGCGACGCTGCGCGCGGCGTTGGCGGCGAAGATTTCACCGGGCCGGTGGAATGATTCAATCGTCATCAGGTTCACCTGCCCCGACAGCGGAAGATCGCTGAAGAAGGCGATGGGAACCAGCGAACCTGAGTGCCCGCCCAGCCACCGTGCGGGCTCGAGTTCTCCGCTGTCGGCCCAGACGGCGTCGGTGGCAGCGTCCTTCAAAATGCTGCGTGGAAGATGCCGCAGCCGCCAGGCGGTTTCCCCCGCTCCGCTCTCATCGGCGTCCTCGACCGTACCCGCAGGTTTCGCGGCGGGCTGCGCCGCCTCGAGGCTGAATCCAGCGAGCTGCGTGGTGGGAACGACGGGCACGACGGGAACGGTCTCGGCCATGACGACCGGAGCCTTCGGCGCACTCGCCCGCGCCAGCCGTATTTCGGGAACTGCCACGTTGGTCGTGGTGAGGTGAACCGTGCGCCCGCGCGACTTGAAATAGCCGCGCGAGTGCACGCTGAGAATATAGGGACCGTAGGGAAGCTCTCGCAGTGTGTAGCGTCCGTCGCGGTCCGTGCTTGCGGCCGCGGTGGTCCGGCCGATGACCGAGACCATGGCGCCCGGTATGGGAACCTGCGTGTCGTCGAGCACCCGGCCTTCGATGCTGCCGGCCGGAAACGCGTTCCGCGGCGAGCGAGCTTCCGTGGAAGGAGTCTGCGGGTACGCAGCCCCGGCGCCAAGCACGAGCACCGCGATAGCCGCCGCAGGGAACAACCGGGTCATGAACCCTCCCCCACACTTTTCAATTGACGAACGCGCCTACAAGACGGTGAACGGAACGTTCCGCGTAATCGTTTGACTGTTGGTCTTATCGGTAATCTTGATTTCCAGCCGGTAGTCACCCGGCGCGAACGTCATCGCCGGGCTCTTGAGCGGAATTCCCTGGCCGACGAACACCTGGTGGCCCGCGTTCAGGTCGAACTGGCCCGGCAGCGTCGTTGCGTTGAACGACTGCGTGGCGAGCTTCGTAAACGGCTTTTCTTCCGCGGCGCGGAAGAAATTGTACTCCACGTCCAGATCCGGCTTTCCGCTGGCGGCGACCCCTTCATTATAAATGAAAAACACGAACAAAAGCTCCCCAGATTGCGGGATGGTCGGGGTGAAGGCCGGGGTGACCCGGTAGCCCGAAATCGTGAAGGGCTGCTCGAGCTGCTGCTGGCCCGTCAGCTGCTCCGGGGCCGGGTCCAGCGCCCTGGCCAGGATGACGCTGCTCGTCGTCAGGCCCTTGTTCATGTCGGGAACCGACAACGGCTGCGCGAAGACCACCGCTTTCGGCGGACCCTGCTTCTTGTCCTTCGGCTGGCGCTCGCGCATGGCGACATACAGCGTGTATTCGCCGGGAGGGAGGGCAAGCGCGCGGGGAACTTCGGTCACGTCCGCCGCGGTCGTCACGTTCTTCTCGTTCAGGAAGTAGACGTCCGCGAACGGCCAGTCAGCAGGCTTGTCGCCGGGCTTCGCGGGCGCGCTTGCGGGACCCGCTCCGGCGGCCGGAGCCTTCTGCACCGCGCGCACGTACATCGCAACCGGGAAGGAGTTGAACGTGCCGCCGCCGACCTCGACGATGTAGGGGATGTAGACACTGTCGTTCGACTTCAGGAAGTGGTTCTGAAACTTGAGTTTGAGGTCGGCGGGAGCCGGCTGTTTGCCGGCAATCACGGCGTCCACGAGTTCGTTCAGCGCCACATATTCGCGCCGCTCGTCATTGCTGAGCTTTCTCTGCCCTTGTTCCTGATTCTTCTCTTGCGCGTAGGAGCCGGTCGTGAGGGATGCCGTGAAGGCCAGCGCACCGAAGACTGCGAAAGCGCGACGGAAGTTCATCTCAAAAATCTCCTGTAATTCAAACTTAAAAGCCGAAAAGCGTAATTTATGATGATAGGACGGTGTCACGAATCAAGTCAAACGGGTTGCGTCCGAACTCTTTCTGATCAAGGGTTCTATCGTGGTTGACGACGCGCTGGTCATTCTGCTCGCCGGGGGGGCGGGAGAGCGGCTGTACCCGCTCACCAGAGATCGCGCAAAGCCGGCGGTCTTTTTCGGCGGCCCGTACCGCATCATCGACTTCACGTTGAGCAACTGCATCAATTCCGGGCTGCGCCGCATTTTCATCGCGACCCAGTACAAGTCGCTCTCGCTCAACCGTCACATCCGAATGGGCTGGAACATCGTCTCGGAAGAGCTCGGCGAGTTCGTCGAGATTCTTCCGCCGCAAAAGCGGGTAAGCGAGCATTGGTACCAAGGCACGGCTGACGCGGTCTATCAGAATCTCTACTCAATCGTCCAGGAAACGCCGCAGCACGTCATCGTGCTCTCTGGCGACCACGTCTACAAGATGGACTACGCCAAGATGCTCCGCTTTCACAAGGAGCGGGGCGCGGCGGTCACGCTCGCCTCCATCGAGATTCCGATTCAGGAAGCCTATCGATTCGGGGTCCTGTCGGTCGACGAGCAGGACAAGGTCACCGGTTTTATCGAGAAATCGACGAACGCCCCGACGATCCCGGGCTCGCCCGATTGTGCGCTCGGATCGATGGGGATTTACATCTTCGACACCGATATCCTGCTGAAAGCGCTCGAGGCCGACGCGGCGCGGCCGTCGAGCCACGACTTCGGCAAGGACATCATCCCCGCGCTGATCACCGAGCTGCCGACCTACGCGTACCGTTTTTACGACGAGAACAAGAAAGTGTCGAAATACTGGCGCGACATCGGCACGCTCGATGCGTTTTTTGACGCGAACATGGATCTCTGCGGCGTCGACCCGGAGTTCAACCTCTACGATCCCGAGTGGCCGATGCGCACCTACCAGCCGCAGGCGCCGCCCGCGAAGTTCGTGTTCGCGGAAAAGGGGCGGCGCGCCGGCGAGGCGCTCGACTCGATCATCTCACCAGGCTGCATCATTTCGGGGAGCCGCGTCGTGGGCAGCGTGCTGTGCCCGAACGTTCGCGTGCACAGCTACGGCGAGATCGAGCAGTGCATCCTGATGCCCGGCGTGCGCATCGGTCGCCACGCGCGCATTCGCCGCGCCATCATCGACCGCGACGTGCTCATTCCGCGCGGTGCGGTCATCGGATTCAACCCCGAAGAAGATCGAAAGCGACATACCGTGACGGATCTCGGAGTTGTCGTCGTCACCGGAGACGACGACCCGCTTGTTGAGCCCATCAGCGAAGAAGCCCTCCGCATCGAAGCCGAAGACGACGGGAGATAAGATTTGAAAATCGCCAGTGTGCACGGAAGAGAAATTCTGGATTCTCGCGGGAATCCGACTGTTGAAGTGGAAGTCCGGTTGCAGAGCGGGGCCCTCGGGCGCGCCGCGGTACCGTCCGGCGCCTCGACCGGAGAGCGCGAAGCGCTGGAGCTGCGGGACGGCGATAAGAAGCGCTACCTCGGCAAGGGCGTGCTGAAGGCCGTCGCCAACGTGAACGGCGAAATCGCCAAGGCCGTCACGGGCGTCGAACTCGACCAGCGCGCACTCGACCGAAGGATGATCGAGCTCGACGGCACGCCGACGAAGAGCCGGCTCGGCGCGAACGCTATTCTCGGCGCGTCGATGGCCGCCGCGCATGCGGCCGCAGCCGACGCGAAGACGCCGCTCTACGTGCACCTCGCCGAAGGAAGCGGCGAGCGGCTGCTGCCGGTGCCGATGATGAACATCCTCAACGGCGGCGCCCATGCAGACTCGAACGTCGACGTCCAGGAGTTCATGGTGATGCCGATCGGTGCGCAGACGTTCGCCGAGGCTCTGCGCACAGGCGCCGAGATTTTCCACTCGCTCCGATCGTCGCTGAAGAAGCGCGGTCTTGCGACGGGCGTGGGCGATGAGGGTGGATTCGCGCCGAGCCTGAAGTCCAACCGCGAGGCGCTCGAGCTGGTGCTCGAAGCGGTCGCCAACGCCGGCTACAAAGCCGGCAGCGACGTGTTTCTGGCTCTCGACGTCGCGTCGAGCGAGATGTGGGAGAACGGCCGCTACGTCTTCAAGAAGTCGGGAGAACCGGCGCGCAGCATCGAAGAGATGGTGGCCATGCTGGTTGAGTGGTCGCGCGACTACCCCATCATCTCCATAGAAGACGGCGTGGCCGAAAGCGACTGGACCGGCTGGAAACTGCTGACGAAAGAGATCGGCGACAAGGTGCAGCTGGTCGGAGACGACGTGTTCGTGACCAATCCCGAGATCCTGAAGCGGGGCATCGACGAGAAGGTCGGCAACGCCCTGCTCGTCAAGGTCAACCAGATCGGCACGCTGACCGAGACGCTCGAGGCCATGGCCATGGCGCGCGATGCCAACTACGCGCGCATCGTGTCGCACCGCTCGGGAGAGACCGAAGACGTCACGATCGCCGATCTTGCGGTCGCCACCAACGCCGGCCAGATCAAAACCGGCTCGGCGAGCCGCACCGATCGTGTCGCAAAGTACAACCAGCTCCTGCGGATTGAAGAAGCACTGGGCAGCGGCGGCCGCTACGCGGGAAGAAAGGCCATCCGCCAGCTCGCCGCACGATCATGAAATCCTTCGACGCGGCGCAGGGCAGGCCTGGGCCTCTTGTCCTCGTGATCCTTGACGGCTGGGGGTTGCGCGAAGAGCGGGAAGGCAACGCGATTCAGCTGGCGCGGACGCCGACGTACCTCGAGCTGCTCGATCGCTTCCCGCATTCCTCCCTCCAGGCGTCGGGAGAGATCGTCGGGTTGCCGGCGGGCCAGATGGGCAACTCCGAGGTCGGCCACATCACGATGGGCGCTGGCCGTGTCGTCTATCAGGATCTGACGCGCATCGACAAGAGCATCACAGACCGCGACTTCTTCGAGAAGCCCGCGCTCGTCGAGGCGATGACCCGATGCGACGGCGACGCCCACGCGCTGCATTTGATGGGCCTTGTCTCCCCCAACGGCATCCACAGCCACACGCGGCACCTCTACGCCCTCGTCGAGATGGCGGCGCGTCGTCGGGTGAAGCGCGTGTTCGTGCAGGCCTTCACCGACGGGCGCGACACCTCGCCAGCGGGGGGCGCGGGGTTTATCGGCGAGCTCGAGCAGGTGATGCACAAGGCGGGGACCGGACGCATTGCCTCTGTCGGAGGCCGCTATTACGCCATGGATCGCGACAACCGGTGGGAGCGCACGAAGAGGGCGTACGATGCGATTGTGGGTGCAGGTCCGGCTGAAGCCGGACCCCACCGAGCCACGTCGGCCGTCGAGTTCATCCGGAAGTCCTACGAGGCGGGCGTGAGCGACGAATTTATCGACCCCGGCACCATCGTCGATGCCAACGGTCAGCCGGTCGGGCCGATTCGCGGGGGGGACAGCGTGATCTTCTTCAACTTCAGATCGGATCGCGCCAGGCAGCTCACGCGGGCGCTGGCATTTGACGACTTCGATGGTTTCGAGCGCCGGCCTCCTCACAAGATCTCGATGACCACGATGACGCAGTACGACAGGACGTTCACGTTCCCTGTCGCCTCTCCGCCGCAGTCGCTGAGCGGGTCGTTCGCTGAGGTGATGGCCGCGCAGAACCTGACGAACCTGCGCGTGGCGGAGACCGAGAAATATCCGCACGTCAGCTACTTCTTCAACTGCGGAATCGAAACGCCCTATCCCGGAGAGGATCGCATTCTTGTGCCTTCGCCAAAGGTGCCCACCTACGATCTGCAGCCTGAGATGAGCGCGAAGGGGATTACCGACACCCTCGTCAGCGACGTGGAATTACGCAGGCACGACGTAATCATCTGCAACTTCGCGAACGCCGACATGGTCGGGCACACCGGCAACATGGAAGCGGCGGTGAAGGCGGTGGAGACGATCGATCACTGCCTGGGCCGCATCGTCCGGGCGGTGCGCGATGCTGACGGGACCCTGATTGTCACGTCCGACCACGGCAACGCCGAGGAGATGTGGAACACGGAGCTCAACGAACCGCACACGGCGCATACGTGCAACCCGGTGCCCGTAATCGTGGTCGAGAATGTGAAAGGGCTGCGCCTGCGCGAGGGAGGATCGTTAAGGGATATCGCGCCGACGATGATTGCGATGCTGGGGGTGCCGGCTCCAGTGGAAATGACGGGAAAAGATCTGAGAATGATCTAGGGAGTAGGGATTGGTGATTGGGGACTAGCTCTGCCCGCTAGTCCCTAATCCCTGGTCCCCAATCCCTGCTTTACTCAACTTCTTCCTTCTTGGGCTGCTCGTCCGCGGCGATTCGCAGCGAGCGGAGGAACCGGCGGTCGTTCGCCGTCATGTCCTGGGACTTGCGGGCGGCCACCTTGGCGGCGGCCGGAACCTTGACGATGGCACCGCCCTTTTCGGTGGTGCTCGTGCGGTTGACGAAGCCGACGACCGCTTCAAGGGTGACCTTCATTTCAAACCCCGCCGCGCGCGCCTTCTCTCGGCACGCCTCGACTTGAGGATCATCTGCAACGGCGGCAGCAATGGCATCGGCGAGCTCTCGGGCCAGCCGGTTCACGGTGTCATCCATTGATTGATCCTCCATCTCGGGGCTCAGACCCCTACAAGTGGTGTTCTCGGGTGGGCGTATCGCAATCGAATTCCCGCCTACACCATTGGCTCGACAGGAATCTGTCCACCTGCTCGGTCATTTTTTCAGAATAACGGTCTCGGGAAAGGACGAGTTTCATTGTAGGCCCGTGATTCTGTGGTGTCAAGAAACGATAGAATCCCCAGTACTGCCTTATATGGTTGATTCTTCTCGCGTTCCGGCCGATCTCGCGGGCTTCGATCCCGACCGGGATCTCGGCCTGCCGGGCCAGTTTCCCTTCACGCGTGGCATTCAGTCCACGATGTATCGCGGCCGGCTGTGGACGATGCGGCAGTATGCCGGGTTCGGCACGGCCAGCGGGTCCAACCAGCGCTACAGGCACCTTCTGGGGCAGGGTGTGACCGGTCTCAGCGTCGCGTTCGACCTTCCCACCCAAATGGGGTATGACTCCGACCACACGCTGGCCGCAGGCGAAGTGGGGCGCGTCGGCGTGGCGATCGACAGCCTCGATGACATGGCGGAGCTGTTCAAAGAGATTCCGCTCGACCGCGTCTCGACATCGATGACGATCAACTCGACGGCGACCATCCTGCTCGCGATGTACGTGGCGCTGGCGGATCGTCACGGCGTGCCGCGCGGGCAGCTATCGGGCACCGTGCAGAACGATATCCTGAAGGAATACCTCGCGCGCGGCACCTACATCTATCCCCCTCAGGCGTCGCTGCGGCTGGTCACCGACATTTTCTCGTTCTGCGAGCGGGAGCTCCCTCAGTGGAATGCGATTTCGGTGAGCGGCTACCACATTCGCGAGGCCGGCTCGACAGCGGTGCAGGAAGTCGCGTTCACGCTGGCGAACGGCATCGCCTACATCGAAGCGGGCCGCGCTCGCGGGCTGTCGCCGGAATCGCTCGGCGGGCGCATGTCCTTCTTCTTTGCCGCGCACAACGACTTTCTCGAAGAAATCGCGAAGTTCCGCGCGGCGCGACGCCTGTGGGCGCGCATCATGAAGGACCGCTTCGACGTATCGAATCCGCGCGCGCAGCAGCTCCGCTTCCATGCGCAGACCGCGGGCAGCACGCTCACGGCTCAGCAGCCCGACAACAACCTGGTGCGCGTGACGGTGCAGGCGCTGGCCGCGGTCCTCGGGGGCGCGCAATCTCTGCACTGCAACGGGCGCGACGAAGCGCTTGCGCTTCCGACGGAAGACTCTGCGACGCTGGCATTGCGCACGCAGCAAATCGTCGCCTTCGAGTCGGGGGTGGCGAACACCGTCGATCCGGTCGGCGGCTCATATGAGATCGAACGGCGGACCAACGACATCGAGGAGGCGGCGCGCGCGCTGCTGAAACACATCGATACGAGCGGCGGCACGCTGGCCGCAATCGAGTCGGGGATGATTCAACGCGAGATTCAGGAGTCGGCGTTCCGCGCGCAGCGCGCGATCGACACGGGTGAGTCGACGGTCGTCGGCGTGACACGCTTTCAGACGGAGGAGGCCGCGACGATTCCGACCTTTACCATCGACCCCGACATCGAGCGCGTCCAGCAGGAGCGGGTGCGGTCCCTCCGCGCCGCGCGTGACCCCGGCGCGTGGCGGGCATCGCTCGATTCTGTTCGCCGCGCCGCCGAGGGAAGCGCGAACCTGATGCCTCCCATTATTGCGGCGGTGCTCGCCAAGGCGACGGTCGGAGAAATCTCGGATACCCTGCGAGCGGTGTTCGGCGAACATCGCGAGACGTTTGTTGTTTAGGCCGCGTTGGGGCCCCACCCCCAACGCGCTGCCGTCGCTGACGCTCCGGATCTTGATACCATCGCTTGTCTGCTTAGCTATCGCGCCATGACTGCCGAGCAACCCCTTCTGCGCGTCGAGGCGCTGACCACCACCTTCAAGATCTCCACGGGGGTCGTGCGCGCGGTCGACCAGGTGGGTTTTGAGCTACGGCGCGGCGAGACGCTCGGCATCGTCGGCGAGTCCGGAAGCGGCAAGTCGATGACCGCCCTGTCGATCCTTCGCCTCGTTCAACCGCCGGGGCAGATTCAGGGGGGGCCCATCAGCTTCAACGGCCGGCACGATCTGCTCGAGCTCAGCGAACGCGACATGCGCGCGATCCGCGGCGCAGAGATCGGCTTCATTTTTCAGGAGCCGATGACGGCGCTGAATCCGGTCTTCACCATCGGCGATCAAATTGCGGAAGCGCTGCTGGTCCATCGTAAGGTGAGACGGTCCGAGGCGCGCGGCAAGGCTCTGGAACTGCTCGGAGCGGTGCGGCTTCCGGATCCGGCACGGCGCCTGCGCGATTATCCGCACCAGTTGTCGGGAGGAATGCGCCAGCGCGTGCTCATCGCCATCGCGCTCGCCTGCCAGCCGGTGCTGCTCATCGCGGATGAGCCGACGACCGCGCTCGACGTGACGATCCAGGCGGAGATTCTCGATCTGCTACAGGAGATGAAAGAGAAGTTCCACCTCGCGCTGCTGCTCATCACGCATGACCTCGGCGTCGTGGCGGGTCACGCCGATCGGGTCGCGGTCATGTATGCCGGACGGATCGTGGAAGAGGGTCCGATGCGCCAGGTGTTTCGATCGCCGGCGCATCCGTACACCCGCGGCCTCCTCGCGTCGATTCCTGGCGGCACGCCCGGGCAGCGGCTTCAGGCCATCGAGGGTACGGTCCCGAACCTGGCGAACCTTCCCCCGGGTTGCGCCTTCGAGCCGCGATGTCCGAACCGCTTCGAACTGTGCCCCACGGCGCCCCCCCCGCCGTACGCCGTCGGGCCGGATCAGCGCGCGCGCTGCTATCTCTACGACCCGAGGCGGGCCTGATGGCGCCGCTCGTCGAGGTCCGTCATCTGGTCAAGCAGTTCACTCGACGTGAAGGGTTTCTCACCAGGCCCAGCGTCGTCCGCGCAGTCAGCGACGTAAGCTTCACGGTGGATGAAGGGGAAACCTTCGGGCTCGTGGGTGAGTCGGGCAGCGGGAAGACCACGACGGGGCGATGCATTCTTCGCTTGATTGAGCCGACGTCGGGCGAGGTGCTTTTCCGCGGCCAGAACGTGCTCAAGTTCTCGCGCGAGGAGCTTCGTCAGGCCCGCCGACACATGCAGATCGTGTTTCAGGATCCGTATTCGTCGCTGAACCCTCGTATGCGCGTCCGACAGATTATCGAGGAGCCTCTCATCATCCACAAGATGGGTAGCCGCGAGGAACGGAGGGCGCGCGTCGCCGATCTCTACCGCCTCGTCGGATTGGATCCCACAACCATCAATCGTTACCCCCACGAGTTCAGTGGCGGACAGCGGCAGCGCATCGGCGTCGCCCGGGCGCTCGCCCTGAATCCGTCTTTCATCATCGCCGACGAGCCGGTGTCGGCGCTCGATGTGTCGATTCAGGCGCAGGTGGTCAATCTGCTCATAGAGCTTCAGCAGAAGCTCGGCCTGGCGTACCTGTTCATCGCTCACGACCTTCGCCTGGTCGAGCACATCTGCCGCCGCACGGCGGTCATGTATCTCGGCCGCATCGTCGAGATGGCCGACACGGCACGGCTTTTCATCAACCCGCAGCACGCCTACACGAAAGCGCTGCTCTCGGCGATACCGGTTCCCGACCCCGATCACAGGCCCGTGCGCATCCTGCTGAACCCGAAGGATATGAACGTCGACGCCCCGCTGCGCGAAGTCGACCCGGGTCACTGGGCCGCAGTCTGACGAGCTGCCGGGGCACGCTTTTCGTGGACGTCTCTCTCGACCACGCCGTCGCGCAGATGCAGCGTGCGATGCGCGTATGCGGCCACGTCCGCTTCGTGCGTCACGAGGATGATGGTGTTGCCGCCCTCGTGAAGGCGCGCGAACAGGCCCATGATCTCGGCGCCGGTCTTCGAGTCGAGGTTCCCGGTCGGTTCGTCGGCCAGCAGGATCGAGGGGTTGTTCACCAGCGCCCGCGCGATCGCGACGCGCTGCCGCTGTCCACCCGACAGCTCGTTAGGACGATGCGACATGCGGCTCGTGAGCTCGACCTTGTCGAGCGCCGCCTTCGCGCGCGCCTGGCGATCGGCGGCGGGCACGCCGGCGTACACGAGGGGCAGTTCGACGTTGTGAAGGGCGGTCGCCCGAGGCAGCAGGTTGAAGGTCTGGAACACGAACCCGATTTCCTCGTTGCGGATGCGCGCCAGCTCGTTGTCGTTCATGCGCGCCACTTCGTGCCCGTTCAGCAGGTAGCTGCCTTTGCTGGGGGTGTCGAGGCAGCCGATCAGGTTCATGAGCGTGGACTTGCCCGATCCCGACGGTCCCATGATGGCCACGTACTCTCCGCTCTCGATGGACGTCGACACGCCCCTGAGCGCGTGAATCTCTTCCTCGCCCATGAGGTAGGTCTTCCAAAGATCGTGGGTTTCAATGAGTGCCATGGTGACTGATACGAGCGGCGTCGCAGGACGGTTCCCATCTTACATGGCGATCAACAGATTCCCCACAACGCATCACATCGGAATACCACGAACCGGTAACGATCACCGCCCGGCCGTGGGGAAGGCCGGGCGGTCGAGCTCCAAACGCCGCGGTAGCCCCTCCGCGGTGACAATGACGACCGCGTCGGGCTCGATGGAACGCACCACCGCCGATCCAACTCGATCCCCCACTCTCACGATGCGGCCGTCGATGAGCGCTACGCGCCGCCGACTCGAGAAGAGGATGCTGCTGACGACCGGATCGCGTTGCGGTGGGACGCGTTCGCGCCGCGCCAGAGCGGCCGACGGCACCTCCGCCGCTGGCGTGAACGGGTTCGGTTTCTCCTCCGGAGCCGACGAAAGGTCGGCCTTGCGTTGCCTGACAAAGAGGACGACGCTTGCGTGCGTGGACGGCGCGCGACCCGGCGTCAACTCGACAGAGCGGAGCTCGAAGGTCGTCGGCAGCGTCCGGAGGTTCCAGAAGAAACGGCCTATCTGATCATAGCGTGCGTCAAACGACATGGTCACCGGCGTAGAAACCAACTGCGGGCCGAACGTCGCAGCGCCCGTCTCAATGGACAGATCCGCCACGCCACCCACAGCCGGGCTGTTCAGAAGCGCTTCGAGCGCCTGGGGTACTTCCCCGGCGCTCCCGGTATCGGGCGTGCGCGATTCAAACTGACTGATCGGCGATAGCTGATTAGTGCTCGGCGCGCGCCGAACGAACGCGCGCTCCTTGCCGAGCTTCGCGTTGGCATCTGCGAGCTCCTGCTGGACGGCACGGGCCGCGGCGCGCTGAGGCTCAATCGCAAGCATGTAGAGAACACCGAAGATAACGACGGGGCCCACGGCCGCCATAGTGGTGGTCAGGCTCCTCATTTGCGCACCCTGTACGCGGCGGCGAGTTCGATCCCGCTCCGTTTGCCATCGACAATTCGCCGGGTCGGCGGCTGGAGCGGTGCCCCGAACGACGTCGATGCTTCAAGCGCTCGAAGAAAACTCTCTGATGCGTCACGCGCCCGGACGAAATCGGGGCCGGCCGCGAATGCTTCGATCGCGACGCTCCACGCGTCGCCGTCAGGCAGGGCGCGCAACGATTCCACAGTCACGTCACTCGGCGCGGCATTCGCCAACGCCTCGAGCAGTCGAGCCATCGATGGCCCCTGGGCGTCCAGCGCGCTGAGCGCAGCGCGCTGAACCGGTTCGGTCTTCGGGAGCACCTGCGAGGCAGCGAGCGCGGAGACGGCCGGCTGCAACAGCGAGATCTCGCGTCGCACTAACGTCAACTGACGATCGGCTTCGGCGCGGGCGGCGCTTGCCTGCGCGTAGAGGAAGGCACCGAGCGCAACCGCGGCCGCGGTCCCAGCCACGAAAATGCGCGGGCCTGTTTGAGACGGGCGGTCGGCGGTAATCTCCACGGGTAGGAGATTCACAGGCGGAGGCTCGGCCGCGATCGAAGATGCCAGGCGGTAGGTTGCCGCCTGTTCGCCAAAACCCACAGGAAGCGATGCTGTGTCGATGCCTTCCAGGGTATCGAGTGTTTCCACTTCGATGTTCAATCGCTCGATCAGCGGCGCGGTCAGCGATCGAATTTCCGGCATGTCGCCGCACAGGAGAATCTGTGAAACCTCTTCTTCCCAGTACTGCTTCAGGTAGAGAAACGAGCGACGCAGCTCCGCGGACAATCGTCCGGCGAGATCTTCTCGATTCATCGGCGCGGGCGCACCGAGCGTCGGCGTGGCGTAGCCCCAGTCAAGATCGCGCCCGTACAGCAGGGACCCGTTGCTGAAGATGCCAAGCGCCGACTGTGTAACACCGAGGGCCACGTGTGCGTGGACCTCTCCTGGCAGCGAGGGCCGGCGTAATCTCGCCTGCGACCAGAGCGCGCCACACGGGGTCGTCACACCCTCGATTTCGAAACCCGCTTCGACGAGCGGCCTCAGCCGCTCCCGTACGTCCTGGGAGCCCGCGGCGAAGAACGAGACTTCCGTTTTCGAGTGGTGGCCCGGCTCGCCGCGCGTCGATCCGATCGTCGTGGCCACGGTGACCTCGGCGTCCGTCATCCCCAGCGCGGAGGCGCCGTGGTGTCGCACCATCGATTCGAGCTCGGATGCCTGGCCCGACGGCAGCAGCACGTACTGGTGGCTGCTCCTGACCTCCCACAGATTCACCCACGCGCGACGCGGAAACGCCTTCCGCTCGACAAGCACCTTCAGCTCCGCCGTCAGCGCCCTGCTGTCGGCACTGGAAAGCGATGCGAAGTGATGGACGCGCAGCGTGCCGGGGTCGCCCTTGCGGCGGCGTCCGGACGTCTCAGCGTCGACGACGATGCATCTGGCAGGAGACAGGTCTATTCCGGTCCGTCGCACACGTGGCCCCACCTCATAATTTCGGCACGCCGGACCGGGTCCGGTAGGCGGTACTAGCCCGCCTCCTCGTACTCGGTCTTCAATTTGGCAATCACGCTGGGATCGGCCAGCGTGGTGGTATCGCCCAGCGCCTTGCCTTCGGCGATATCCTTCAAAAGGCGCCGCATGATTTTGCCCGAGCGGGTCTTGGGAAGATCCGCTGCGAAGAGAATGTCCTCGGGCCGCGCGATCGCCCCGATTTTCTTGACAACATGCTCTTTGAGCTCAGCCATCAGCGCCGGGCTCGCGACGTTCCCTTCCTTCAGGATGACGAACGCTGAAATGGCCTGCCCCTTCAGCTCGTGCGCGCGGCCGACGACGGCGGCCTCCGCCACTTTCGGGTGATCGACGAGCGCGCTCTCGATTTCCATCGTCCCGATCCGATGTCCCGCCACGTTAATCACGTCGTCCACGCGGCCGAGCACCCAGAAATATCCGTCTTCGTCGCGCTTGGCGCCATCGCCCGTAAAGTACGTGGCGCGATCCCATTTGCTCCAGTACTGCGTCACGAAGCGCTCGGGATCGCCGTAGATTCCTCGAAGCATCGCGGGCCACGGCCGGGTCAGCGCAAGGAGCCCGCCCCCGACTGCAATCGGCTCGCCGGATACCGTCCGGATTTCTGCTTTGATGCCTGGAAAGGGCTGCGTCGCAGAACCCGGCTTGAGCCGCGTGATCCCAGGCAGCGGCGTGATCATGATCATTCCGGTCTCCGTCTGCCACCACGTGTCGACGATCGGGCACCGCTCGCCGCCGATGTTCTTGTGGTACCAGATCCACGCTTCGGGGTTGATGGGCTCACCAACCGATCCCAGCAGCCTCAGACCCGACAGGTTGCGGCGCTTCGGCCAGTCGGTGCCCCACTTCATGAACGCGCGGATCGCCGTCGGCGCGGTGTAGAAGATGGTCACGCCGTACCGCTCGATGATCTCCCACAGCCGGTCTTTCTGCGGCCAGTCCGGTGCCCCTTCGTACATCACGACAGTGGCGCCGTTGGCGAGAGGGCCATAGACAACATAACTGTGGCCCGTGACCCACCCGATATCGGCGGTACACCAGTATACATCGTCTTCCTTAAGATCGAAGACCCACTTCGCCGTCGCGTACGTGCCGGTGAGATATCCGCCGGTCGTGTGCATGATGCCCTTGGGCTTCCCCGTCGTGCCGGACGTGTAAAGAATGTAGAGAAGGTCTTCGGAGTCCATCGGCTCGGGCGCGCAGTCCAAGGGTGCCTTCGCAAGTAGCTGATGCCAGTCATGCTCGCGCACTTGACGGGCTTCTGGCTCCGGGCTTCGGACTTCCGGCCTGGAGTCTGGAGCCTGGAGCCTGGAGTCCGCTGCCTGGAGTCTGCGAAGCACGATCATGTGTTCAATCGAAGGCGTACCTTCGACGGCTTCGTCCGCGATTTTCTTGAGCGGCACGACCGAGCCCCTTCGATATCCACCATCGGCGGTCACGAGCACCTTGCACTGGGCGTCGTTGATGCGGTCGCGCAGCGACTCGGCGCTGAATCCGCCGAACACAATGCTGTGCGGCGCGCCGATCCGCGCGCAGGCGAGCATCGCGATAGCGAGCTCGGGCACCAGGGGCATGTAGATCGCCACGCGATCGCCCTTTCTGACCCCGAGCGATTTCAGGACGTTGGCACACGCGCTGACCTGGCGGTAGAGATCGAAGTACGTGAGCGTCCGGCGATCGCCGGGCTCGCCTTCCCAGATGATGGCGGCTTTGTTCCGGCGCGCGGTCTTGACGTGTCGATCGACGCAATTGACCGACGCATTGATCTGACCGCCGACGAACCACTTCGCATGCGGTGGATTGGTCCAGTCGAGAACCTTCGTCCACGTGCGGGTCCACTCGAGCTCGGACGCAAACTTCGCCCAGAAGCCTTCGTAATCACGCTCGGCTTCTTCGTAGGGTGTCGTGTCGCCGACGATGGCCGTTGCGCGGAACTCGGAGGGGGGCTCGAACACGCGGTCCTCATGGAGGAGCGCCGAAATTTCGGGATCGACTGGGTCGGACATGGAGGAAGAATACTGGAAAATTACCTGCCGAGACTATCGACGCGCTTCCGTACTTCTCCAACCAAGGCGGGGTAGCCGGCGGCACCATGCTGCAGGAACGCGCGATAGTGAACGAGTGCCCGATCTCTGTTGCCCGTCTCGTCTTCGAGCAGCGCAAAGTTGTAGTGCGCCTCGGCGTTGCGCGTGTCGATCTCCAGCGCGCGGACGAGCGCGGCGCGGGCGCCTTCGCGGCGCCCCGCTTCTCTCTCGACCGTCGAGAGGTTCACAAGCGACTCGACGTTCCTGGAATCGATCGCCAGCGCCGTGTGGAACTCTGACGCAGCCATATCCAGCTTGCCCTGATTCAGGTAGGCCACGCCGAGGTTGTTGCGCGCCCGCGCGTAACGCGGTTCGATGGCGATGGCGCGCTGAAATTCCTTGACGGCGTCCTCCACAAGCCCCTTGTCGCGATACAGCAGCCCCAGGTTGTTGTGCGCTTCGGCGTTGAGGTCGTCGCGCTGCAGCAGCTGCTTGTAATGGAAGAGCGCGTTGGCGAAGTCGCCCATGCGCTGGTACATGAGGGCACGCCCAAAATGGTCCTCGCCGGTCGTGACCGTCGCGCTGCTGACACCGGCCGCCGTGGACAGCGCGGTGCGTGACGGCGCGCCCGTCGGCGGCGTCGGCGCACTCGCCGACACCTCGGGACGCCGCGAGGTCTGAACGATCGGCTGAGTGGCAGGAAGCCTGTCGGCAGCGGCCGCAGGCGGCGGCTTGGCCGCGGATGATTGGGGTGCGACAAGTGCGATCGGTGCGGCGGGTGCGACAGGCTTGCCCGCCGTAGCGCCTGAAGGCGCGGAGGCGGGCGGTGCCGAGGCGGGGGCGTTGTACACCACCGTCGGATTCGGCGTCAGATACGCCTTCGCCGTCCAGATGACGACGGCCCACAACACGATCGCGCACAGGAGACCGGCCGCCAGATAGCCAAGGAAACGTTTGAGTCGACTGGACGGCGAGGCAGGGTTGAATCGCCCATAGCCGAGCGTCTGCAGGACGACGTCGGTTTGCGCCGCATTGGGATTGGGTCGCGACATCTCTGGTCCACGCCCGCGACGCAGCGCGTCAAGGATGATGCTCATTACTCCTGGTTAGTCCTCGATCACATACGCGTCGCTGAACGCAGCCATCTCGTGCAGCCGGACGGCTTCGGCTTTCGCCTCCGCCAGCGTCGCGAACGTGCCTACCAGCACGCGGCGCCATTCGCCTCGCGCGCGCAAATCCACGTCCTCCAGCCGGACATCGTAGCCCTGGCCCTGCAGCTGCCGCAACGCGGCCTCGAGCCGCGCACTCGCCGCTGAGTCGGCGCGCGACACGTCCGCCATCGGAATCGAGGCCGCGAGTACCGAATATCGTGGTGCCGGCTGTTCCGCCGCCGGCGTCAATTGTTCCGGCGCCGGCGCGGGGGCGGCGTCAACGGACGCTGCGGCCGGAACAGGCGCCTCCACGTGAAACGTCTCCGGCGCAGGCGCTTCCGTATCAGCAGTGGCCGAGGCACGGAGAACGGGCGCCACGAAGCTACCCGCCACGGCTAGCGAGACCGTCGCACCTGCTGCGGCAACCACCACCGAGGCGCGGCGGCGAAACCAGCCGAAGCGTGAAGGCCGGTCTTCGACCAGCTCGAGATTCTCGGCGGCCTGATACACCATGTCCGGCGACACACGGTTGGCGCGTGCGGAGTACGCCGCGAGCAGCGAGCGATCGCACACGAGGTTCACCAGCCGCGGAATGCCGCCCGTCCGCCGGTGCACCATGTCGAGCGCCTTCGGCTGGAACGTCACCGACGCGGATCCGCCGGCGATCATCAGACGATGAGACACATACGACGCCACTTCGTCGCGGGTCAACGGGCGCAGCTGATAGCGGATGGAGACGCGCTGATCGAGCTGGCGCATCTGCGGCGCCTTCAGCAGCGGCTGAAGGTTCAGCTGTCCCACGAGCACGATCTGCAGCAGCTTGTCCTTGTCGGTCTCGAGGTTCGACAGGATGCGAATCTGCTCGAGCACGGGGATCGGGAGGTTCTGCGCTTCGTCGATGATCAGCACGGCGGTGGCGCGCAGGGGCAGCAGGCTGAGCAGAAAATCGTAGATGGCCTCGATCAGCTCCTGCTTGCTGACGTTCGCGAGGCGGCCTCGCTTGACGTCTTCGCGTGACACGACGCCGAAGTCCTGCAGAATCAGCTTCAGCAGATCTTCCTCGGAAAGGAACGGGTTCAGCACGAGCGCCGTGAACGTGTTCCTGTCGATCTCCTCCAGCAGCACGCGGCAGAGAGTGGTCTTGCCGGTGCCGATGTCGCCGGTGATGACGACGAACCCTTCGCGGCGGCGAACGGCGTACTGAAGCAGCTCGTACGCATTGGCGTGCGACTCGCTCTTGAAGAGATACTTTGGGTCCGGCGTCAGGCTGAACGGCTTTTCGGTGAACCCGTAATAGTCTTCGTACATATCGTTCTCCTAACGAACGCGTTCCAGCTCTTTGGCGACAGACGGCGCCACGCGCGCGGGGGTCATGATCGTCGGCGTCAGCAGAATCACGAGATCGGTCTTGCGGCGGCTCATCGTCTCGCCGCGGAAGATGGCGCCGATTCCCGGCAGGTCGCCGAGGAACGGCACCTTTCGTACCTCGCGGCGCAGCCGCTCCTCCATCAGGCCTGCAATGACGATCGTTTCCTTTTCGTGAACGCGCACCATCGTGTCCGCCTCGCGCACGCTGAGAATCGGCACCGTGTCCCCGAACCGCGAGGTGGCCTGACCCGTCCGCTCGGTCAGACTCGGCGTGATGCTCATGTTGATCATGCCGTCGCTTGAGATCTGTGGCGTGACGCTCAGCACGACCCCCTCCGTAATCGCCTGCGGCTCGACCGTCGTCTGAAGAATCCGTCCCGACACGCCGTCGGTCTGCGTTGTCGTCCTGAAGAACACGTCCTGCGTGCCGACACGCATGATGGCGGGCTCGTTGTTGAGCGCGTTCACGGTCGGGCTGGCCATGACGTTGACTTTTCCTTGCGTGGCAAACGCGTTGAGGAGCCCGGTGAAGTCCTTGATGTTGAGGCCCGCGGTGAAGGTGCCGCCAGAGGTCGGCACGACGTTCTGCGTCAGCGATACCGCGTCGCCTGCGCGCTCGATGACGAGACTCCAGTTGATGCCGGCCGAGAACTCGTCGCTGAGCGTCACCTCGATGACCTTCGCCTGGATCTGCACCTGGCGCGTCGCGCGGTTCTGCACGGCTTCGAGATAGAGCTGGATCTGATCGAGCCGGTCTGGATAGTCGGTGGCCTGCAGCAAGGCCGCCTTCTTGTCCATGTTGAAGCGCCCGTCGGGCGACAGCAGCGTCTGCACACCGGCAGACACGTCGCTGAAGATGTCGCCGTTGTCCGAGCCGGTGACCTCCGCCGAGCTCCCCTGGCCGCCGGCCTGCGTTCCCGGATTCATTCCCGACGCGCCTGACGGCGTAATGGAGTTCGAGGCGGCCAGCGTGCGCGACCCCGAGCGGCGTGTCACGACGTAGTTCAGGTCGAAGCGGCGTGTTTCAAATCGGCGCTTGAACACGCGGATGACGTTCCCCTGCATCGAGTAGTCGAAACCATGCGGCTGCAGGATCATCTCGAGCGCCTGACGCAGGGTGACATCTTTGAGGTCGCCGCGAAACGTGCCCTGCACGTCCGGGTCGGGCACGACGCTGAGCCTCGTGTCCCGAACGAGCATGAGCAGCAGATCGGTGATGGGCGTCGAATCGGAAAGCGTGATCGTGACAGGACGCGTACTGTCGAGATCGCTTCCCTGCTGGCGCTCGTCGAGTTGGGTCACCGCGAGCGGCCGAAGCGGCGTCTGGCTGGTTTGGGCCGGCGGCGCCGGCACCTGAGCGGCGCCCTGGACGGTTGCCATGAGCAGCACCGCCACCGCGCCGATGCGGATCCGCCGAATCACAAACACTACGAGCGCACTCCCACGACAGATATTTCGGTCCTTCGAGAGCTAAACGATAGGAAGCGGAGGACTTTATGGGGTTCAGGGGTTGGGGATTAGGGATTGGGGATTAGGGATTAGGGATTAGGGACTAGGGCTTAGGGATTAGGGCTGCACAGGATTACCCGCAGGTGCACGCCGTCTACAAAGCACCCCGCCTAGTCGTAGTACTCGAGGCCCAGGTGGGTGATCAGGTCTTCGCCGACCATGTGGCGGAGCGTGTTCTTCAGCTTCATCAGCTGGATGAACAGGTCGTGCTCGGGATACAGCCCGGGGGCATGCATGGGGCTCTTGAAGTAGAACGAGAGCCATTCCTGGATGCCGGACATGCCCGCCCGCTTCGAGAGGTCGAGGAACAGCGCGAGGTCGAGGACAATCGGCGCCGCGAGAATGCTGTCGCGGCAGAGGAAGTCGATCTTCAGCTGCATCTTGTAGCCGAGCCAGCCCACCAGATCGATGTTGTCCCAGCCCTCTTTGTTGTCGCCGCGCGGCGGGTAGTAATTGATTCGCACAACGTGGCAGAGATCCTTGTAGAGCTCGGGATATAACTGCGGCTGAAGGATGTAGTCGAGGACGGACTTCTTGCTCTCTTCCTTCGTCTTGAACGATTCCGGGTCGTCGAGCACTTCCCCGTCGCGGTTGCCGAGGATGTTGGTGGAATACCAGCCTTCGACGCCCAGGAGCCGCGCCTTGATGCCCGGCGCGATGACGGTCTTCATCCACGTCTGGCCGGTCTTGAAGTCCTTGCCGACAATCGGCAGCTTCTTCTGCTGCGCGAGCGCCATCATCGCGGGAATGTCGACCGACAGGTTGGGCGCACCGTTCGCGTACGGGACGCCTTCCATCAGCGCCGCATAGGTGTACACCATGCTCGACGGAATCGCCGGATCGTTCTCCTCGAGCGCCTTCTCGAATGACTCGATCGTCTGGTGCGCGGGCGACTCCTTCATGAAGACTTCCGTGCTGCCGCACCAGACCATCACCATGCGATCGAGGCCGTGCTGCTGCTTGAAATTGCGGATGTCGGCGCGGAGCTGCTCGGCCAGGTCCTTCTTGTTCTTGCCCTTCTTCACGTTCGGACCGTCGAGCCGCTTCACGTAGCGCTGATCGAACACCGCCGACATCGGTTTGATCGCTTCGAGCTCCGGCTTGATCTGATCGAGGAGCGAGGGCTCGAGCACGCCTGCGGTGCGCGCGGCCTCGTAGGAGTTCTCCGCGAAAATATCCCAGCCGCCGAACACGACGTTGTCGAGGTCGGTCAGCGGAACGATTTCCTTGATCTTCGGCGAGCGGCCTTCGGTCCGCTTGCCGAGCCGGATGTGGCCCATCTGCGTGAGCGATCCAATCGGGCGGGCGAGCCCTTTTCGGATGGCGAACACGCCGGCAATCGTGGTCGTGCTGACGGCGCCGAGGCCGACCAGAAGAATGCCGAGTTTGCCTGTGGCAGGAGCGATTTCAGGGGTTTTCACAGCCGGCAACTATATCATTGTTGCCATGGGAATCTTCCGCAGAGGCGGAGGTAAGCATGCCCTGGCCGTGGCGATGGCCGGCGTCACTCTCGGCGATCGTTTGTTGAATATCGGCTGCACCGATGCGTCGCTGCTCGGCGCGCTGATCGCGAAAGTCGGCCTCAGCGGGCGCGCGTGCGCAGTCGTTCCGAACGAGACGGAAGCGTCGCGTGCGCGACGCGGCGCGGAGGAGGCAGGTGCCCTGCTCGAGATCGAGACCGGACACCTCGACACGTTTCCGTTCGAAGACGCCGCATTCAATTTGATCGTCATCGATAACCAGGAAGGGCTGGTGTCGAGGGTGCGGCCGGAGCAACGCGTGGCGATACTGCAGCAGGCGTTCCGCACCCTCGCTCCCCGCGGCCGCATCATCATCATCGAGCGCGCACCGCGCGCGGGCCTCGGCGCCCTGTTCAGGTCGCCGGATTCCATGGCAATCGATCCGCATTACCAGTCCTCAGGCGGGGCGATCGCCGCCCTGCAGGCGGAAGGCTTCCGCGCAGCCAGGTCGCTGGCGGACCGTGACGGCCTGTCCTTCTTCGAAGGCGTACGTTAGCGGGGACACTCCCGCAATAACTCCCTTTTTTCCAACCAATTCGCTCGATAAGTACGGCAAGGCTTTTGCCTCTCAGTTGGGTAGGCATATCCCTACATGGCATTGACACCGAAGAACCCACCAGTGGACGTGTATTCGCTCAGCGAAATCGCGCAGGCGGCCGGCGTCCCGCTACCGCGCGTCGAGGCACTGGTGGCGGAGGGGAAGGTCACGCCAATAACTCTGGGCCTGGGGGTTGGCTACTTCGCCCCCGATCAGGCCATTGCGGCCGTGCGCTCGCTTCGCGCCGACGGCGGCCGCAGCGCGGCGATGCTCTTTGACACTCAACCGGAGTTCGTCCACGCGTCTCCACGGCTGCCGATTGCCGTGTCGAGCGCCGTTCACGCCGGCATTGCGGCTTCGCTCATCTTGCTCAGCACGATCGGCCTGCCGCAGGCAGCCGAGCCCGAACGCGTCCGCCTCGAGCCTGTGACCACACGCCTGGTGTTCATTGCCACGCCTGGTCCGGGTGGTGGCGGAGGCGGAGGCGGCCTTCGCCAGAAAGCGCCTCCACCCCGCGCGGAGCGCAAGGGCAAGTCATCGCTCAGCAGCCCTGTTCCCGTTCGGAAAGCGCCGAAGCCCATCGAGGCCGCGCCGCTGCCGGAACCGCCGCCGCCGCCCGTGGCGAAGCCGGAGCCGCTCCCGCCGGTCGTCGCACCGGTCGCGACTGTGGCGGCGAACGAGCAGGACCGTCCGGGCGTCATCGACACGCCGGCGGCGAAAGACAGCACCAGCCGCGGACCGGGCGTGGGCGGTGGCGTCGGCACGGGAAAGGGCACCGGTCTCGGAAGCGGCGACGGAACAGGCATCGGTGACGGCTCCGGTGGCGGCATGGGCGGAGGCCCGTATCGTCCCGGGAGCGGCATCAGACCGCCGCGGCTGCTCAGAGAAGTGAAGGCCGGTTACACGGAAGAAGCCCGCGTCAGAAACCTCGAAGGCGAAGTCGTGCTGGAGATCGTCGTGCGCCGCGATGGATCGGTGAGCGACGTCAAGCTCATCAGCGGGCTTCCAAGCGGATTGAACGAACGCGCCATCGCTGCCGTGCGACAGTGGCGGTTTTCGCCGGCCACGAG
>JANNJO010000050.1:0-20635 GCA_031395755.1 Acidobacteriota bacterium
GCCGCTGTCTTGCGAATCAGATCGACGGCGCCGGGGACGGTCATCGTGATCTCGAGCGCACGTACGCCGCCTTCAGCGAGCGCGTCGACGACGCCCGGCAGTCTGGACGGATCCTTCAGGCGGATGATGCCGACAACGCCCGAGGCTTCGATCGTCTGAAGCGCTGCCGCGCGGCCAGCGGTCATACCGCGGCCTGGCGCGTCGCCGGTGTTGCCGAGATCGAGACGGCGCGATAGCCGCCTCTGGCCTTGAAATAGAGCCAGATGCCGAGGAAGATCGCGCTCATGATGGCCGCGAGTCCGGCCACGAGCTGGAGTGCCGCCCCCGGACCGTACTGGTCCATGCGCTGTCCCATGATCGGTAGCACGAGCCCCACCGACAGCATGCCCGCGCCACCCATCAACGACAGCAGCAGCGCGCCGCCGCGAGGAAACTGCTCCGCGGTCACGCCCAGCATCGTCGGCCAGAGAAATGTTTTGCCGACGCCGAACAGCGTGGCGGCCGCGAGCGCCGCGACGGCGCTCGACCGGTCATCGAGCGCGCCGAGCCAGTACAGCCCGACGCCCGCCAGGACGGAGCTGACGATCAGCGTGCCGAGCGGAGATTTGTGGGTCACCGCGCTTCCCCACATGCGAAGCACGAACATCAGTCCGGCCGTATAGACGAGAAAGAGCACGCCGCTTCCGGACTCTGGGCTCAGCTGCGGCACCATGGCACCCATGACCCTGGGAAACCACTGGTCGGGGCCGATCTCCACTGCCGCGGTCATCCACATGCAGACGAAGAGGATCAGGAACAGCGGCCGCGTGGTCTGTCCCCACATCTCGGCCGTGGAGATGTTCGAGGTAGCGCGCTCGGTCTTCGGATACGGAACCGACAGCGCGAGCATCAGGTAAGACACCGCCGGAATCAGAATCACGGCGAGCCGGATCTGCCACCGCGCATCGAAGTATTTGGTGAGCGCCAGCGTCAGCAATCCACCGGCGATCAGGCCCGCCGGCCACCACGCGTGGACGGCCACGATCCGCTTCGTCTTCTGGTCGCTGTAGATTGTGGCGATCAAGGGATTGATGACGCCCTCGACCAGGCCATGAGACAGGCCGAACATGAAAAAGCCCGCAAACAACAGCATGGTGCCCGTGTGATCGAACAACGACGCGACCGGAGCGTCCGGCCGAGGTGCCAGGATCACCAGGCTGACGCCCCCGATGAATCCGAGCGCAGACATGATGTGGAGCGTGCGCATGCCGATGATGTCCACCAGGTTCCCGCTGATGAAAATCGCGATCGTGAACGCCCAGAATGCCGGGCTGAAGATCAGGCCCATCTGTTCGTTGGTGATGTGAAATGCCGCACTCATGGGGCCCGCGATGTCTCCGCGAATCGCGAAAACCATTGCGGCGGTGCCGATGGAAATGCAGCTCGTGACAAACAATCGTTGCTTGTTCATGGTTCACCCGCCAATCCGAGGTTGCCGACAATTGCGGAGGTCGACCCGGCTTTGTTCAGCGTGTAGAAGTGCAGGCCTGGCACGCCTTCGCGCAGCAGTTCCTCACACTGGCGAGTCGCGTACTCGATGCCGAACTGCGTGACGGCTTCATCGTCTTCGCCGCGCTTGTCGAGCTCGCTCACCAGCGCCGGCGGTAGACCGGCGCCGCATAATGTCACGACACGTTTGATATGCGCCGCGCTCATGATGGGCATGATACCCGGCACGAGCGGCACGCGCACGCCGAGCGACGACAGGTAGTCCCTGAACTCGAAGTAGTCCCGGTTGCCGAAGAACAGCTGAGTGATGACGAAGTCGGCGCCCTGATCGATCTTGTGCTTCAGATGGCGCCAGTCGGCATGCTTGCCCTCCGAGCACGCGATATGCCCCTCCGGGAATCCCGCGACACCGATCGAGAATCCGCCCCTGTCCTTGATGAAGCGAACCAGCTCGTACGAGAACTCGAAGCCGCCTTCGGTTTTCTCGAAGTCGCCGACGCCTCCAGGCGGATCGCCGCGAAGCGCCAGGATGTTGGTAATGCCAAGCGCCTGAGCCTGCGCCAGCACCCCCGCGGTATCCTCGCGAGTGGCATTGACGCACGTCATGTGCGCCATGGCCGGCAGGCTCTGGTTGCGCTGGATGCGATCGACGATGGTGAGGGTTTTCTCGCGGGTGCTGCCGCCTGCGCCGTAGGTCACCGAGCAGAAGTCGGGCGTCAGCCGGCCCAGCGCGGGAATCGTCTTCTCTAACAGCGTCCGCTCGCCCTCGGGAGTCTTGGTGGGGAAAAACTCAAACGAAATCACCGGACGCGCTCCGCGCGCCTCCGTAAAGATGTCGCGTATGAACCGCATGTGCAGATATCCTAACTCAATGAGGATCGCTGTGTGGCTCCTCGCCGCCCTCTGCGCTGCGCCTGCAGTGCGTGCTCAGGGTGTGATCGAATGGTCGAGTGAGAGACGGCTCTCCAGGGAGGATTTCAAGGGCCGTGTTCCCGCTGCCGCGCGAAACACGGCGCTGAGCTGGCTGAATGTCGACGCATCGTGGGAGTGCCATGGGGATGAGCTGATCGCGGCCGCGCGCGCCACGTTCGATCCCGGGCGTTCGTGGTGGCGCGCCGCTCAAGGAAACATCTGGGAAGGCGGCGAACGAAACAGCGGCGTCAGCCGGACCCACATCGACGCCAGGCGAAGCGTCATCCAGCGCGACATGCAGCTGCTCGAGCATGAGCCGCTGCACTTCGATCTTGCCGAGATAGCCGTGCGAAGGATCAGGAACCGGCTTGAGGATCTGAAGGACGTATGCGCCGAGCCGGGCGGCACCGAGGGTCTCCAGGACGAGATCGCCCGAATCGATCGGGAGCTGCAGGACGAGCAGCGGCACTACGACCGCGAAACCAATTACGGCATCAATGCGGCCGCGCAGGATCAGTGGAAGCGGACGATTCGACAGCAGCTTGACCTTTCGCCACGTCCACAAACGCCAGCACCGCCGCGCCGGCGATAAAGAACACCATCACGCTGAGAATCGCGCTCCGGCTCGAGCCGGTCGCGCGGCTCGCCACCTCGAACACGGCCGGGCCGGCGATCGCTCCGAACTTTTCGAAAATCGAAAAGAATCCGAAGAACTCCGACGATCGCTCTCGCGGAATCATGCTCGCGAACAGCGACCGGCTGAGCGCCTGGCTTCCGCCCTGCACCATCGCGACCATCAGCGCGAGCATGTAGAAATCGCGCTCCGTCTTCATGTAGTACCCCATCACGGTGATCGAAATGTACACCGCCAGGGTGATGAAGATGGATGTCTTCGCGCCGATGCGCCCGGCGAGCAGGCCGAACAGGAAGGCGAAGGGAATGCCGGCAAACTGCACCAGCAGGATCGCGGTAATCAGCGCACCCTGACTCAGCCCCAGCTCGGTTCCGTAGCTCGTCGCCATGCGGATGATCGTGCCGATGCCGTCGCTGTAGATGACGAACGCGATCAACATCAGAAAAGCGTGCGTGTACCGGCGGAGATCGCGAAGCGTATGGATGAGGCCGAAGAACGCCGCGCGGATGAGCGCGGGTCCGGACCTCGCCTCGCTGCTCACGCGCACCTGTGGCTCCGCCACTCCGCGGAACAGCGGAACCGAGAACAGCCCCCACCACACCGCGACGCTCAGAAACGAAAGCCGTGACGCCTGCCCGGCGTCCCGCAGCCCGAACGACGCCGGAGCGAGGATCCAGGCCACGTTCACGGCGAGAAGAAGACCACCGCCAAGGTAACCAAGCGCGTAGCCGGCCGTCGACACGCGGTCGATCTCATCGGGCCTCGCGATGTGCGGGAGGAGGGAATCGTAGAACGTGAGGCTGGCGGTGAATCCGATATTGCCCACGCCGAAGAGGACGGCCGCAAGAAGCCAGTCCCCACGATGAACCAGCGTTAAACAGCCAGCCGCCACGCAGCCGATGGCAGTAAAAACGCCGAGGAGCCGTTTCTTGATTGGCGCGTAGTCTGCGAGCGCTCCGAGAAACGGGGCGAGGAGTGCAGAGGTGGCGAGCGCAATCGTCGTCGTCCGCGCGAGGAGCCGTGTGGCTTCGCCAGGCGGAAGGTCCGCCGCGGCGACCGACGTGAAGTACACCGGAAAAATAGCGGTGATGATGGTCGTGGTGAAAGCCGAGTTCGCCCAGTCGTACATCCCCCACGCGCGAACCTCGGGGCGTGGCAGGCCGAGCCGCGCTAGAACGTTTTTCGGGCGATCCATTCGCGCATGAGCGAGTCTACGACGACATATCGTTCACCTTCCCGGGCCACGAGATCCTCACGAGCCAGCGCCACCAATGCCGTCTGCACGGTTGATGCGCCGCCGAGCCGGTAACGGGTACGGAGATCGGCCGACAGCAGCTCACGCCCGTCTGCGAGCACGACCGCCCTCAACGTGGCGCGCTGCCCGAGCGTCAGCCGTTGCCACACGGCCTCGAACATGGTCGCCTGTTCGGCGAGCAGCCGGTGAAGCGTATGGTGAAGGTCGTCGACGCCCACCCGGCGTTTTCCTGCGGCACGCGCATCATCCCAGCTCTCATGCGCGAGACGCTGCACGTCGTACGGCATGTTCCCGGCAAGATCGACGATAGAGGCGCCCAGGCCGGTCTCGGGCTTGATGCCCGTCTTCGAGAAGCGTGATTCGATGAAGGCGGAGAAGATGTCCGGCGGGATTTTCTCGAGCCGCATCACCGGACCGGCCTTGTAGAACGGCCGCTTGGGTCCGAGCATCCGCTCCATCAGGCTCGGCTCGGATCCGGCGAAGACGTACCCGACGTTTCGCTGATGCTGCACGGCCGCCCGCAGGGCGTGCTCCACGCTCCCGCCGTTGAATCCATTGATCGCCTGAAATTCGTCGAGCGCGACGACGATGCGCGTCTTTCGCACCTCGCTGAGCCGGCCGGGCAGCGCGAACACGTCGGCCGCCAGCCTGGAGACATCGCGATCGGTTCTGACGGTCGGGAATTTCACCGACATCCCCATCTTCCCGGTGGAGTCCGCCTCGAGCCGGAGCTCCGGTTTCGTGGCGCCGATGGCGCCTTTGAGCCAGGTCCTCGCTTTGTCCCATCCGCTCTGCATGTCGAGGAGCGCCCGCGTATAGCCTTCCAGAAAGGCCAGGTACGAGCTGTAGCTGCTGACGGTGATGTCCGTGGTGAGCGCCCCGCCGCGGCCGACGGCGCGGAGCGCCTGCCGGATGAGGGACGATTTGCCGTACCGCCTCGGCGAGATGAGAAACACCTTCTGCCCGGAGGCCAGGTCGCGGACCAGGCGATCGAGCTCGTCGATGCGGTCGACGAACGATGCCGCAGGCACGACCTCGCCGTACACGAAGGGGTTTTCCATTACGTCAATTTACGTAACCGTTACGTATTATAACGTAACGCGTGGGGGGCGCAGCCTATGCCTCCGCCTGCCACACCGCGCGGCCTACAAAAAACGGCCCCAGCCGGTCCAGGTAGAGCGACGTCTGCTGCGTCTTCCTCATCGCCTGGACGATATGCGACAGCGGGTAAAGGTCCTTGCCCAGGAGCCCGATCACAAAGTCGTTGTCGTTCTTGTCGAGCCCGTAACAGGCCAGCCGGACGTCGTGGGCGTAATCCCCGGACCCGTAGGACATGCCGATGGCGCCGTGCTCGGCCAGGATGACGCGCTGCTCTTCGGGCGGAAGCTGCGCGAAGCGGCCGCTTCGCCGGAGCGGGTACCACACGGCCCACGGCCATTCTTTGTTCAGGACCGTACGCCGCGGCCGGTGCAGGATCGCTTCGGAAAGATCGGGCTCATACCCCAGCGCATAGGTGCGGCCGAGCATCGTGAGTTCGGGTTTGGGCACCAGCGGCAGGAAAGGGCCGCCGTTCAGGACAGGGCGCAGCGTCATGACGAAGAAGTTCGGGTCGTTCGTCAGTGACACGATCGCGATGCCCTGCGGGTCGTTCGCATCCTCGTAGAGAGCGCCCGCGACGCCGGCGCCTGCCAGCGCCTCGGCTACTGCGCGCGAGTCGCGGCACCCGCCATAGGCAAGGAGCTGCATGAAGAGCCGCTCGTCGGAACGTTGCGGCTGTCCATTCTTCATCCCGCCGCGTTCGGCGAGATCCGGCGGTTCGGGTCCCTTTCGAGCTTCGTGTGCCATATGTTGTGTCTCACGGTCCGGCTCAAGCCGGACACTACGTACGCAGCGCTCCAGTATAGATGGCCATCCCGACGACGGCATCGATGCCGAGGGCATCGAGCTCGTCGATCTCCGCCTGAGTGGTGACGCCGCCGGCGGCGATGAGAGGACGCCGCGTCGCGTCGCGCACGGCACGGATGGCCGCGATATCCGTGCCCTTCATCAGCCCTTCCTTGTCGACATGGGTATACAGAAACTCGCCGCAGTACCGCTCCAGCGCATGGACGGCCTCGACGGCCGTCGTGCCTGTGGAGCTCTTCCACCCGTGCGTGACGACCCGGCCGCCCTTGCTGTCCACCGCGCCAACGACGCGATCGATGCCGACGGCATCGGCAAACCGCTGCGCGCTCTCGACGTCAGCGCGGCCGTCCTTGAAGAGCGCCGATCCGACGATGACCTTCTTCGCGCCGATCGCGCACAGCTCGAGCGCGCGCTCGGGCGTGCGTACGCCGCCGCCGACCTGGCAGGGAAGGCGTTTGCATATCTCGCGTACCAGCTGATCGTTTGAGCCCGAATTCATCGCCGCGTCGAGATCGATCACGTTGACTCGTGGATAGCCGGCAAACCGGCCAATCCAGTAGTCCAGGTCGGTCGTCTCGATAGCCAGCTTCTCCCCCTGGATCAACTGCACGACCTTGCCGCCCTTGAGATCGATGGCTGGAATCAGCATCTAGAGTCGCACCGGAATTCCGCGGCTGCGCAGCATCTCCTTGAGATCGCGCACCGCGTGCTCGGAAAAGTGAAAGATGGAAGCGGCCAGCGCCGCGTCGGCGCAGCCCTCGTCGAACACCTCGAAGAAGTGTTCGAGCGAGCCCGCGCCCCCGGACGCGATCACCGGAATGCCGACGGCTTTCGACACCGCGGCCGTGAGCTCGCAGTCAAAACCCGTCTTGGTGCCGTCGCGATCGATGGAGGTCAGCAGAATTTCGCCGGCGCCGCGGTCGGCGGCTTCCTTCGCCCACTCGACCGCTTCGCGCTGGGTCCCCGATTGTCCGCTGCGGACGTAGACGAGCGCCCGGCCGTTGACCCACTTGGCGTCGATGGCGACGATCGCAGCCTGGCTGCCGTACCGCGACGCGAGCCGCGTGATGAGCGCGGGGTCCTGCAGCGCTGCCGTATTCAGGCTGACCTTCTCGGCCCCGGCATCGATGGCCGCAGCGGCGTCGTCTTCGGACCGGATGCCCCCTCCGACGGTGAGAGGGATGAAAATGCGCCTGGCGACCGCCGAGACGGTGTCTGCAAGCGCGCGCCGGCCCTCGAGCGTCGCTGTGACATCGAGGATGACGACCTCGTCGATGCCTTCCTCGTTGTATCGCTGCGCGAGCTCAGCCGGGTCACCGGCGTTGCGGAGCCCATCGAAATTGACACCTTTGACGACCTGGCCGTTGCGCACGTCCAGGCAGGCGATGATCCGCTTAGACAGCATCGAGAAAATTTTTCAGCACGGCGAGGCCGACGTCGCCGGATTTCTCCGGATGAAATTGCACGCCGAACACATGGCCGCGTTCAACCGCGCTGGCAAACGGCACGCCGTGCGTGGTCAGCGCGATGGCGTCGTTGGTCACCGGCGCGGCATATGAATGGGTGAAGTAGACCTGCGATCCTTCGCGGATGCCTTCGAACAGGCGCGAGGCCCGGGGAAACGCCAACGCATTCCAACCCACGTGCGGAACCTTGAGCGGCCACGTGCCCTCCAGGCGCTCGCACTGCCCGGTCATCAGCGACAGGCCTTCACAGGCGGGTGCCTCGGTGCTGCCTTCGAACAGCCACTGCAGGCCGAGGCAGATGCCGAGCAGGGGCCGTCCACGCTCGACGACGCCGATGATGGCGTCGCGCCAGGCGCGATCGAGAGCCGCCGTGCGCTGGAAATTGCCGACGCCCGGCACGATGACACCCTCGGCGCGTTCGAGATCGGCCGAAGCGCCTGGGATGTAGACGTCTGCGCCCACCGCCGCGAGAGCCTTGCGCACCGACGTCAAATTGCCGGCGCCGTAGTCGATCAAGGCAATCACAGGAGCCCCTTCGTGCTCGGGAGCATGAGCGCGAGCTGTTTGTCGCGCGAGCAGGCGACGCGCAGGGCGCGCCCGAACGCCTTGAAGACGGCTTCGACGTGGTGATGGCTCGAGCGGCCGTAGAGCACCTTCACGTGCACGTTGCCCCGTACGCCCAGCGCGAACCCTTCGAAGAAGTCATGGATGAGCTCGGCCTGAAGGTCGCCGACACGATCGACCTGCAGCGCCAGATCGACGACGGCGTGGGGCCGGCCGCCCAGATCGATCGCGGCGACGCCGAGGGTCTCGTCCATCGGCATGATGAAATACCCGGCCCGATTGATGCCGCGTCTGCTGCCCAGGGCCTTGGAGATGGCCTCCCCAAGCGCGATGCCGAGATCCTCCACGGTGTGATGCTGGTCGACATCCAGGTCGCCGGTCGCGAGAATCTCCAGATCGAACGCGCCATGGCGCGCCACCAGCTCGAGCATGTGATCGAGAAAACGAATCCCCGTGCGAACCTCGTAGCGGCCCTTGCCTTCGATGCCGATACGCACGCGAATCTGCGTTTCGCGCGTTCGCCTGTCGATTACGGCACGGCGCACAAGCCCTCCAGCGCCTCGATGGCGATCTCCGTGTGTCGAACCAGCCCGGCCGTGATGCGGATACAGCCGCGGCACCCAGGATCGCGCGAGCGATCGCGCACAAGAATGCCGCGTTCGGCAAACGCCCGGACGATCTGCTCAGGCTCCCCCGAGCGCTCGACATTGATCAGCACAAAATTGCCCGCGCTCTTCCAGTAGGGAAGCGTAAGCCGCTCGCAGGCCGCATACATCAGCTCCCGGGACTCTGCGACCTGCGATCGATACCAATCGAGATAATCGCGGTCGCGCAACGCAGCCCGCCAGCCGGCAACGGCAAACACGCTCAGGCTGTAGGGCGGAACGGCGTTGCGCACGGCGTCGAGGCGGCCTGGGTCGCCGATGAGGCACCCCGCGCGCAGGCCGGCAAGACCATGGGCTTTGGCGAACGTACGCCCGATGATGACACTGTGATGGGCGTCGAGCTCGGGCAGGAATGTCTCTCCGCAGAAGTCGTAGTACGCTTCGTCGAGGACGATGGTGATCTCCTTCGGGAGACACCGCGTGATCTCGCGCATCGCATCGCGTGGGATCAGCTGGCCCGTCGGATTGTTTGGATTCGTCAGAAAAATGATGCGCGTGCGGTCCGTGATGGCGTCGCAGACTTCCCGCGTCTGAAAGGCGAACCCGGCTCTCGGAGGAATCGAGACGACCCGCCCGCCCGCCGCCTTCACGAACACGGAATACATCTCGAACGCCGGAGCCGGAATAATCGCTTCGGGTAGCCCGTCGGCGATTTGCATCATGCTGAACGCGCTGACGGTCAACGCAAGCAGCCCTTCGTCCAGGCCGTTCGTCAGCACCAACTGCGCCTCGCGCACGCCGAGATAAGCTGCGCACTCCCGCGACAACGCTGAGTAGTCGGGGTACACAGCGACCTCTTCAGCCGAAATCTGCCGAATCGCATCGAGGACCGTGGCCGAGCACCCGCCGGTGTTCTCGTTCAGGTGCAGGCGCAGCGTGCCCGCGCGATCGGCTGGACGGGCGTAGCTCATCGCAGCCGGACCTCAATCGACTTTGCATGCGCTTCGAGCCCTTCCTGGCGCGCAAGCGTGGTCACCGTCGACGCCATGTTCCGCAGCCCTTTCCGGGTCATCCGCTGAATGGAGGAGATCCGCACGAAATCCGACGCGTGAAGGCCGCCGCGGAAGCGCGCCGCGCCGCTGGTCGGCAGCACGTGATTCGAGCCGATGGCGTAGTCGCCAGCGACCTGCGCCGAATAGGGCCCGACGAAAATCGCTCCCGCCGCCCGCACGCCGTCGGCAAACCGGTCGTCGTCGCACACCAGATGCTCAGCGGCCGCGCGATTCGCGAGATCGATCGCCTCCTGCCGGCTCGAGGCGATGATGATGCCGCCGTGGCGCGCGAGCGATTCGCGTGCCGGCCCTGTCGCCGGCATCTGCGAGGCCACCGCACGCGCGACCTTCAGAGCCAGCTGGCGATTGGTCGTGATCATGATGGCGCGCGCATCCGGATCGTGCTCGGCTTGCGCGATCAGGTCCGCCGCGATCCACTCCGCGTTGCCTTTGTCGGACGCGATGACGATCTCGGTCGGGCCCGCGTAGAAGTCGATGGCGCAATCACCCGCCACAAGGGCTTTGGCCGCCGCGACATAGTGATTACCGGGCCCGACGATCTTGTCGACCCGTGGAACCGTTCTCGTGCCGTACGCGAGAGCGGCGATGGCCTGCGCGCCCCCCATCCGAAACAGCCGGGTCACGCCTGCGGCACGCGCCGCTGCCATCACGATCGGCTCCGGTCTGGGGCACGCGACGATGATCTCGCGCACCCCGGCCGCGCGCGCCGGGATAGCCGTCATCAACAAGGATGACGGCAGGGGATAACGTCCACCCGGCACGTAGCATCCTACCCGGTCGAGCGGCGTGACTCTCTGCTCGACCGTCACTCCAGGCTGCGGCGACAACGTCCACCCCAGCGGGCGCTGTCGCCGCGCGACTGTTTCGATGTTACGGGCCGCGGCGGCGAGTGCCGCGCGAACCTTCGGGGGAACCCGCGCAGCCTGCTCGTCGATCTCCTCACGCGAGACTTCCAGCCCGCCCTCGTGGCGATCGATGCGGCGCGCGTACTGCAGCAGCGCCGCATCCCCGCGCTTCCTCACGGCGGACACAATCGACGCGACCACGGCCGCCACGCGTCGATTGCCGCCGCTCGATGGTCGCAGCAGCCGGTCCACGGCGTTCGCGTTGTTCGAGGAAAGAATCTTCATCACACGACGATCTTGTTGAGAGGGTATTCGACGATGCCCTGGGCGCGGGCGGACTTCAGCCTGGGGATCAGATCGCGAACGGTCTTCTCTTCGATGATGGTGTTCACCGCCACCCACCCGTCCTCGCTCAGCGGCGAAATCGTCGGCCGCTGCAGCGCGGGCAGCAGCGCCAGGACGGCCTGCAGGTCGTCGCGCCGCACGTTCAGCATGAGGCCCACGCGGCCCTGCGCCTCGATCGCGGCTCTCAACAGCAGCGCGATGTTCTCGATCTTCGTGCGCTTCCAGGCGTCGGCCATCGCCACCGAGTTGGCGATGAACTGCGTGTTGCTCTCCATGACGGTATCGATAATCCGAAGGCGGTTGGCGCGCAGCGTCGAGCCGGTTTCGGTCGCCTCGACAATCGCGTCCGCCAGAACCGGCGGCTTCACCTCTGTCGCGCCCCACGAGAACTCGACGTTGACGAGGACGCCAAGGCGATCGAAGTACGCTTTGGTGACGCGAACGAGCTCGGTGGCGATCGTGGCGCCCTCGAGGTCCCGCGGATTCTTGAATCGCGAGTCTTCCGGCGCGGCGAGCACCCAGCGAACCTTGCCGAAGCTCTGCTTCGAATAAATCAGATCGGCGACCGGCACGAGCGCCGCCGGCGTGGCGAGGCCGCTCTGGTGCTCGGCGATCCAGTCCTGGCCGGTGAGACCGCAGTCGAGCACGCCGTCGGCCACGTATCGGGCCATTTCCTGCGCGCGAATCAGCATGCACTCGATCTCCGGGTCGTCGACCGACGGAAAGTACGATCGCGAGCTGACGTAGATCGTAAAGCCGGCGCGCGCGAAGAGCTGCACCGTCGAATCCTGCAGCGAGCCTTTTGGAAGCCCTAGCTTGAGCGTGCTCATTTCTGCTCTCTGCCCTCTGCCCTCTGCTCTGACAGATCGCGGAAGAAGCACGTCCGTGCGCCGGTGTGGCACACGTTCCCATCGCCGAGACGGCTCACCTTCAGCAGCACCGTGTCAGCGTCACAATCGACGAGAATCTGCCGGACGGCGAGCGTGTTGCCCGAAGTTTCGCCTTTCATCCAGAGCGTCTGCCGCGAGCGGCTGTAGAACGTGGCGAAGCCGCTCTCCCGTGTTCGGGCGAGCGCTGCGTCGTTCATGAAGCCGACCATCAGTACTTCGCCGCTCTCGGCGTCCTGAATGACCGCGGGCACGAGCCCGTCGAGCTTGGTGAAATCCATGGTTGAAAAGTGTCCTGAAACAAAAAACCCCGCCGGACGGTGGCAGGGCAGTCAGTGCTCGGTTAGTGATCGTATCGATCTATCCGCAGCTCCGCAGGCCCGTCGCAAGACGGTGATGGTGATGGGGGTGATGCCGGCCCGCGCGGAACGTCATGAACCACAAGCCTACTGCACGGTCGCAAATGGTGTCAAACGGTGGCAAACTGTCGCGCATGAGAGCCATCAGAGTTCATCAGTTCGGCGATCCGTCCGTCATGAAGCTGGAAGAGGCGCCCGACCGTTCTCCGGGTCCCGGGCAGGTGCTCGTGAGCACCAAGGCCGCGGGCGTCAACCCGGTCGATACCTATATCCGCAGCGGGAGCTACGCGGCGCTGCCGCCGTTGCCCTACACCCCGGGGGCGGACTCGGCGGGCATCGTCGAGTCGGTCGGCGAAGGCGTGCGGGACTTCACAGAGGGCGATCGCGTCTATGTCAGCGGCTCTGCCGACGGGCGGGCCGTAGGTGCGTATGCGGAACGAACGCTCTGTAATGTCGATCAGGTCCATCCATTACCCACGCACGTGACGTTTGCCGAGGGTGCGGGCGTGGGCGTTCCGTACGTCACCGCGTGGCGGGCGCTGTTCGATAAGGGCCGCGCGGCTCCAGGCGAGACAGTGCTCATCCACGGCGCGAGCGGCGCCGTCGGCGTCGCGGTTACACAGATGGCCTGCGCAGCCGGCCTGCGCGTGTTCGGTACGGCGGGAAGCGAGCGCGGACGGCAGCTGGCGCGCGAACAGGGCGCGCACGAAGTCTTCGACCATACTGCCGCCGGATACGAAAAGGACATCATCGCGAAGACCGGCGGCCGCGGCGTCGATCTCGTCGTGGAGATGCTCGCGAACGTGAACCTCGTGCGCGACCTGGAAATCATCGCGAAACGCGGCCGCATCGCGATCGTCGGCAACCGCGGTTCCCTGGAGCTGAACCCGAGGGCCATCATGGGGAAAGACGCGACGATTGTCGGGTTTACGAACTGGAACGCCACGCCGCCCGAGCTCGCCGTGGCTCACGCCGCCATCGTCGCGGGAATGGAGCGTGCAGGCTACAAGCCGCAAATCGGCAGGGAAATGCCGCTGGCCGACGCGGCGCGCGCGCACGAAGAGGTGCTCAAGCCCGGCGCGTACGGGAAGATTGTGCTCCTGACGTAGGCACGCTGTACTAATATTCTTCTCATGTCCCTGTCGGTGCTTTCGATCGCCGTTGCGGCTCTGCTGATCGGGCTGATCGGCGGCGCGCTGGCCATCCGTGCGTTGAAGGCCGGCCGCCAGAGCGAAGACGCGTCCAGCGCCATACGCTCGCTGGACCAGAGACTCGACGTGATCACGGCGGAGATGAATCGCACGTTCGCCCAGGCGCTTCAGCAGGCCACGCAGTCGCTCACCGGGACCATCGGCACCGTGCGCGACGAGGCGCGCGCAGTCCGGGAAGAGACGCGCACCGCGATCCAGCAGCAATCGCTGCAGGTCGCGCAGACGCTCGGCGATTTGAATGCGACGAATAACCGCATCCTGGAGCAGAGCCGCAGCCTCGACGAGTTTCAGCGCATGCTGCAGTCACCGAAGCTCCGCGGCGACTTCGGCGAATTCACTCTGGAGCAGATGCTGCGAGACCTGCTTCCGGGCGACCACTATCAGTGCCAGGCGCCAATCGGCACCGGTCGTGTCGACGCGCTGATCCGCACGCCCTACGGCTCGCTGTGCATCGACTGCAAGTTCCCCCTCGATAATTTCCGCCGCGCGCTTCAGGCGACGGAGCCGGCGGCGCGCGACGCCGCGATGAAACTGTTCTATTCGGACGTCAAAGCGCGCATCAAGGAGATTGGCGACAGGTACGTGTCGCCTCCCGAGACGCTGGATGTGGCGTTCATGTTCGTACCTGCGGAAAACGTCTATTACGAGTTGATCGGGCGCCCGGAGCTCCTGACATACGGCCGGCAGTTTCACGTCGTGCCCGTCTCGCCGAACACGATGTACGCGTACATTCAGGCGCTGGCAGTCGGTTTCCGCGGGATGAAGATTCAGGAGGAGGCCAAGCGCGTGCAGGAGATCCTGGCGCAGCTCGGCACCCGGTTCGACAAGTTTCAGGATCACTTCAACATGGTCGGAAAGCATCTCGATAACGCGAAGAACCAGTTCGAGCGCGCGATGCGCGACGTTGAGCGGGTCGACGCCACCCTTCAAGGCGTGAAGATCGGCCGGCTCGAGGAAACACAGCCGACGCTGGCGGAGATGGGCGCCTTCAAGCTCGACGCTTGAACGCCGTGCTGTATCTGGTTCACCACGGAGATGCGGTCGGCCCCGACGTGAACCCGATGCGTCCGCTGTCGGATCGCGGCCGCCTTGAGGTTGACATGCTTGCGCACGAGGCGGCCGCGCGCGGTATGAAGCCCGGCATCATCTGGCACAGCGGCAAGATGCGCGCGCGGCAGACGGCCGAAGCGTACTGGCGCTGCTGCAATCCTCTGGCGGCGTTCTCCGCGACTCGCGGGCTGCAGCCGACCGACCCCACCAGCTGGATCGTCGACGTCATGGCCGGAGAAACGCGACACGTCATGCTCGCCGGCCATTTCCCGCATCTCCCACGCTTGCTTGGCAGATTGCTCTCGGGAAATCCCGACGCAGGGCCGGCAGACTTTCCGCTGAACGGCGTCGTGGCGCTGGAGGAAACGGATGGGAAGTGGGTGGAGAGGTGGAGATTGAATACGTAGGCGGGTCCGGCACAGGACCCGCCTACGGTAAAGCTATCGTTCTACCGTGACCGTGGCCGGTGAGCCAACACGAACGGTGACTGTGGAGCCCGCGGGCAGAGTCGCGGCACTCGCCTCGCTGGTCGCCACGGCGACGCCGCCGCCGGCCGCGCCAACCGTACTGCCGATAATCGCGCCTTTCTTTCCGCCCAGAATGGCTCCGAGCACGGCGCCGCCCACGGCGCCGCCGCCAATCTTGGCCGCGCTCTCGCGCGCCGGCGAATCACCCTCGCGATAGATCGTCTCGGTGTTGATCGGCAGGCGCGTCCCATCCGCGAGCACGATGGTATGGAAGCGGATGCCGAGGCGCGCCTGATCCTTCAGCCGTCCGCCCCGCTCCACGAGGGTGATCGAACCCTCGGCGCGGGCGCCGGCAGGAATCGCGACGCGGTCCTGGACACGCACGTCGCGTGTGACCCGCGCGCGCACCTGTTGTTCGATTTTCGCGGACTCGCTGCTGACGGCGCTCTCAACCTGCAGTCCAATCACTGCATCGGCCGGAATCGTGAGCTCGTCGTACATCCGTCGCGGAGGATCCGGCGCGACCGGCGCGCGCTCGACGGTCGTCGATTCGAGCGGCTCGATCGCAGCCGCCACGGGCGGATCGATCGGCATGCTCGTCGGCGCAGACGTTCGCGTCGGGCGCTGTGGTGTCGTGCGTGCTCGCTCTGCAGCGGGCGCCGTGCGCACGGGGGGGGCTGGCGCTCGACGAGCCGGAGCCGCTGCCCGCACGGGGGCCGCCGCAGAAACAGGCGCAGGTGCCGGGCTCTCCGCGATAGCCGCAGGCGTCGTGGCGATGCTGTTTTCGGTTTCGGTCACGATGCCAGCCGCCGGGGCGGGATACTGCGGCCCCGATTGCACGAGCGCCGGCTCATTGTGCCGGTTCGCGAGATACGCACCGCCACCCGCCGCGACCACGCCAAAGACTGCCAAGGCTCCAAATGCGGCCCGATTGACTTCCATGGGGATACTCCTCGACACCTTCTAGAGCAAGGCCCGTACCCACGCGGAGACCTCAAAAACAGCAAATAACAAGGCGTTTCCGCGTGTTGGGCGGCGTGACTGTCCACTCCGTGCGCTCGGTGTCCTGCGGAGGGAGCAGATCAGAGATGATAGGAGATGATGACCGACTGCGACGTCGCAGTCATTGGCGCGGGGGTAATCGGCGAAGCTGTTGCCTACGAGCTCGTAACTCGCGGCGCATCCGTGACGCTGCTCGATTGCCGTGGCGCGGGACTGGGCTCAACCCAGGCCGCCGCGGGCATGCTGGTGCCGTACCTCGAGGGATTCGGGAGGCCCCTTCTTCCTCTCGGCGCGCAAAGCCTGGGAATGTACGATGCGTTTATCGCTCGCGTATCGCGCGACTCCGGAATGGACATCGGATATTGCCGAACGGGATCGTTGCAGGTGGCCACGGCCGGCGAGGCGCTGGAAGAACTGCTGAGCATCGCTGCGGGCGCCAGGATAGCCGGTGTCGAGTGCGAGCTGCTCGATGCGAGCGGAGCGCGGGACGCAGAGCCCCAGCTCACCTTTGATGTCTCATGCGCATTGTTCGTGGAAACACACGGTTTCGTCGTGGCGTCGGATCTGTCGGGAGCGTTGTCGGCGGCGGCCATCAGACACGGCGCGCAGCTGCGCGTCCCGGCTCGAGCGCAGCGAATCGTCGTCCGACACGGTGTGGTCGAGATTCAACTCGACCACGATCGTCTGACGGCCCGGCACGTCGTTGTTGCGGCCGGCAGCTGGTCGGGACAGATTGAGATCGACGGGGTGCCGTCGCTGCCCGTGCGACCCGTGCGAGGGCAGCTGCTCCAGCTCGCCTGGGACGGCCCTGCACTCAATCGCATCGTGTGGGGATCGCGATGCTATCTCGTTCCCGCCGGGCCGCAGACGATCCTCGTTGGGGCGACGGTCGAAGAGGCCGGCTTCGACGAACGGACGACGGTGGCGGGCGTGCGCGAGCTTCTGGATGCCGCGTGCGACCTCGTGCCGGACCTGCGGCGGGCGACGTTCGTGGGCGCGCGCGTGGGCCTTCGCCCCGCCACGGCGGACGAGATGCCTCTCATCGGCCGATCGGCGAAGATACCCGGTCTCGTGTACGCAACAGGACACTACCGCAACGGCATTCTCCTTGCGCCTCTTACGGCGCGCGCCGTTGCCGATCTGGTTCTCGACAATCGTGAAGATCCGCTGCTGGCGGGCGCTTCGCCCCAGCGGTTCGGGGAGTATTGAGATGGCGATATTGTCTGAGCAGGAAGTCGAACAGCAGCTGAAGAGCGTCAGCGACTGGACCGTCGAAGGCCGCGCGATCAGGAAGCAGTACACGTTCAGCGATTTCCCGGCGGCGGTCGCGTTCGTCAACCGCCTTGTACCCGATGCCGAAGCGGCCGATCATCATCCCGACATCATCATCAACTACCGCCGCGTGACGCTGCTCTACAGCACGCACAGCGAGGGCGGGCTCACACAGAAGGACTTCGACGGTGCCGCCATGGCCGATCGCAAGGTTCGTTAATCACTGAATGCGACTGGACCTGAAGAAGAACTACAGCTCGCGTGAGGTGGCGTCGATCACCGGACTGAGCGCCCGGCAGCTGCAGTGGTGGGACTCGCACAAGCTGCTCAAGCCGTCGATTGCCACCCATCGCACCGAAGCCGGCGGATTTACCGAGCGCCGCTATTCGCCTGTTGATCTCTTCGAGTTGATAGCGCTCGCCGATCTGAGGCGCAGCGGGCTCTCGGTGGGCAAACTGCGACTGCTGCTGGAAACGCTGCGCCGGCGTTTCGGCGTGAGGCTATTCGATGCGATCGGCGGCGGGGGAGTGATTACACTTTTGACAGACGGCAAGGAAATCTACGCGCGCACCGAAGGTGGGCAATTTTTTAACCTGCTGCGCTCACCCGGCCAGCCGCTCCTGGTGGTGGGAAATGAAGGCACTTTGAAGGAATTGAAGCTTCGGATGCGCTCGAAAGCTCGCAGGAAGAAAAAAGCCCCCAGAATGTAGGGGATTTCCCGATTGTTTTTTGTGTTCGGCAGTGGCATCTTCAGCGTTAGTACCACCATGGCGAACAAACTCAACCCACAGGCTCTCATTTACGGAACTGGAGCAAAGCCCGCCGCGCCTCTCCCGATTGGGCACGACACGATCGTCGGCCGTCTGCACACGGCGCTCGACGCGCACGTGACGGCGCGAAACCTCGGCAGGCTGTGGGTAGGGGTCGATGTCGTGCTCGATCGGCGCGAGCTCGTGCTCCAGCCGGACATCACCTTCATCGTCGATGGCCGCGAGTCGATCGTGAGCGACCGCGTCTGGGGCCCACCCGACATGGTGCTCGAAATCAACTCGCCGCATACGCATTCGACGAAGCTGGAAGAGCGGGTGACGTGGTTTTCTCTCTACGGCGTGCGGGAGTACTGGCTCGTGCAGCCGCAGCACAAAGACGTGACGATCCTGGAGCTCGCGCACGGCGGCGTCCGCCGTCGCACGGTCTTTGACGACATCACGCCGGTCAAATCGCCGCTGCTGCCGGATTTCGATCGCTGCCTGGGCGAGCTGCTGGATTAGCCGATCGGAAAGATTTTCTCGAGATCTTCTGCGGGCCGTGCGATGACGTGGACGCCGATGAGCTCTCCGACGCGCCGGGCCGCCGCGGCTCCCGCGTCGGTCGCGGCTTTGACGGACGCGACATCGCCGCGCACGATGGCGGTGACGAGGCCTGCATCGACTTTCTGCCAGCCGACGAACACGACGTTCGCCGCCTTCACCATCGCGTCCGTGGCCTCAACCATGCCGACGAATCCGCGAGTTTCCACCATGCCGAGTGCTTCGCCGAGCTCGGGCTTGGGCGGTGAGGGTGGCTTGGGTCGATCCGCAGTCATGGTTTAGGTGGCTTCATGCTATCACGCCTACTGCGGCGCCATTTCCAGATTCAGGTTCAGTGTTTGACCTTCCGCGAGCGTGAAGTTCTCCGCGCGAGCGCGCAACTGCGCAAGCAGCGCGACGTCGTTCTGCATCCCGTTCTCCAGAGAGGGGACGACGGCCGCCAGGTAGCGCGCTGGCGGCAGCCCGGTGACGCTGAAGCTGCCGTTCTGATTCGGCCTCGCGGTCGCCACGTAACGGGACTGCGCTCCCCAGAACTTGTCATTCTCCGGAAACACGACCAGCACGTAGTCGGCGACGGCCTGGCCCTTCGAATCGCGGACCGTTCCTGAAATTTCCGTCACTCGATCGGTGAGCGTCACGAGAAGGCCGGCGGCGTTCATGCCCGGCTTGAAGTCGAACGGCGCGTCCGTGATGTCCACGCCATCCAGGGAAATGCCTTTCACCGCCCAGCCAGCGGGGAGTCCTCCCGCGCGGATGAGCTGCGGCCCCGCGAGCCCGCGCAGCTCGAAACTTCCGTCGTTGTTGACGCGTCCGACGCCGAGCGCGCGCCCGGCAAACGCCATGATCAGCGAACCCATCCCTGATGGGGCGGTGGCCGTCACCTGGATGCCGCGAGCCGTGGCTTTTTGCGCGTTCGTTCCCTGAAAGACCACACGGCCCGACACGCTGACGCCCGCAGTTGTGACCAACGCGAGGCCGTCGATGTCGCCGGAGACGCTGACGGGCACCGAGGCGAATTCGAGCTCGGACAGGTTGATGTTCTGCAGATTCTGAATGTCGCGCGGGCGCTGCTGCACGTCGAGGATGTACTCACCGGGCGGCACGTTCGTCAGCCGGAACGTGCCATCCGGGCGTACCGGACTCCCGCCGCCGATGTTGAGCCGTGCCGGCCCACCAGCGCCGGCAGCGCGCAGCACGACCACCGCACCGGTGAGAGGGCGACCGTCAGAGCTCATCACCGTTCCCGAAATTCGAGAGAGACGCGCGGGCACGAGGGAAAACGCGATAGAGGTCAGCTCCTGTCCAAGCGCCACGGTCACGGCTTGTGCCTGGGCGACGTCGGCGACCCCGGGATAGTACGTGCCCGGATATCCCGAGGGGGCCTCCGGGGCGTTCGGCGATGCCATCGCGGCGTTGGGATTCGTGCGCAACGACCCGCGCACCACGTAGTCGCCCGGCATCAGGCCGAAGATCCTGTATTGGCCGATATCGTCCGTCGTCGACACGCGGCCGGCATTCATGAGCTGGCGCTCGCCGTTTGCAAACTGATACCGCATCGCCTGCACCTGCACGTCGGTGACGGGATCGCCGAACTCGTCGGTGATCCGCCCGGTGATGACGCTGCCTCGCGGCAGACTGAAGTCGATTTTTTCGAGTGACTGGCCGGTGGAGATATCGAGCGGTTTGCCGGCCTCGAACGGCCGGGCCTGTCCGTACTCGAGCGCGACGTAACCGGCCTTGCTGACATGAAGCCGGTACCGCGAAGCCGGCAGCAGGAGAATCTCGAAGCGGCCGTCGCTGTCGGTCGTGGCGTCGCGGTTGATGCGCGCATCACGAGACGTGATGCGGATTTGCGCCCGCCGTATGGGGGTGCCCGTCTCGGCGGAGACGACCCGTCCGGTGATTCTGGCGGTCCCGGTTGGCGGCGGAACGTTGTCGCGAGGCGGCATCCCGCCAAGACGGCCGCCACCGCGTCCGAGCGGCCC
>JANNJO010000088.1:0-24536 GCA_031395755.1 Acidobacteriota bacterium
CTCGCAAAGTTATACGGTCAGCTGCGACCTCGCGGCTATCGGCGGATCGAGCGGGCAGATTCTGCCCAATGACGGCGTCACGTTTTCTTACACGGTGGACGTCGCCCTCGATGCAGCCCTCGGCTCTTCTTCGCTCCTCTGTGCGATAGAGGACAACGAAGGTCGCTCGTCTACTTTCAATATTGGCCTCACCGTCCTGCTGCCCCTGAGCGAGGCCTGCAACGCGGTCGCGACTCCCGTCAGCGCGATTCAAGGGCCTGGAGCGCTCAGTCCGCTTACGGGTTACACCATCGACGTGGAGGCCATCGTCGTCGGTGATTTCCAGGGTTCGACCGGGCTCTCCGGGTTCTACATTCAGGAACCGGTGGGCGAGCAGGACAGCAATCCGTTGACGTCGGAAGGCCTGTTCATCTTCAGCCCTGCAGCCGTCAGCAGCGGCGACCGCGTTCGCGTGCGCGGCGTCGTGGCTGAGTTCGCGTCCAGCACCGGATCGGCGACCTCGCGTCTCACGGAAGTGAATGCCGGCGCCAACGTCCAGGTCTGCAGCTCGAACGAAACGCTGCCATCGCCGGCCGATGTCACGCTGCCTGTTGGGGAGTCTTCCGAGTGGGAGCGCTACGAGGGCATGCAGGTTCGCATCGCCCAGCAGCTTGTGGTGACGGGGCACTTCAGCCTGGGGCAGTTCGGGCAGATCGACCTTGCCCCGAGTGTGCTCTATCAGCCGACGCACACCCTCGGCAATGCCGGCAGTTGGTCCGCCGCCGCCGATCTCATCAGCCGAAGCCGCATCGCCCTGGACGACGGCAGCACGCAGTCCAACACGAATTTGAACGGAGGAACGGTTGCTCCGTATCCCTCGCCCGGCCTGAGCCATGCGAACACGCTCCGTGTAGGCGCGCTCGTGAACGCGAACGGCGACGATCCGCCGATTCCTCTGATAGGTATCCTGGATGACCGTTTCGGTGCGTATCGCCTCCACCCGATCTCCGCGGTGACATTCTCGAATGCGACGAACCCGCGCCCCGATACTGTCGCCGTGGCCAACGAGGCCGGCGCGCGTTTCAGGATCGTCAACGCGAACGTGCTCAACTTCTTCACCACGCTCGGCAGCCGCGGCGCAGCGACCGCATCCGAACTGGACAATCAGCGCACAAAGCTCGTCGCGCAGCTCAGCAAGACCGGCGGCGACGTGATGGGTCTGAGCGAGCTGCAGAATTTTGAGAGCGGCCAAACCAACGGCGGCACCTACACCAACGCGGCTCTCGTCGACCTGACGGCAGCACTTTCAGCGGCGACAGGCAGGAACTACCAGTACGTGGACACGCTGAAGGCCGCCAATCTCGCCCCAGGCAACGTGATCGGCGACAACGGCACCGACGCGATCCGCAACGGCTTCATCTACAACGCCGGCACCGTCAGTCCAGTGGGCGCCGCGGCTCTCTACTACCAGAACGATCAGAACCGCCCCTCGATCGCGCAAACGTTCAAACCGGTGACCGGCATGCTCGCCGATCAGCAGACCTTCACCGTGGTTGTGAATCACTTCCGTTCGAAGGGATCGGCCTGCGGACCCGGCAACGACGATCCCTATCAGGGCAACTGCAATGGCATGCGCGTGTTGATGGCGACCAACGTCGCCAACTGGCTCGGCATCAACCCGACGTCGGATCCGGCGGGCGCCAACCGGAGATACATTCTCATTGGCGATTTCAACGCGTACTTCGGCGAGGATCCCATTCAGTCGCTGCTTGGCTCAGGCGGCTATATAAACCTGATCAACCTTCTGATCGGAGAGCGCGCCTACTCGTACAACTTCGGCTCGCAGGTTGGGTATCTCGATCACGCGCTGGTCAATGCGGCGGCGCTGCCGCTGGTGAAGCGCGTCGCGGAGCTCCACATCAACGCGGACGAGCCACCGGCGCTTCAGGCGCTCGACAGCAACATCAAGAGCGCCACGGCCCGGGCCGCCTATTATGCAGGCGACGAGTTCGCCGCGTCCGATCACGATCCGATTGTGATCGGATTCAATCCGCTGTCGGGTGACTTCGATGATGACGGCAGGCTGGACGCGGGCGATCTGACTGCTCTCGTGCACGCAATCGTCCACTCGGTGAAGCGCGGCGTGGGTCACGATTCGCACGACAAGATAGTGGACCGGCGGATGGACATGGATCAGGACGGAAGCGTGACCCTGCGCGACCTCCTTATCTGGCAGAAGCATTTCATCAGCTGGAAGCGGGCGAATCGGATGTAGATGCCGCCATGTGGACGCCATGCTGGGCGATCTGCACGGCCGCTATCTTGGCCGTCGCGCGCAGGTGCCGGAAATCTGCCGGGGCGAGTGGACGATTGTCCCTCGTTGAGACTCCGATAGAATAGGCCCTCCCATATGCCTTTGAGGAAGGCCCGCTGGCTGCCGCTTGCAGCACTTGTCTTGGTGTCGACCGCAGCCGCATTTGCGCAGCGCGGCGGCGGCGGATATTACGGCGTGCGGCGGCCGGGGGCGGACACGTTCAAGGGAGATTTCAACTTCTGCCGGCTCGCCTTCCGCTCCTCGTCTGGCGGATATGGCGGCGGTTGGGGTGTCGACTATCCGCGTGCGGACGAGAACCTGTCCATCCGCCTGTCAGAGCTTTCGGAAACCGCCGTCACCTTCGACCCGTCCGGCACTCCCGACCATGTGGTCCTTCAAGCGACCGAGCCCGAGCTCTTCAAATGCCCGTTCGTTGCGGTGACCAACCACGGCCGCGCGTTCTTTACCCCTGAAGAGGGCGCCGCCCTTCGCGCGTATCTGCAGAAGGGTGGGTTCATGTGGGCCGATGATGCGTGGGGAAGCCGCGCGTGGGATCACTGGCTCGACCAGCTCCGCAGGATCCTGCCGGCCGCGGAATATCCGCTGGTGGACTTGCCGCTGAACCACACGATTTTTCACACGCTGTTCGATGCGCAGCGGATTCCGCAGATCCCGAACATCGGCTTCTTCCGCGGCTCTGGCGGGCAGACATCCGAGCAACGGGAAGACAGCGCGACACCGCACGCCTACGCGCTGCTCGACTCGCACGGCCGCATCATGGTGCTGACGACCCACAACACCGACTTCGGCGACGCCTACGAGCGCGAATCGGATGATCCGGAGTTCTTCTACAAGTTCTCAGTCGAGGGTTACGCGATCGGGATCAACGTCCTGCTCTATGCGATGACGCATTGACGCTCTTTGACAGAAGGCCAGAAGATCAGGATCTTCGTGTTATACATGAGCCCTCCAAAACAGTGGAACGCATCATTGTCCGACGGGGCCGGTTCCTTACCTACGAGCTGCTGCGCCGCACCTTCGGCACCGATCCCAGCGTCGAGATCATCTGGGATCGCCGCGGTCTGGTGGAGAACCCGTCGTTCGATGCCGAGCGGCGCGGCCGGCCACCGGTGGAGTGGGATCGACAGGACTACATCTTCACTTCAGGCAAACGACCGATGCCGGCATCGGAGAAGCCTTCTTCATGAGCCGAGTTCTCATCGTCGACGACAGCGAAACAATCCTCACCTTCCTGCAGGCAATCTTCGAGAGCGAGCATTACGAGGTGGTGACGGCGAGCGACGGCATCGCTGGCCTCGCGAAAGTGCAACAGTCCCTTCCGGACCTGATCATTACTGACAGCATCATGCCCGGCATGGACGGGTTCGGGTTTCTCCGCGCCCTGCGGGAGAACCCCGCGACCGAGGCTGTGCCGGTGATCATGCTCACTGCGGGCGATCCGAATGACCCCGAGCACATCGTTCGAGAGCCCCGACCCGACGTATTCGTGAAGAAGTCGGCCGATTTCGGTCCCCTCCTGGCTGAAGCGCGAGACGTCCTTCAGCGGCGTCGCTGACCCAACGTCGCCCTCTCGAAGTGTTCCATCTCAGCACCTTTCTCGTGGTCCATTTTCCAGCCTTTCGTGCATTAATGGTCTGGTAAGTGACTGCATAAAAAGGAGATTATCACTTCAGTCGCCTGCAAACAGCGCTTTCGCTCGCTGTGCTAAATTGGCGTTTACGCTAAGTCTTCTGTTTAATAGGTTTACCCATCACCGATGTAAGCAGATGTACCGAGGTGGGCCACGCGTTGCGCAACCAAAATCATAAGAAGCCATTAAACCATTGAATCTAAATGTGTTTGGGTCTGGTGCTTCTTTTGCGTAGACATGCGGCACACCTGGCTGGATTTCCTGGCTGGACCGAAGCCAAAATCAGGAGACCGACACACATGAGGGTCGGAAAATTTATCGCCGCGGCGGCGCTGGTCTGCGCGGGTTCGATCGGCTTGGTTGTTCATGCCGATGAAGACGGCGCCGGGAGCTTGAACGCCAGGCTCGCGGGTGTGCTCGCGCATCAGGGCTTCACTGGCCGCATCGAGTCGACGCTCGAGCCGCGCCTGGGCCGGCGCGTCAATCAGGATCTGGCCAATCTGGGCCGGTTGCTCTGGTTCGACAACGTGCACTCGCTGCATAAAGACAACACGTGTGCGGGGTGCCATTCGCCGACCAATGGTTTCGGCGACACGCAGTCGATCGCCATCGGTGTGGACAACAACGGTCTCGTTGGACCGAACCGCACCGGCGCGCGCAATCAGCGCCGATCGCCGATGGTCATCAACACGGCGTTCTTTCCCAAGCTGATGTGGAACGGCCGGTTCTTCGCCAACCCGGCCCCGGGCGAGAAGCTCGGCGACCCGTTCCAGAACAATTTCGGGTTCACCTTCCCGGCGCCCGAAAGCCAGTCCCTGAGCTACCACGATCACCTTCTTCAGGCGCAGGCGTTCATCCCGCCGACCGAGCTCGTTGAAGTCGCGGGGTTCACGGGGACAGCCGGCACGATCCATCCCGATTTCGACCAGTTCGACAACGGCAAGGGATTGAGCGTGCCGATGCCGGACGGGTCGGGCTTCCGTAATCAGCCGATTCGCGACAAGGGCCTCCGGATATTGAACAGAACGCCAGGCTACGAGCTCGCATTCGGTCGTGTGTTCCCGGAAGTGAAGCGCGGTGCGCCGATCACGTTCGACATGTTCGGCCGGGCGATCGCCGAATTCGAGTTTACGCTCGTGTTCGCGAACGCCCCGATCGATAAGTTCGCCCGCGGCAATCACATGGCCATGACGGCCTCCGAGAAGCGCGGCGCGCTCGTGTTCTTCGGCGAGGGCAAGTGCGTCACCTGCCATGCGGTGAAGGGCAGGTCGAACGAGATGTTCAGCGACTTCCAGAATCACGTGATCGGCATCCCGCAGATCGCGCCGTTCTTCGGGGTCCACCGCAGCAACATGGTCTTCGACGGCCCCGAATCGAACGAGGATTTCGGCGCGCAGCAGATCAGCGGAGAGATGGCGGACCGTTATATGTTCCGTACGGCACCGCTGCGCAATATCGCGGCGCAGCCGGCGTTCTTCCACAACGGCTCGTTCACGACGATTGAGGGGGCGATTCGGCATCATCTCGACGCCGTGCGCTCGGCCCGCCGCTACAACCCGAAGAAGGCGGGCATCGACAAGGATCTGACACGTCGCGAGATGGGCCCGATCGAGCCGGTGCTCGACAGGCTTGATCCGACGCTCGAAAACGGCATCGATCTGAACGAATCGCAGATCGTCGATCTGACGCAATTCGTCACGACCGGCCTGCTCGACAAGCGGTCGCTCAAAGAGAACCTCTGCAGGCTGGTGCCTCGCTCGGTGCCGAGCGGGCTGCCGGTGATCGCGTTCGAGGGCTGCCGAAACTAGACAACGCCCCGTCCCTAATCCCTAACCCCTAATCCCTATTCCCTAATCCCTATTCCCTGGGTGGAACGTACTGTTTTCGAACGAACCGGCCGATAACCGGAGCAGCGGCAGTCTGTCTTGTGCAGGCCCGCGACGAGGAGCAGAGATGAAGCGCATCCTTATCTTGACGGCGGTCCTGGTGATGGCCGGCGCCCGGCCCGCTTGGGCGCAGCAGAGCGAAATCGCGGCGTTGCGCGCGGAACTGGCCAGGCAGCAGGCGGTGATCGCCCAGCTGCTGCAGCGGCTCGAAGCGCTCGAAAAGCAGACGCCATCCACGGCGCCGGTCGGCGCGGTCGTTCAGGATCTGCAGGACGATATCAAGGCGCAGGAGGACTCGGTGAGCTCGCTGCGCGAGATCGTCAACAGCAGAGTGAATCTGAACGGCTACTACAACTTCAGGTTCTCGATCGACGGCTCCGAGGAGCCCGCGGCCTTCCAGCAGCATCATCTCGGCGTACTGATGACGAAGCAGCTCGGGAAGTTCAACTTCCTCATGGAGCTGGAGCTGCAGAACGTGCCCCATCACCCCGAAATTACGCCCGGAAACGGCGAAGCGCACCTCGACGAGGGGACCGGCGAGAACCCCGAATCCGACATCAGCGGCGAGGGCCAGGTGGCGGTCGAGAACGCGTGGATGGAATACAATCACAATCGCCTGCTCAGTGTCCGGTTCGGCAAGCAGCTGTCTCCGCAATACTGGTGGCAGAACCACTATCCGAACCTCACGCTCTCAACCGTGCTCCCGATCTACCTTCGCGAGCTGTTCCCGGCGGAACTGGTCGGCGTGATGGTTCAGGGGTCGGCAACGAGTCCGGTCGGAGCGTCTGAGTTCGGGGTCGGATACAAGTTCTACGTCGCCAACAACAACTTCGAAGGCAACAGCCGAAGAGACCTGCGCGACGGCAAAGCCTGGGGTGCGCGCGGGCAGCTGCGCTTCCCGACCGGCGGAGCATTGCGGCGCTTCGATGTGGCCGCCGACATGTATCGCGGCCATGTGGGATTGACGACGAAGGAGCTGGCGGAGGACAACGTCGTGGGTTTAGAAAGCCAGCTCGAAGTCTCCAGCTTTCTGTTTCAAGCCGAATGGGCCAGGGGCACGTCGCTGGAACTGACGCGAACCGGCTATTACCTGCAGCCGGCGCTCCGGATCGATGAAGACTGGACTGCATTCTATCGATTCGAGCAGCTCGAGAGTCCGCGTATTCGAAGGGCGGAGCGGCGGCACCTCGGGGGACTGAACTATCGGCCGTATCCGCAGATTGCGTTCAAAGCTGAGTTGTACCGGTCGCGGCCGCTGGCTCGCGAGTTCACGCGTTCGGACGAGGAACCGAAATCGTTCAACGGTTTTGCGGCGGCGGCGGTTTTCTTCTTCTGATTTTGCGTGAGACGTCGATTCCTCGCGGCGGCACTGATCGTTCTGGTGTGGACGGGACACGCGTCTACTCAGATCGTGCCGTTCGTCGTCGTCGTCAACAAAGAAAACCCAGTGAAGACGCTCACGGTCGTCGAGCTGCGGAGCATCTTCATGAAGCAGTCGCGCATGTGGCCGCACGCAGAGCCGATGGTGCCGGTGGACTGGGACAGCACGCACTATCTGCGGCGGGTGTTTTCGAGGCAGGTGCTGAATCGATCGGTACGCGAGATGGCGGATTACTGGGTCCAGCAGTCGATGCAGCAGGGGCTGACGCCACCGTCGACGCAGCGATCCGCGCGCGCGGTGCTGCGATTTGTCGCAGGCGTGCCCGGCGCGATCTCCTATGTGCCCCCCAGTGAGGTGGACGACACGGTGAGCGTGGTGAAAGTGAGCGGTTTCTGATGGCGATGCGGTTGAACATCCGATGGCAGCTGGCGCTTGTGTCAGTGGCGCTGTCGCTGCTGCCCATCGCGGTGGTCGGCTTCCTTGCGTACCGGATTGCGCGCGGCGCGCTCGAAGAGCGCATCCGGTTCAACCTCGAAAGCCTCGCGCTGCAGAGCGACGAGAAGCTGGAGCGGCTGCTCCTCGATCAGCATCAGAACCTTATTGTCTGGTCGCAGCTCGGTTTCGTTCGTGACGACGCGGTGACGGGCGACGCGGACGGCCGCATCCTCCAGTTTCTGCTGGAGGCGAAGCGCAACACCGACGTCGCTCAGGAATTCTGGGTGGCGAATGTCGCGGGCACCGTGATTGCGTCGACGCTGCCGTCGCTGCGGGGGCGCGAGGTCGGCGACCGCGAATGGCTGCAGAGCGCACGGCGCGGCGAATCGTGGGTCGGGTCGCCGGCGATGCAGGATCTGACCGGGCGCGTCGGCATGGCGATCGCGTTTCCTCTGCAGGCGAGCTTCGATCGATCCAAACCGGTCGGTGTGCTCGTCGCGATGCTTGATTGGCCAAAAATTGTTTCCATTCTTCACGGCGTTCGCGTCGTGCCGGAGGGACAGGACGAGCGCGGCTATCTCGTGCTCGCCAACGCGCAGGGTGTGATTCTCGGCGCGCCGCCGTTCCTCACCGGCTGGGAGCCTGGTGTCACCCGCCTCAACAGCCTCGGCCTCGACGGCCTCGGGACGATCGTCAGCGGACCGACGGGCAGCGGCATCCTTCGGGTGCGCGACAACACGTACCTCGCGGGCTATGCCACGACCGAAAAACGCCCCTATCTGCCCGATGTGTGGCGCACCGTGCTGTTGATGCGGACCGACGTGGCGTTCGCGCCCCTGTCGAACCTGCTGTGGGGGATCATTCTGCTGTCGATCGTGCTGGCGGCCCTCGCCGTCGCGGGATCGCTCTACTGGGCGACGCAGTTCTCGCGTCCCATCATGTCGCTGGTGCCGTTCCTCAAGTCGGTGGCGGCCGGCGATCTGTCGGGGGGTATTTCCATCAAGCGTACCGATGAGCTGGGCATGCTCGCCGACGCCGCCAACGACATGGCGGCTCAGCTGCGGAAGCTGCTCCAGGATCTGCAGCAGGCGTCTTTTCAGATTACCGGCGCGTCCACGCAGGTGTTGAGTGCGGCCGAAGAGCACGCGTCCGGATCGGTGCAGCAGGCCGCGTCGATCGCGCAGGTCACGGCGACGATGGAGGAGCTGACGAACACGGCGAAACAGATCGCCATGAGCGCGACCTCGGTCGAGAAGATCGCCGACGACAGCGCGCAGGCCGCGCACGCCGGGTACGAGTCGGTCGGCGAAGCGTTGGAGGCCATGGAGAAGATCCGCAGGCGAGTCGCGGACATCTCCGGCAAGACCCTGCTGCTCGGGGAGCGGTCGCAGCGCATCTCGGAAGTCCTCAACCTCATCAAGGAGATCGCCGGCGAAATCCATCTGCTCGCCGTGAACGCGGCCATCGAGTCGGCGGCGGCGGGCGAGCACGGCAAACGCTTCGCGGTCGTCGCGAGCGAGGTGCGGCGTCTTGCCGAGCGTACGCGCGAGTCCGCCGAAGAGATCAAAGGCATTGTCGGAGAAATTCAGTCGGCCACCAACACGTCAGTGCTCGCCACCGAGCAGGGCGTGAAGGAAGTGGAGAACGGCGTGTCACTGGCGACGCGCGCGCGCGGGAGCCTGGAGCAGATTATTCAGATGGTCGACCGTACAACCCAGGCCATCCGCCAGATCACGTTCGCGACCCAGCAGCAGCAGAGCGCGAGCGAGCAGATCGTGCAGACGATGCGCGAGGTGGCCGAAGTGACGAGGCAGGCGGCGTCGGGCATGAAGCAGTCGGCGAACTCCGTCGGCGAGCTCAACCAGCTTGCGGATCAGTTCAAAACCCGGATCAGGGAATTCAAGCTGTAACCCCCATGGATCCGGACGCCATCCTCGCCGCCATTGAACAGCAGCGCGAAAGCGACGCGGAGCCGCATCCCGAACAGGAGCGCGTGCCCTACCTCGGTTTTTACCTCGGCTCCGAAGTGTACGGATTGCCGCTCGAGCAGCTCCGCGAGGTGGCGCGCGTGTCGCAGGTGCGCCGCGTGCCGGGCGCGCCGTCGGGCGTCGCGGGCCTCGTGAACCTGCGAGGAGAGATTCTCTGCGCGCTCGACATGCGCGCGATCCTCGGCCTTCCGTCGCAGACCTCGACAGAGCCGCCGTTTCTCGTCGCGCTCCGGGGGTTTGGCGATCCGCTCGGCCTGATCGTCGACTCGATCGCAGACATATACTCGGTGGCGCCCGGCGACATCGAGGCGCCGCCGGCAACCTGGTCCGCTGAGCGCGCCGAGTGCTTCATCGGCACCGCGCGGGTCACGGCGGGGCTGATGGGCCTGCTCGATCTCGCCAGGGTCACCAAGGTATGAAGGCGTCAGGTCCGGTCCTGCCGCTGCTCGTCTTCGAGGCTGCCGGCTGCCTGATGGCCGTCCCTGCATCTGAAGTGGCGCACCTGGAACAACGGGGGCGGGCGCCTTTTTCACCGGAGCCGCCTTCCTTTGATCTCGGCGGGTACTTCAGCAATCTCGACTCTGATGGTCCGTGGCTGCACTGGACTCGTGGCACACGCAGCGCGTGGCTGCGCGTGCGGCGCGTCATCGATGTCGTGCCGGTCGCGCTGGCCGGGCTGACGCCGATGCCGGCGCTGCTCGGCGCCCAGCTGCGCACGCGCGCGTTTCTCGCCGCCGGGGTGCGCGGCAACGACGTGTTCCTGCTGCTCGATCCGGCCCGCCTTGGCGCGGAACACTTCGGCGAGGCGTCCAGATGACGCCGATTGACACCTCCGTCTTCGTCGGGAAGTTCGTCGAGGAGGCGCGCGACCGCATCAAGGCGCTCGGTGCGGCTCTCCTGCGCCTCGAGCAAACGCCGGGCGCCATGGACGCGATTGCCGAAGCGATGCGCGAAGCCCACAGCATCAAGGGCTCGGCGCTGATGCTCGGCTTCACCGACATCTCGCAGATCTCGCATCAGCTCGAGGATCTCTTCGTCGCCGCCAAGCTGGACCCGTCGGTGCTGGACAGCGACGTGTTCGACGTCGTCTTCAGTTCCCTCGATCAGATGTCGATGCGCGTCGACCAGCTTGCCCGCGGCCAGATGGACGCGGTTGAAGTCGGTCCCATCTGCGCCAGGCTCGCGGATCTGCTGGTCAAAAGGGGTCGGGTGCCCACCCGGCCCCTTCTGACCGACCCCGGCACGCCGGGTACGGCCAAGACGCCCGAGCTGCGGCAGTCGCTGCGTGTGCCGATCGAGAAGCTCGACCGGCTCGCGCATCTGGCGCCCGAGATGGTCGTCCAGAGCCTGAAGGCGTTCGAGCGGCACACCGAGCTGCGGCGCCTCGAACGCATGCTGAGCCGGCTGCGCGACCGCGTCCGCGAGGCGCGGATCACGCCGGAGTCGGCCGACATCGATCGCGGCCAGCAGCTCGGCGAGTACGCCGACGCGCTCGACGCGGTCACGCGCCGCATGCGCGAGTTTCTCGTGAGCTTCAGCGACGACCGCGTACGCCTCAACCTCATCACCGAAGAGCTCCGCCAGAACGTCATCGAGCTCACGATGCTGCCGGTCGCGTCGGTGTTCGATGCGTTCCCGCGCGCCGTGCGCGATCTCGCGCGCACCTTCGACAAGGAAATCGACATCACGATCCGTGGCCGGGAGACCGAGCTCGACAAGAAAATCATCGAGCAGATCGCCGAGCCGCTGATTCACCTCATCCGCAACGCGGTGGACCACGGCATCGAGACACCGGCGGACCGCGAGCGCATCGGCAAGCCGGCGGCCGGCCAGCTCGTGCTCTCGGCGGAGCAGCAGGGAAATCGCATCCTCATCACGCTCAAGGACGACGGGTGCGGGATCGATCCGACGAAGCTGCGTGCGGTCGCGATCCAGCGGCGAATCGCGCCAGCCAGCGACATCGACCGCTGGTCGCAGGAGCAGTTGTTCGAACTGATCTTCCAGCCCGGCTTCAGCACGCGCTCATCGGCGACCGACGTCTCGGGCCGCGGCGTCGGCATGGACGTCGTGAAGAGCGTCGTCGAACGGCTCGGCGGCGCCGTTCGCGTGCAGTCGGAGCTCGCGAAGGGCACCTCCATCACGCTGAACCTGCCGCTGTCACTGGCGTTGCTGCGCGTGGTGCTGCTCGAGGCGGGCGAGGAGCTGTTCGCGCTGCCCACGGCGGCGATCCGCCGCATTCTGCAAGTGAGCGCGAACGAGATCGGCCAGCTGCAGCAGGGGCCGGTCGCGGAAGTGGACGGTGAAACCATTCCGCTGACGGCGCTCTCGGCGATGCTGCACGTTCCGGCTGCGCCGACGCCCGCGCGCCAGACCGTTCTCGTCGCCGAGGCGAGCGACGGCCGCTTCGGCATCATGGTCGATGCCGTGCACGAAGAGCAGGAGCTCGTGTTCAAGGAACTCCGCGGGCCGCTGCGCAACCAGAAGACCTTCACCGGCGCCGCGCTGCTCGGCAACGGCGATATCGTGCCGATTCTGGACGTCAACGCGCTGTTCGAGCTCGCGTCTCGCACTTCCGCGGCCGAAGCCGCGCCGGGTGCGCCCCGCCGGGTCCCCCCTCGCGTCTGCCGCGTCCTGGTCGTGGACGATTCACTCGTCGCCGGCGAGCTGCAGAAGAATATTCTTCTGGCGGCCGGGTACGAAGCGGAGATTGCCGGTGACGGCGTCGCAGCGATGGATTGCCTGCGCCAGAAGAGCTGGGATCTCATCATCGCGGACGTCGACATGCCGAGGATGACCGGTTTCGAGCTCACCGAGCGCGTCCGGGCCGACGAGCACTTTCGCGACATCCCCGTCATCATCGTGACCTCGCGAGACACCGTCGACGATCGCCGCCGCGGCTTCGAGGTTGGCGCCGACGCCTACGTGCTGAAGCGCGAATTCGATCAGGTCCAGCTGCTGGATACGGTTCGGCGGCTGATTGGACGATCCACAGGACAAGGGACCCATGCCTGAGCCGCTGACGCCTTTTCGTTCTCCTGAAGTCCGGGTCCTCGTTGTGGACGATTCGGCCGTCACGCGCGAAGTGCTGACCGCACTGCTGAATTCCGATCCCGGGATTCGCGTGATCGGGCAGGCCACCACCGGCGCCGAAGCCGTCGAGATGACGGCGACGCTGCGCCCGGACGTCGTGATGATGGACTTGATGATGCCGGGAATGGACGGCATGGAGGCGACCCGCCGCATCATGGCGCGTCATCCGACGCCGGTGCTGTTTCTCAGCTCGTTTTTCGACAAAGAAGGGTCCTACTCGCGCGCGGACGCGATTGCGGCCGGCGCGCTCGACGTCGTCGAAAAGCCGGCGCTCATGCCCGACTGGCGCTGGCAGAATTCTGCCGGCAAGCTGGTCCAGAAAGTGAAGTCGCTTGCGAAGGTGCCGGTCGTGGCGCACATCCACGGCGCGCGCAAGCTGCTGGCGCAGGAAGAATCGCAGTTCGAGTCGTTCGTCGGCCCCGCTGCGGATGTGGTGGCGATCGGGGCGTCTTCGGGCGGCCCTCGCGTGATCGAGGCGCTGCTGTCGAGCCTGCCGTCCACCTTCGCGCTCGGCATCGTCGTCGTGCAGCACATGACCGACGGCTTCACGACGAGTATGCTGCGCTGGCTGCAGGAGCGCTGCACGCTGCAGATCAAGGTTGCCGAAGAAGGCGATTCCATCGTGCCCCGGCGAGTGCTGTTCACCCCGGAGACGTCGCATCTCGTGGCGGTGATCGGCGGCCGCATCCATCTGTCAGACGGCGAGCCGGTGAACGGCCATCGCCCGTCGATCGACCTGACGTTCCTGTCGATCGCGAAGGTCTATGGTGCGCGCTCAGCCGGCGTGCTGCTCACCGGAATGGGCAGCGACGGGGCCAAAGGCCTGCTGGCGATCCGGCAGGCGGGCGGCGTCACCATCGCGCAGGATGAGGAGAGCAGCCCGATCTTCGGCATGCCGCGCGCGGCCATCGAGCTGAACGCCGCTCAGCAGGTGCTGCCCCCGGCCGGCATCATTCGCAGTCTGAACGCCCTTCACGTGGAGCGTGTCCGATCTCTGATTTAGCTTCGTTCGCTGCCGTCCGCGATCTCATCGAAGAGCGCTGCGGGCTTCGCTTCGACGACAGCCAGCGGTCGTCGCTGTCTGCCTCGGTCGAGGCACGCATGCAGCACCTCGGGCTCAGCCGCGAAGACGAGTACTACGACCGTTTGCGGGGCGAGGTGTCGTGGATCGTGGAAGCGGAGCTGCGCCACCTGCTGAACCTGGTCACCGTGACCGAAACGTGCTTCTTTCGCGATGCCGGGCAGTTCCGGCTGCTTCGTGACCACATCATGCCCACGCTGATGGCCGGTCCCGAGCGCAGTCGAGGGGTCCGTATCTGGAGCGCCGGCTGTTCGAGCGGCGAAGAGGCGTATTCGATTGCCATGACGCTCGACGACATGGGTCTGTTTCGCGCGTGTCCTGACTGGAGGGTCGAAGTCATCGGGAGCGATCTCAACACGAAGGCGCTCGAAGAGGCGCGCCGCGGCGCGTACTCGGCGCGCGCCGTGCGGAACGTCGAAGGCCGGCTGCTGGAGAAGTATTTCCTCCGCGACGGCAGGACGTTCGTGCTCAGCGACGAGATCAAGAGCCGTGTGACGTTCGAGTTCGGCAACCTCACCCAGACGCCGAGGCCATCAACGGGTCAGCAGGATATCGTGTTCTGCAAGAACGTCGCGATTTATTTCCACCCGGACGTCACGCGCAAGCTCGTTCGCGGATTGCACGGCACGCTCGCGCCCGGCGGCTTTCTGCTCCTCGGCCACGCCGAGTCGCTTTGGCAGATGTCGGAAGGCTTTGCCCTCGTCGAGCACGAGCGGGCGTTCTGTTACAGGAAAGCCCCCGTCGCCGAGGAGGGATCCTCGTCGGTGGGGTCCGGCTTCAGCCGGACCGCAAAGGTTCGCCTGAAGGCGGACCCCACCGTCGAGACGAGCACCCAGTACGATCTCAGCCTCTCCCTGTTCCGCGAAGGCGACTGGGCCGCTGCGGAGTCCGTGCTCATCGCGCTCATCCGCTCGTGCCCCACGTTCCTGCCCGCGCACTTGCTGCTCGGCGGCGTGTACGCGCACAGCGCGCGCTATGATGAGGCCCAGACTCAGGCCGAATCGGTGCTCACGCTCACCGATCTCGAGCCTCGCGCGCACCTGCTGCTCGGCATGATCGCGGCGCGGCAGCGGCGCCCCGAAGACGCGCTGCAGTCGCTCAGGCGCGCGCTCTATCTGGACGATTCGCTCGCGCTTGCGCATTTCTGGCTGGGCAATCTCTACCGCGATCGCGGGGATCTTGCGCGCGCGTGCCTCGAGTATGAGAATGTCGTCCGGGACTGGGAGCGGCACACGCTGGAGCTGACGGAAGAGTTCGCGTCCGATTTGCGCGTCGAGCAGCTCGTCGGGTTCTGCAGCGACAGCCTCACACGGCTCAGAGTTCACCATGGCTGAGGTCAACACCACACCGGATCCGGCCGGCGAAGTCACGCGCCATCTCCGCGGCCTCGAGTCGCGCGGATCGCGCGGCCTCGTCGCGCAGCTGATCGACTCGCTCATGGGCGAGAGCTCAGGGCAGATGGAAGCCGTCCGCAAGGCCGCCCTCACCGGCGACCGCGAAGCGCTCTACCGCGCGGCGCATTCGCTCCAGGGCAGCGTGGCCATTGTCGGCGCCGACTCTGTCGCGCGCACCTGCGCCGAGCTGGTCAAAACCTCCCGCACCGGATCGTTCGAGCACGTCAATCCGCTCGTCGCGCAGGTCGAAGGGGGCATCGAGGCTATACGAAAAGCGCTCGTCGGATGGACCGACGGCGTCCCCGTCGCCGGGGTGTCGTCGCACACCGCGACCCGGCCGTCGCAGCCGACCGGCATCGGCCGCAAGCGCGTGCTCGTCATAGACGATGACGACGGGATCCGCCGGATTACACAGGTGCTGGTCGAAGGGCTGGGACATGAGGTCGAGGCGGCGCGCGACGGCATCGAGGGACTCGCGAAGCTGCAGCTCGGCGTCGACCTGGTTCTGCTCGATGTCGTCATGCCCGGCCTCGACGGCTTCGACGTCTGCCGGCGCATCCGGCAGGATGCGATGGGCAGGGACGTGCCCGTCATCATGGTGACGTCGCTGGAGACGAGGGAACACCGGCTGCACGCGGTCGAGGCGGGCGCGAACGATTTCATCGCGAAGCCGGTCGACGAGACCGAGCTGCGCGTCCGCGCGACGTCGCTCCTGAAGATGAAAGAGGCGCAGGACGAAGTCAGGCGCTACCAGTCGCACCTCCAGGACATGTGCGACGAGCGCACGTCGAGCCTGCGCAAGGCCCTGGAGCAGATGGCCGAGGCGCAGCGGTTGGCGTATCAGGCGCAGCTCGAGACCGTCGAGCGGCTCGCCATCCTTGCGGAGTACAAGGATAAGGTCACCGGCCGCCATATCCAGCGCATGAGCGAATACTGCGCAGTCATCGCCCGCGGGTTGAAGCTGCCGCCCGCTGAGGTCGAGCTGATTCTGCACGCGAGCCGCATGCACGACCTCGGCAAGGTCGCCATTCCGGAATCGATTCTCCGCAAGCCATCCAGTCTCGACCACAACGAGTGGAAGGTGATGCGCCAGCATTCGACCATCGGCAGCGCCATTCTCGAAAATTCCTCTTCGAAGATTCTGCAGGCCGGGCGCGTGATCGCGCAGCACCATCACGAGCGCTGGGACGGCGGGGGCTATCCCGATGGGCTGGTCGGCCAGGCTATTCCGCTGTGGGGTCGCATCTGCGCGGTCGGCGACGTGTTCGACGCCGTCACGAGCGAGCGGCCGTACAAGCCGGCCTTTCCGAACGACGAGGCGCTGCAGATACTGCGCGACGGCCGCGGCAGGCACTTCGACCCCCGAGTGGTCGACGCGTTCTTCGAGTGCCTGGAAGACATCATGGCCATTCAAGAAAAGTACAAGGCCGAGCAATCCTGAAGGAGATAAGCCCCATGATTTCGCGACGTGACGTGCTCACCAGAATCGGCGCCGCGGCAGGCGTTGCGGCTTTTGCACCGCGGGGCGCGAACGCACAGGCGCCCGTCACTGCGCCTCAGCGCCGCGATCCGCCGAGCGTCATCTCGAATCCGCCGCGCGACTTTTCGGGGCCGGTCACCTATCCCGATCCGGACATCATCACGCACGATCCGTCATTCAACGCGTTGCGCGTCGGCAACACGCCGATTCTGCGGCTGTGGACCGGCGGCATGTGGTGCGAAGGCCCGGCGTGGAACGGGCAGGGTCAGTACCTGATCTGGAGCGACATCCCGACCAACCGCCAGATGCGCTGGCTGCAGGACAACGGCGCGGTCACGGTGTTCCGCCAGCCGTCGGGCAACAGCAACGGCAACACGTTCGACCATCAGGGACGCCAGCTCTCCTGCGAGCACTCGGGCCGCCGCGTCGTCCGCTACGAGCACGACGGATCGATCACCGTGATTGCCGACTCGTATCAGGGCAAGCGGCTCAACTCGCCGAACGACATCGCATGCCATATCGACGGCAGCTACTGGTTCAGCGACCCGCCCTACGGCGGACAGATTTACGAGGGCATGCCGGACGCCGCGGGTGGCCCGAGCAATCAGCAGGGACGGCTCAACGCGAAGGTGGGGCAGCCCGCAGGATCGGGCGTGCTCAAGCGCGAGCTCAGCAACAACATCTATCGCGTGGATCCGAGCGGCCGCATCGACATGGTGATCAGCGAGGAAGCCTTTGGCGGGATCCCCAACGGCGTCACGTTTTCACCGGACTACAAGCGGCTTTACGTGTGCAGCCGCGGCTCGGTCTACACCTTCGACGTGGGCGCCGGTCCGCAGGTCACCAACCAGCGGCAGTTCGCCGACTTCACGGTGGATGGCATCCGCTGCGGCACCGACGGCATTCGCACCGACGTGTTCGGAAATCTGTGGGCCAGCAGCAACGCGGGCCTCAACGTCGGCTACAGTGGCGTCACCGTCTGGAATCCGGACGGCAAGCTGATCGGCCGCGTTCGTCTGCCCGAAGTGTGCGCGAACCTCTCCTTCGGCGGCCCGAAGCGCAACCGGCTCTTCATGGCGGCCGGACAGTCGCTCTACGCGGTGTACACCAACACGCAGGGATCTTCACCGGGATAAGAAGTAACCACAGAGCGCACGGAGGGGCACAGAGAACCGACGTCTCTGAGATCGCTGTGTCCTCTGTGGTGAATCTCTACTGCGGGAATCTGCCGAGCGCGGTGAGCAGATCGAGCCGCGCCCGCCGTACCACATCCTCCGCCACAGCCCCGGCTGAATCAGCATCCCTCGCCTGGCGCTGCGCGTCGATCACTTCCAGATTTGTCGTCGCGCCCGCCTCGAAGGCGATGTTGACGATCGACAGCACGCCGTTGGCCTGCTCCGCGGCCGAGCGCAGGCTGACGAGCGCGCGCTCTGTGCTGCGCACCGTTTCCTGCGCGAGGCGCACTTCGGACCGTGCCTGAATCTGCAGGCCCTCCAGCGCGAGCCTTGACGCGTTGAAGGCGGATTCGCGGAACCGCTTCAGCCCGCGCCGCTGGCCGCCGTCGAAGATCGGCTGCGAGAACGACACCACGAATCGCCAGCTCCGCGCCGAGTTGAACGCGCCGGCGGGCGCGAGCGCCTGCGGGTCGAACGAGACGGTGCCTGTAGGGAAGAAGTCCTTGGCGCTGTCGCGCCACACGCGATCGGCGGCGCGTGCGGTGGCCGCGAAGAGGCGAATGTCGGGACGTGCCGCCATCCACGCCGGCTCTGCACCGATGGGAACAAGCTGGCCGCTCACATCGAACACCGGCTCGCCGGCCGCATCGACCGGCCCGTTCGCGACAATCAGCACCCCAAGTGCCTCCTGTGCGCGGCGAACGCCGAGCTGCGCGTTCTCCAGTCGTGCCTCGTTCGTCGCGACTTCCTGTCCTGCCCGCAGCTCGTTGAGGCGCGTGCCGGCGCCGGCAGCCAGCCGCCGCTGTGCGTAATCGAGGTGCGCCATTGCCGTTTCGCGCGCTCGCAGGCTGACGTCGACCTGGCGCTTCTGCGCGATGATTGCCAGATACGCCTGCGCCGTCGCGACGGCGATATCCGTGCGGACCTCAGCCGTCGACAGATTCGCGATCTCGATCTGATCCCGCGCCTGCGTCGTCGCCGCCCAGCGCGACATCGCGAGCACCGGCATCCCGACATTCGCCGAGAACGCGGATTGACTGCGCGGCTGCGTAATCGCCCCGTTGAACCCGCGCTCCGTATCGACGACGACGTTGTTGAACGTCGCGCTGACGTTCGGCAGCGTCGAGGCGCGAGCCTGTTGCAGCAGCGCCTCGGCGCGCAGAACCCCCTGCGACACCTGCGCGATGGTCGGATTGTTCTTCAATGCGCGCTGCACCGCCTCGTCCAGCGTGATGGATTCCATCTGCGGCGCCGTCTGGGCCGCCACGGTCCGGCTAAAGCCGGACGCCACGCACAGCAAAGCCAACAGTAGCGTCGCCACGGTCCGGCTAAAGCCGGACACTACGTCCATGGCGCTAAACATGTGCCACCTCTGCATGCCGTACCCTTCCAGGCGCGATCGTTCTAATGATGACGTAAAGGACAGGAATGAAAATGATCGATAAAAACGTCGACGCGAGCATGCCGCCGGCGACAGCCGTGCCCACCGAGTTGCGCGCGCCGGCGCCGGCGCCCGTCGCAAAGGCGAGCGGGAGGACGCCGAGGATGAACGCGAACGACGTCATCAGAATTGGCCGGAGTCGGATCCGGGCGGCCTCAATGGCCGCGTCCACAATCGACCGTCCCCGCGACCGAAGCTGTTCGGCAAACTCGACAATCAGAATCGAGTTCTTCGCCGCGAGGCCGATCAGCATGACGAGCCCCACCTGACAGAACACATCGTTGGCGAACCCGCGCAGCAGCTGAGCGCTCAGCGCGCCGAAGACCGCCAGCGGCACGCCCAGCAGGATGATGAACGGCAGCACCCAGCTCTCGTATTGAGCGGCCAGCACCAGGTAAACGAGCAGAATGCTGAGCGCGAAGAGATACACGGCCTGGTTGCCCGACTTGATCTCCTCGAGCGACAGCCCGGACCACGCGAACGAATAACCGGCCGGCAGCGTTTCGCGCGCGATGCGCTCCATCTCCTGAATCGCCTGGCCGGAGCTGATGCCCGGCAACGCCGACCCTGTCAACTCGGTCGATCGGAACAGGTTGAAATGATTGATCACCGCCGGCGCTGTCGTCTCGGACGTGCGCACGACTGCCGAGAGCGGCACCATGTCGCCATTCGACGCGCGCGCGTAGTACTGGCTCAAATCGCTCGGCTGCGAGCGGAACTGCTGATCGCCCTGCACGTACACGCGATACGCGCGGTTGTTGAAGTCGAAATCGTTCACGTACTGCGACCCGAGCAGCACGGCAAGCGCTTCGGTGACCTCGCGGATGGGCAGGCCGAGGCTGCGCGCGCGATCGCGATCAATCGTCACCACCAACTGCGGGTCGTTGGCCGTGAAGCTCGAGAACAACCCCGCGACGCGCCCCGAGCTGTTCCCGGCCGCCGCAACCTGCTGCGTCACCGCCGCAAGCTGGCTGATATCGCCGCCCGACTGATCGAGCACCTCGAACTGGAAGCCGCCGAACGACGAGAGCCCCTGGATGGCCGGAGGCGCGACCGGAATCACCATGGCGCCCGGAATCCCGAACGCCTGCCCGCGCACCCGATTCAGCACCGCCGCCAGCGAATGTTCGTCGCCTTCGCGCTCTTCGAATGCCTTCAATCGCGCGAACATGATCCCGCCGTTCGATGCGGCGCCGCCGAAGCTGAACCCCGCCACGGAGAACACGCCTGCAATCTCCGGCTGCTTGAAGTAGATCTGTTCGACCTGCGTCATGATGTTCGTCGTGTACTCGATCGACGCGCCGGAGGGCGCCTGCACGATCGTCATGAAGTAGCCTTCGTCTTCGACCGGCACGAACGCTCCAGGCACCGCGCGATAAATCCACCACGTCGCGCCCAACGACAGGACGAAGATCACCGCCATCGCCCATTTCCATCGCAGCGCACCGCGCACCGCGCGTACATAGAGGTTCGTCCCGCCGTCGATCACCCTGTTGACGCCGGTGAAGAATCTACCGTGCGTATGGGCTTCCTTGTCGAGCAGCATCGCCGACAGCGCCGGCGTGAACGTGACGGCGTTAAAGACCGAGAGGATGACCGCGAACGTAATCGTCATCGAAAACTGCTGATACATCCGACCGGTCGTCCCGGGGAAGAAGGCGACCGGCAGGAACACCGCGACCAGCACGATGCCGATGACGACGACCGCTGAAAACACTTCGCGCATGGCATCCATCGCGGCCTGATGCGCGCTCTTGCCGAACTCGCGCATGTGGCGCTCGATGTTCTCGATGACGACGATCGCGTCGTCAACGACGATGCCGGTGGCGAGGACGATGCCGAAGAGCGTCAGCGTGTTGATCGAATAGCCCAGCAGCTTCACGAACGCGAACGTGCCGATGAGCGACACGGGGATCGTGATCGCCGGGATGATCGTGCTGCGCCAGTTCTGCAGGAACAGGAACATCACCAGGATGACGAGCGCGATCGCTTCGGCCAGCGTGATCAGCACTTCGATGATCGACTCGCGTACGACAGTGACGTTGTCGAACGCGAGCTGCCACTGCAATCCCGGAGGAAACTGGTCGTCGAGGCGGTTCATCTCGTCCATGACGCCGCGGAAGGTCTCGATCGCGTTGGCAGAGGGAAGCAGCTGCACGCCGATGCCCGACGCCTCGACGCCGGCGAACCGCAGGCGCGCGGCGTAGTCTTCGGCGCCGAGCTCCACGCGGCCCACATCCTTCACGCGCACCAGGGCGCCATCGCGCCCGGCCTTGACGACGACATTTTCGAACTCGCTCACTTCAGTCAGACGTCCGGCCGCGCGGACGCTGAGTTGATACAGCTGATCCGGCGACGAAGGCTGCGCGCCGACCGATCCGGCGGCGACCTGCACGTTCTGCTCGCGCAGGGCGCTGGTCACATCGCCGGCCGTCAGGCCGCGGCCCGCAAGGCGGTTCGGATCGAGCCACAGCCGCATCGCGAACCGCCGCTCGCCGAAGATGATGATGTTGCTCACGCCCGGCACGCGCTTCAGCGCATCGCGGACGTAGCGGTCCAGGTAATTGCTGATGAACAGCGAGTCGTAGCGGTTGTTGTCGGAGTAAAAGCCGATGGCGCCGAGGAACCCCGCGGTGCCTTTGGTGACGGTAATGCCGTTGGTGCGCACTTCGAGCGGCATGCGGCCGAGCGCCGAGTTGACGCGGTTCTGCACGTCGACCGCCGCCAGGTCGGGATCGCGGCCGAGCTCGAAGGTGACGGTGATCGAGGAGAACCCGCTGTTGGTGCTCGCCGAGGTCATGTAGACCATGCCCTCGACGCCGTTGATCACCGTCTCGAGCGGCGTCGTGACGGCGCTCTCCACCGCCTGCGCGTTGGCGCCCGTGTAGAACGCGCCGACGTTGACCGTCGGCGGCGCCAGCTCGGGGTAGCGGCCGATGGGCAGCGTCGGAATCGCGATCGCGCCGGCGAGCGTAATAAGGATGGAGCAGACCGTCGCGAGAATCGGCCGCTTGATGAAGACGTCGGTCAGCATCTACGTGCGCCCCGCGGCCTGGACCGGTGCGCCATCTCTGATCTTCTGAATCCCCTCTGCGATCAATTTCTCTCCCGCCTTCAGCCCGCCGATCACCGTGTAGTTATTGCCGACGACCGGGCCGAGCTGCACCGTGCGCTGCCGTGCGATCAGGCCCTTGCCGCCTTCGCCAGGCTCAGCGACGAACGCGAACCACTGGCCGTTGATTCTGGTCACCGACGTCAGCGGAATCGTCAGCCCGGGCTCCATGCTCCAAATGACCTGAGCGCGGACGTACTGATCGGTGCGCAGATTGCCAGGCACGGTCACCGGGGTCTTCACCAGCACGGTCTGGGTCTGCGTATCGACGGACGGAGAGATGAAGCTGATCTTTTCTTCCGCGAGCGGCGCGCCGGTCTCGTCAACCAGGCGGACCGCCAGGCCCTGCTTGAGATTCGGCGCCTGATGCACCGGCACGTTAAGGTACACCTCGAGCCCCACGTTCGCATCGACCGTCGTCAGCAGCGTCGATTTCGTGACGCGATCGCCTTCGCGTACGGGAATGTCGCCGACGATGCCGCCGGTGGGCGCCGTGACGCGGTAGTAGGCGAGATCCGTGCGCGACGTGCGGAGCTGTTCTTCGACAGTGCGAAGCTGCGCTTCGGCTCCCTTCAGCGCGTTGGCCGCGCGGTCGGCGTCCATCTGGCTCGCAGCGCCGGCCTTGAGCAGCCGTGCCGCGCGCTCGGCTTCCTGCTTTGCGTAGGTGACGTCGATCTCGCGCTGAGCCTTCACCGACTCGATGCCCTGGAGCGAGGCCTGCTGCATGCGCGAATCGATTTCCATGAGCGTGGCGCCCGCGCCGACGCGGTCCCCCGATTTCACGCGAATCCGGGTGATGAACCCTTCAACCTGCGGCTGGATGTTGGTCGATTGGCGCGACTTGATGGTGCCGACGAATTCGGTCATCTGCTCGACCGGCTTGGCCTCGAGCGTCACGATTTGAACGCCCATGGCCGGCATGGAGGCTCCAGGGCCGCCCGCGGCACCCCCCGTGGCACCCTCCCCGCCCCCGCATCCAGCGGCCGCAACTAACAGCAATGTAACGAGAACGAGACGTTTCCGTAGCTTATTCATAGGTATGTAGGACAAAATGCGGGCAGCTGAACCATTTAGACGCAGATCGCGCGTCGAAGTTGCTCATTATAATCTGCGCATGCCTACGACCACTGACCGCGGTTTATTTGTCTGGCACGAGCTGAACACGACCGACGTCGAAGCGGCCGACCGTTTCTACTCGAAGCTGATCGGGTGGAAGACTACCGCATGGGACCCCAATCCCTCTTACAAGATCTGGACGATGGGGCGGGAGGGGCGCGGCGGTCTCTACGCGATTCATGAAGAGCCGAATGCGGTGCAGCCGCCGCCGCATTGGCTCACCTACATCGGTACGCCCGATGTCGATGCGACCGTGAGGCAGGCCGTCGAGCTTGGCGGGAAAGTCGTGACGCCGGCCTACGAGGTGCCCAGCATCGGCCGCATGGCCGTGCTGCAGGATCCGCAGGGAGCGATGTTCGCCGTCTCGGCGCAGCTCGAGCGCTCGCAGTACAAGAATCCACAGCTCGGCGATTTTTCCTGGCACGAGCTGCTGACGACCAACGCGCAGACCGCGTGGGAGTTCTATCACAAGCTGTTCGGCTGGATGAAAACCGGGGCGATGGACATGGGCGGCGGCAACATGTATCAAATGTTCGGCCACGGCGGCATCCCGGTCGGCGGCATCTTCACACCGCCGACGGGCCTGCCGGGCCGGCCGCTGTGGATCCCGTATGTGATGGTCCGCGACGCGAGGCGCACGGCGGAAGCGGCAAAGGATCTCGGCGCCGCGATCGTGCACGGCCCGGCTGAAGTGCCCGGCGGAGACTGGGTCTTCACCGGCGTCGATCGCCAGGGCGCCTTCTTCGCGACGCACTCGGCGAAGCGCGCCGATACGGCGCCCACAAAGCCCACGAAGCCTGCGCGAACCACGAAGGCCAAGACCACGAAGACCACGAAGAAAACCACGAAGAAAACCACGAAGAACACGAAGAAGCCGGCGAAGAAAAAGACGTCAAAGAAACGTCGCTAAGGAGGCATATGAAACGCTTATCTGTCATCACCCTCGCACTGTTCGCGCTCTCTGCCCAGGCCGGCACCGGCTGGGTGACCCTGTTCGACGGCAAGAACCTGAA
>JANNJO010000100.1:0-5356 GCA_031395755.1 Acidobacteriota bacterium
ACCGCCTGCTCTACACCTTCCGCGTGAAGACGCGCACGAAGGAAACCGGCATTTACCGTCCGCGCCACTCGTGGACGTTCTCGCCGACGATCAAACTCAAGAAGATCTGACCACATGCGGCAGAAGGTCATGTCGGTTGCAGAGGCGGTGGCGTTCGTCGAGCATCAGCGACACCTCGGCAAGGAGATCGTGTTCACCAACGGGGTCTTCGATCTCCTCCATCCCGGCCACGTGCGATATCTGCGGGCTGCCCGGCGCGAAGGGGATGCGCTGATCGTGGCGGTCAATTCGAATCGATCGGTCCGCGCCATCAAAGGCCCGTCGCGCCCCATCAACCCCGAGGCCGAAAGAGCGGAGGTGCTCGCCGCGCTTGAATGCGTGGACGCGGTGGTGGTGTTCGACGAGGACGACCCGCAGGAGATCATCAGCCGGCTTCAGCCGGACGTGCTGGTGAAAGGTGCGGATTGGGAACTCGACGCCATCATCGGCCGCGAGATCGTCGAGGCCCGGGGCGGCCGCGTCTCCCGGATCCCGCTCGCAGGAGGCCACTCGACGTCGGCGATAATAAGGAAGATACGCAATGCCGGCGACGACGTCCCTTAATCTTCAGGCGCTCCTCAAAACGGCCGCCGCTCGGACGGGGCTGGACGGGCCCGCCTCACGGGTCGGAGGGCTGTCGCCCTCCGCCCAGGCGCTCTACGTGGCTGTACAGGCGAGCCATCGAAAGAACGCGCTGTGCGTCTTCGTCGTGCCGGACGATGAGGATGTCGATCGCTTCTCCAGCGACACGCGGTTCTTCATGGCCGCGTTGGAGGGCGCATCCCGCGCGGCGCTCGACGAAGCGGTCAAGCCGTTTCCGTCCCTCCAAATCGATCCCTATCGCCACATCGCGCCGCACTTCGGCGTGGCATCCGCGCGCGCGGCCGCGCTCCATGCAATCGCCAGCGGCACGGCGCGCATCGTCATTGCCTCGGCAGCGGCCCTGATGCCGCGCCTGAGCGCTCCCGATCATCTCGAGGCCGCCGCCATCGAGCTGAAGCCAGGAATGGATCTCGATCCAGTGGCGCTTGGCGATCTGCTGGCCGACGCCGGCTTCACTCGCGAGGATCCCGTTGACGAGCATGGCGAGTTCTGTGTCCGCGGGGGCATCGTCGACTGGTTCCCGGCCGGCGCCGACCATCCCCTCCGCGTGGAATTCGTCGGCGATAACGTGGAATCGATCCGCAGGTACGACCCGTCGACCCAGCGCTCCATCGAGACCGTCGATCAGGCGGCAGTCATTCCGCTGGCCGAGAAGTCGGGCTCGGCGACCTTTTTCGACTATCTTCCGGACGATCGCAACCTGACGTTCGTCGTTCGCGAGGAGGAGGACGTCACCGCACACGCAGCGAAGCTCGTCGAGCAGATTCAGTCGAGCTACGAGGAAGCGAAAGAAGAGAACCCGACGGCTTCCGCGCCCGAGGAATTGCTGACGTCGTGGGGCGAGATCGCCTGCCGGCTCGCCCGTGCCACCCGATTAGAGCAGCTCGCGATTGATACCGGATCCCCCACGCACCACATCGCCTGCCAGCCAGCCGTGGAGTTCCGCGGGCGCATCCAGGAGTGGATTGCGGAGGTCAGGAGGATGCGCGAGCGGGGCGATGCCGTGCTGTTCGTCGCAGCGTCCGAAGGGAGAGCGGAGCGAACAGCCGAGCTGCTCGCCGAGTACGGCCTTCGCGGCGTGTTGATCGATCGTCCGCTGATGAACGACGAGCTGCTGAACGTCCCGATCCTCATCACCGTCGGGCAGCTGTCGAAGGGCTTTCGGCTTCCGGGCGCCGAGCTTGAGATCATCGCCGAACCGGACGTCTTCGAAGAAGAGCACACGAAGGTGGAGCGCCGCGGCGACCGGCACCGGTCGATTGCGAAGACCTTCCTCTCAGACCTCCGCGATCTCAAGTTAGAAGACCTCGTCGTCCACGTCGACCACGGCATCGGACAGTTTGTCGGGCTCAAGCAGATCGGCGTCGGCGACTCGATGCAGGAGTTCATGGAGCTGCGCTATGCCGGCGACGACAAGCTTTTCGTCCCCGTCGAGCGCCTCGATCTCGTCCAGAAGTACAGCGGCACGGCGAAGCCGCCGCTCGACAAGCTCGGCGGCGCTTCGTGGGAGCGCGCGAAGACCAGGGTCAAGAAGGCCATGCGCGATATGGCGGAAGAGCTGCTCAAGCTCTACGCCGCCCGCAAGGCGGTGCCGGGCCATGCGTTCAGCCCCGATTCGCACTGGCAGCGCGAGTTCGATGAAGCCTTCGAGTGGGATCTGACCGTTGATCAGGTGAATGCCATCACCGACATCAAGCGTGATATGGAGTCGCCGACGCCGATGGATCGACTGTTATGCGGCGACGTCGGGTATGGGAAGACGGAAGTCGCGATGCGCGCCGGCTTCAAGGCCGTGATGGACGGCAAGCAGGTTGCGTTCCTTGCGCCGACCACCGTGCTGGCGTTTCAGCATCAGAAGACGCTGACCGAGCGGTTCGCGGGGTTCCCCGTGAGGATCGACATGGTGAGCCGTTTCCGGAGCAAGGCCGAGCAGGATCAGATCATCGCCGATCTCGGCGCCGGCACGATCGACGTAATCGTCGGTACCCATCGGCTGTTGTCGAAAGACATCCAGTTCAAGGATCTCGGCCTGCTCGTCGTCGACGAGGAGCAGCGGTTTGGCGTCGCCCACAAGGAGCGCATCAAACAGATGCGCCGCAAGGTCGACGTGCTGACGCTCAGCGCCACGCCGATTCCGCGGACGTTGAATATGTCGCTGGTGGGTATCCGCGACATGTCGATCATCGAAACGCCGCCGAAGGACCGCCTGTCGATCCAGACGAACGTCGTGAAGTTCGATTCGCACGTCATCGCGCAGGCGATTCGGCACGAGATGGAGCGCGGGGGCCAGGTGTACGTCGTCCACAATCGAGTGGAGTCGATTTTTTCGATCGGCGCGCTGGTTCAGCGCCTCGTCCCGGAGGCGCGGGTCGTCATCGCCCACGGCCAGATGGGGGAGGCCGAGCTCGAGAAGGCGATGCTCGACTTCATCAGCAGGAAGTTCGACGTGCTGCTCGCGACGACGATCATCGAGAACGGTCTGGATATCCCGAACGTCAACACGATCATCATCAACCGCGCCGACCGATACGGCTTGTCGCAGCTGTATCAGCTGCGCGGACGGGTTGGGCGATCGGATCGCCCGGCCTACGCGTACCTGCTGATCCCGCCGGAAACCACGCTGTCCTCCATCGCGAAGAAGCGGCTTGCCGCCATCAGGGAGTTCAGCGATCTCGGCAGTGGGTTCCGTGTGGCGGCGCTCGACCTCGAGATCCGGGGCGCAGGCAATCTCCTCGGCGGCGAGCAGAGCGGCCACATCGAGACGCTCGGCTTCGAGATGTACATGAAGCTGCTCGAGCAGGCTGTCCGGGAGCTCAAGGGCGAGGACCTCACCGACGATGTGCGCGCGGTCGTCAACCTGCGGGTCGATTTGAAGATCGACGCGGCGTATGTGCCGGACATGAACCAGCGGTTGATGATCTACCGCAAGGTGGCCGACGCGCGCTCCGATGCGGAGCTCGATCAGGTGTTGACCGAGCTACGCGATCGCTACGGCCCGTGGCCGGAGACGGTGGAGCATCTGGAGCAGTACGGGCGAATCCGCATCATGGCCGACAGGCTGGGGGTCGAGGCCATCGACCGGGAGGCTCAGGTCGTCAGCATCAAGTTCAGGCCGGATACCCAGGGCAAGCGTCTGAATGTGGAGCGCCTGCTGAAGGTGATTGCCGGAAGGGTTGACACGACCCTGATTCCGCCGGCGACGATCAAGCTCGATTTGCGCCCGAAAGCGCCCCAGCCACCGAAACCGGCGGCTCAAGGCACTAAGGTCAAGGCGCGGCAGAGCAGCAGTTCAAGCTGGTGGACGGCGAGGGCGACGGCCGGCGAGGTCACATCCGGATTTACGAAGGACGAAATGCTGAAGCCGCCCAAGGAAGACCCGAACGCACCTGGCGGCGTGTTCGCCAGGGTGCGCGGTTTGTTGGCGGAACTCGCGGGACTACAATAGCGACAAGGGATTAGGGGTTGGGGATTAGGGATTAGCACTCATGAAAAGACTACTGTTGCTCGGCGTTCTGTTGGCCGGCCTTGGCACCGCGCTCTCGGCCGAAATTCTCGAGCAGGTTCTTGTAAAGGTGAACGGCGAGATCGTCACCAAGACCGAGTTCGAGCGCCTTCAGGTCAGCGCCATCCGGGAGCTGCCGAATCAGCCCGATCCGTCGCGGATGAGCGACGCCGAGCTCTCGAAGACGCTGGCGCAGATCACGCCCCAGGTGATCGTGACCATGATCGACGAGATGCTGCTGATGCAGCGCGCGAAGGAGCTCGGTTTTGCGATGAGCGACGCCCAGTTCACCGAAGTGCTCGCGTCGATCAAGAAGGACAACAAGCTCGAGAACGACGAGCAGTTCGAGGCCGCGCTCAAGTCCGAGGGCATCACGCTCGCGCAGCTCAAGCTGATGCTCAGCAAGCGGATGCTGATTGGCCAGGTGCAGCGGCGCGACATCGGGGGACGCGTCGAGGTGACCGAACCCGAGGAGCGCACCTACTACGACGCGCACCTGACTGAGTTTGCGTCGACCCCGAGCGTGACGCTGCGCGAGATCGTCGTGAACGCCGAGGTCGATCCCGTCAAGAAGGCGTCGAGCGTCGGCGCCCTGGACGATGCGCGCGACAAGGCTGAGGCGATCCGGGTGCGAATCGTCAAGGGTGAGTCATTCGACAAGCTGGCGGCGGAGATTTCAGATTCGCCCTCGAAGGCCAACGGCGGGCTCATCGGACCAATCTCGCGCGCCGAGATGAACGAGGAGCTGCTGAAGATGATCGCGAAGATGAAGGTCGGAGACATCACGCCGGTCGTCAACACCCCGACCGGCGCACAGATCTTCAAGCTCGAGTCGTCGATCGATTCGACGACGCTGCCGTTCGAGGCCGCGCGCGGACAAATCGCGGACAAGCTTGGCCAGGAGAAAATCGCGGTGGAGGTGAGGAAGCTGATGCAGCGCCTTCGCGCCCAGGCGATTATCGAATGGAAGAACGACGAGCTCCGCAAAGCGTGGGAGGTAGGCGTTTCGGCGGAACCGACCTTCTAAATGGATGCTTGCTGGTTCGCCATCTGGACCCGATCGCGCCACGAGCAGGTGGTGCGCGAGCAGATAGAGCGTAAGCACCTCGACGCGTTCCTTCCCACCATTACCCGATGGAGCCGCTGGAAGGATCGGAAGAAGAAAATCGAGTGGCCGCTGTTTCCCGGCTATTGCTTTGCGCGGTTCAAGCC
>JANNJO010000148.1:0-3647 GCA_031395755.1 Acidobacteriota bacterium
CGAATCAGCGCACGCAGGACAATGATGCGACCGACGTGCGTGTCGATCACCGCTTCGATGACCGACAGACCGTCTTCGCGCGCTATTCGTACAACAAGACCGACACGCTGACGCCGAGCCTGTGCCCGCCGACCGTCGTGGGTGCCAAGACCATCGACCCGACGTGCATCGTCGGCGGCGCGGCCACCGGCAACTATGCCGGACCGAACTACACCACTGCGCACAACGTGACGGGCAGCTATGTCCGCATCCTGAACGCCACGACGATCATGGAGGTCAAGGCCAACTACTCGAAGCCTGACATCCTGTCGTTAGGGCCGAACAACAATTCGAACCTCGGCGATTTCTTCGGCGTGCCTAATGCCAACACGGGTGCACAGGAGACGAGCGGCCTGCCCCTGATGGAAATGCGGCCCACGACGATTGCGGCGCTTGGCGAGACGCAGTGGGTGCCGCTTCAGATTTACAATCGGACGAAACAGTACGCAGGCTCGATCAGCAACACGCGCGGCGCACACAACCTGCGGGTGGGCGGGGGCGTGGTCATGCGGAGCTTTGGCGTGCTCCAGTCGAATTCGGCCCAGGGGCTCTGGGGCTTCGACTCGACCCCGACCAACAGCGGCGCTACGGGTGCCGGGGGCCACGCCTTCGCGTCGTTCCTGCTGGGTTATCCGACGGACGTTCGCCGGCTCTACACCCCCAGCATGCCCCACTACCACAGCAATGAACCGAGCGTGTTCTTTCAGGACGACTGGCGCGCGAAATCATGGCTCACGGTCAATCTGGGCATCCGATATGACGTCTTCACCCCGCTTACGGAAGAGGACAACCGCCTGTCGAACTTCGTCCCGGGGGAAGGGAAACTACTCGTAGCCGGTCAGAACGGCGTCGGCCGGACCGCTGGCGTCAAGACGGACCTCTCCAACATCGGCCCCCGGTTTGGTTTTTCGGCGACCCTGCCGTCCCGCATGGTTCTGCGCGGCGGCTGGGGCCTGGCCTACTATCCGAACAACAAGAACGCCGGTGCCTTCATGAAGAACCCGCCGTTTACCGCGAACTACGGCCCGAACACGAGCTCCGCCGCGTCCGGTGGTGTGCCGAACCTGTTCCTGAAGGATGGGCTGCCGGCGGTAGTGTTCGCCAGTCCCGATCAACCGACGGGCAATGTGATCGGCACCGACGTGAACTTCAAATCCGATCGCGCGCAGCAGTTCAACCTGATGCTCGAGAAGGAGTTCTCAGGCAATGTGGTCACGGCTGGCTATATAGGTTCCCGCGGCGATCGGCTGCAGCTCGGTGTGGCGATGAACTACAACCTGGCGCCCGCGGGAGCGGGCGCCGTTCAATCGCGGCGCCCGTACTTCTCTCAGTATCCACAGATGGCGAACGTCAATATCCTGTCGAATCTGGGCAAGTCGACCTATAACGCCTGGCAGTTCATGTTCAACCGCCGCTACCGAGGCGGCCTGACGATGACCTCTCACTACACATGGGCACACTCCCGGCAGTACACGCCGGTGCCCTGGAACTTCAGCCAGTTTGAGTGGGGAGACACCCAGCAGTTCGACGTAAGGCACCGCTTTGTGGCGACCGCAAGTTATGAGTTGCCCTTTGGCAAGTCGTTCACGGGCCTGGCGCACGGACTCCTGTCCGCCTGGCAGGTCAACGCCACCGCGTACCTGCAATCCGGTGTCGCGTACACCGTCGTCAACGCAGCCTCGAGGACCAACACCGGCAACAATGCCGGAACGTTGAACGGCGGCGACCGGCCGATGGTCAACGGCGATCCGAATCTTCCAGCGGGCGAACGGACACTGCAACGCTGGTTCGATACCAGCGTCTTCTCAGCGGCACCGCAGTTCACGGCGGGCAACGTAGGGCTGTCGCTGATGCATGGACCTCCGCAGCGACGGCTGGACATGTCGATCTTCAAGGACTTGTCGCTGGGCGGCAGCCGCAAGTTACAGCTCCGCGCCGAGATCTACAATGTGACGAATACACCGAGCTTCTGGTTGCCCGATTTCAACTTTGGGAGCACCGGATTTGGCAGCATCTCGAGCACCGGGAACTCGATCCCACGGCAGATGCAGTTTGGCGTGAAGTACCTGTTCTAATCGGCTTCGGTCTTCAGACGCCGGGCTCCAGGCCTGGCGTCTGGAGCCGGGAACGACGCTCTGCCGATACGTATTTCCATCATGCGATCAGCAACGAAAGTGGCGTGCGCCAGCTTCGTCTGTCTGCTCACAGTGGCCGCGCAGAGCGACCCTGCAAGAGTCACGGGCGATGCAGCAATCGGGAGGACCCTGTTTGAGAGCAAGGGCCGTTGCCTCAGCTGCCACGCAGTCGATAACCGTGGGGGCAGCCTCGGTCCCGACTTGAGCTGGATCGGCCTCCTGCGGACACCTGAATTACTGGGGCGTGCGCTGACCGATCCCGATTCTCAGATCTTCCGAGAATATTTCACGGTAGTTGTTGAGACCAAGGAGAGAGAGAAAATCGAGGGCGTCGCCCAGAACGAAGACGACCTCTCGATTCAGATCCGCGACGCACGGGGGGAACTGCGCTCGTTTCTCAAGAGCGACGTGACAGACCTGCGGCGGGAGGCGCGCTCGCCGATGCCGTCGTACGCGTCGACGCTCTCGGCCGTGGAGATTGACCATGTGGTGGCGTATCTCCGCACGCTCCGAACCCTGTGGCCGGTCGATGCCGAAGAGCGGACGCGCTCGATTGCGACGGCCTCGGAGAACGTCGCCTTTTTCAACCGGCCCGAACGCGATGTCCAGGAGCGTCCGGACGAGCTGGTGAAGGCGCTGGCGATTCCTGAAGGCGCAACGGTGGCTGATATCGGCGCGGGGACCGGCTACTTCACGTGGCGGCTCGCTCAACAGGTGGGACCAACAGGGAAAGTGATCGCCGTGGACATTCAGAAGCGGATGCTGGATTTGACCGCCGCCACCGTGAAGCAACACAAGCTCACCAACGTCGACTACGTGTTGGCCAGCGACACCGATCCCGGGCTGCCAGACAACTCGCTCGACAGCGCATTCGTCGCTTACGCCTACCATGAATTCTCGGAACCGGAAGCCTTCATGACCGCGCTCCGGCGAGCGCTGAAACCGGACGGACGGTTGGTGATTCTGGAGTATGCCAAAGAGAGCACCCTCGCTCCGGCCGGACCGCTTCATAAGATGAGCCTTGAGGAAATCCGCCGCGAAATCGAGCCGATGGGCTTCGTGATCGACGGTCTTATGGATTTCCTACCGATGCAGCACGGCGTGATCTTCATCAAGCGCCCGGTGGCGTCCCCGTTTTAGCGGACGATTAAGGGCTTGAGGGTCGTCGGCGAGCCGTTGTTCTCGAACCAGTCGATGCCCTCGCTGACCAGGTCGAACTTCAGCACGTATTTCCCCGGCGTTTTCGGCGCGACGATCTCGATGGGAACATCGACGCTGGCGCCCGGCTTCAGCGTTTCCGGCAGCCATGCGCGCGCGTAGTCACGCTCGAGGAGCGCGCCGTGTTCGTCGCAGAGCTGCGCCCCCAGCCTGACCAGCCGGCGCCCGTAGCTGGCCTTCGCCGGGAACGGCCGCGCGCACACGTTTTCGATCCGTGTCCGGATCTTCAGCTTCTTCGCCGCGCGAGTCTTCAGC
>JANNJO010000164.1:0-3315 GCA_031395755.1 Acidobacteriota bacterium
GTGGGTCCCGCCGCGGCTCGCCGGCCGCGGCGAGGGCGGCCTTGAGCACGGCGTTGCGAATATCGCCGCCGCTGACCTCATATCGCTCCGCCAGCTCCAGAAAATTCACGTCATCGTCCAGCGGTGTCAGAGTGGGATGCATCTGCACGCGCCAGATCTGCGCGCGTTCTTCCACCCCCGGCATCTCGAACAACACGTGCGTGCGAATCCGCCGCTCGAATGCGGGGTCGAAATTCGCGGCCAGGTTCGTCGCGAAGATGACGACCCCGTTGAACGCTTCGAGCTCCTGGAGCAGCACGTTCACGACGGTATTCGTCTCGCGCTGGAAGCCGTGCTCGACCGACGTCGAGCGGCGCGAGGCAATGGCGTCGGCCTCATCGAAGAAGAGCACCGCCTGCTCCTGGCGTGCCAGGCGGAAGACCGCGGCGACGTTCTTCGGCGTTTCTCCCATCCACATCGACTCGAGCTCGGCGTAGCGGACGACCAGCAGGCGGCGTCCGAGTGTGTGGGCGATCGCTTCGGCGCAGATCGTCTTGCCTGTTCCGGATGGGCCTGCAAAGTTGAAGGCCAGGGCGAGTCCTGTCGGGTGCCGCTGACCCAGCCCCCAGCGGTTGAAAATCAGATCATGGCTGGTGACTTGCGCGAGGGCCTGGTCGAGCGCGCGTCGCGTCGCAGCCGGGAGGATGACGTCCTGAAACGTGCGCCGGGGGATCATCGACTCGACAGCGCGATTCGTGCCAGTGAGCGCGTCAAAAATACGGGGCAGAGGGAACGCAGCCATCGTCCTCATTATGAGCCGTTTCGTGCGCTGGTCGCGCATCGAAGGGTGGAGGTTGGTTATGAAGCAAGCAGTTCTGCTCGTTCTGGTTTTGGTAGGCGGTGCGGCATCGGCAGTTGCCCAGCCGGCTGATCGGTTCGAGATCGCGGCAGTCGTGCGGAACGACAGGGTGTCGTTCGAGGGAGGCGAACACGCGCAATTGCCGGTGACCGGTTTTGCCGCCGGGTATCGCGTGTGGAGCGACCTCTGGGTGGAGGGTGAGCTCACAACCTCTTCTGGCCAATCGAGCCGCAGTTACGAAGGGGACTTCATCTCCTATGCATCCGAGGGCGCAACACGCGAAGAAATCCTCCGGATGGCGGTCTTCGCCAGGCGAACGAACGTCCACAATCCCGGAGTTGGTGGCTCGATAGCCATCACGGTGCAGAGCTCCAGTCCGGGACGAGTGAACGCGATGCTTCGTGCCGGCGTGAGTGTCCGCCAATATCAGTACATCCAAACGACAACGATCCTTCGCGTTCCCGAAGGGGTGACGTTCGAGAAAGCGGCAGCGTCAATGCCGGACGGCGGCGGACATCAAGGGCGGGGGGGACTCCTGTTCGGGGTGGCCGTTCCCGTACGCATCTTCATGGCTCTGCATGTCGCGCCCGAAGCCAGGCTCGTGTGGGGCGGTCCGGCTCGAGTCGGAAACAACTACGACGAAGTGTCGGCCGGCGCGCGGCTGCTTTGGAAGTTCTAGCACCGCAAATCAGATATGCTGCTTTGCGAGGCACATGACCCCCGAATCCCTGGTAAGTATCGGTGTTGGGCTCGCGCTGGCAGCAGCGGCCGGTTTCAGGGTGTTCGTGCCGCTGCTGGCGCTGAGCCTCGCGGCGCAGGGCGGCTGGGTTCAGCTGTCGCCATCCTTCGCCTGGCTCGCGACGACCTCGGCTTCGGTGGCGTTGGCGACGGCCATGATCCTGGAAATTGCGGCGTACTACGTCCCGTTTTTCGACAACGTGCTCGATACCCTGGCGGCGCCGGTCGCGGTGCTGGCCGGGATCGTGGCAAGCGCGTCGCTCTTGACCGACCTGCCGCCCTGGCTGCAGTACTCCATCGCAATCATTGGCGCGGGCGGCACGGCCGGCGTCGTTCATGCGTCGACGTCGCTGCTGCGGTTGAAGAGCTCGGCGGTGACGGCGGGTTTCGGCAATCCCATCATCGCCACTCTGGAACTGATGGGATCGATCCTGATCGCTGTGCTGGCGCTGCTGGCACCCGTTTTTGCGCTGGCCCTGGCGGCAGTGTTAGTGGTGGTCGTGACGAAGCGATTCAATGCGTGGCGTCTCGGGATCGCCCGCGATGCTGCTCGATCCAGTACTCGCTGACCGCGCCCGCGTCGTATTTCCTGCGGCGGCGCGTCATGGGGCGGACAGTTCTGTAAGCGAACATGGCGCCCACGATGCCGATGGCGCCTAACGCAATCCAAAGCATGTGCGCGATCTTGGCGGATCGCCGGGCGCCGCGCAACTTGACTTCTGGCTCAGTCTTCGCCCTGTCCCGCCCGGCCCCGCAGCTGCTTCACCGCGCCTCGTTTTTTCTTCGATGTGAGCCGCTTTTCCCGCGCGCCGGCCTTCGGCTTCGTTGGCTTCCGTTTCTTCGGCCTTTTTGAGGCGTGCTCGATGAGGGCCGAGAGGCGTGCGCGCGCCGCCTCGCGATTCTGCGCCTGCGTGCGGTGCTCGCGACTGTCGATGAGGAGTACGTCGTTTGACGTGAGGCGATTGCCGGCCAGGTGCCGGAGCCGCTCCTTCACTTCGTATGGCAGCGAAGACGCCGCCACGTTAAAACGGAGCTCCACCGCCGTCGACACTTTGTTGACGTTCTGGCCGCCCGGTCCCGACGCACGAACGAACCGCTCCTCTATGTCCTTTTCGTCCAGCACAATACCGCCCATGCTAACATCCGCGCCATGAAACTTCTGCGCCTGCTCGGCCCGGTTCTCGTCGCGGCGGCGATGGCGTCCTGTACCACTGCCGAACCTGCCGCGCCTGCTGCGTCCGGCTCCACGGTGACGATCGACTCGCCGATGGCTGCGCCGAAATGGGCGCAGATGGAGCGGCAGCTGCTGGCCGAGAATGTGCCCGCCGCGCGCGAGTTCTTCAATAAGTACTTCGACAAGCGCGGCTATATGCTGTGCTTCGTACGCTGGGGCGCGAACGACGGACCCGACGACGCGTTCGAGAATTTCAATCATTGGCCCGAGCTGCACGCGCTGGGCGCGAACGACGAGATCGTGCAGATGTATCTGAAGGGTCACGAGGGAATGATCAGGCAGTACACCGAGGCGAAGACGACGAAGCTCGTGCCCGCCGGCGTCGACGGGATGTACTACAAGGAGTTCAGCACGCTGTCCGACTGGCAGCACCACGGCGAAGGGCTGCAGCTCTTCAACCGCATGGCGCTGTCGGTGCCGACCGATCCGAAATATCTCGAGCGCGGCGGGCACATTCTCGGCCAGCAGCTGCCGCTCCATCTGCGCCCATTTCGGCGCAGCCATC
>JANNJO010000170.1:0-5510 GCA_031395755.1 Acidobacteriota bacterium
GGCGTTCGACGAAGTGCTGCGCGTACTGCGGCGGCCCGGGCACATCATCATCGGATTGCCAAATCACGCGTCGTTGTGGACCCCGATTGAGGATCGACTGCGCCGGCGCAGCCGCCGCGCCTTTGGCGTTGAGCGTGGCCGCGGCGCGTGGCGCTGGTGGCGGAGAAACGCCGCGCTCGCCTGTCGCAAGCGCCTCTTCCGAGACGCACGGTTTCTCTATCGTCAGCCGCTTCTCGGTGCGGCGCTGGGCGGAGATGCGGATGCGGTGTACTACGCGGCGCCTGTGGATTTGCTGCGTTTCTTCGAGAAGCGCGGCGCCCACCTTGTCGCGAGTGGTGCGCGCGTGCGGCTGGGTTGGTTGGGGCGCTTCCTGCCGGTTGAGCTTCAGGGCTCAACCGTGCTGGCATGGCGGGTGACGGACGCTACCGGTCGCGGATGATCAGGCGATCGAGTCGGTGCCTGCGAGATCGAGATCGGGCCAGTGCGCTCCTGCGGTTTGATCAGCATCACTGCTTTCGACGTCGAAACAATCGCGGGCAGCCGAACCGTCGTCGGGCCGTCCGGGCCCTGCAGCCGCTGCATCATGAGCATCACCGGTAGCCCCATCCAGAGCACTGGAGCGATTCTGCCCAGCCGCTTCATGCGTCGAGCATCTCGTTGGCCGCCTTGAGCACCTGAGCCGATTCGATGCCGGCCAGGCAGTCCGGCACGTGGCCGACACAACGTTCCGGCGGTCTCCGCATCAGATTGCACGGGCTGCATGGAATGTCGATGCGCACCATGCGCGACTTCGGCGACAACGGGGCATAGCGTGTGGGCAGCGACGGTCCGAAGATGGCGAGCACGGGCGTGCCAACGGCTGCCGCAAGGTGCATGGGGCCGGTGTCACCCGTGATGAACAACGCCAACCTTTCGAGCACGGCCGCCAGGAGTACCAGATCGGTTTCCTCGGGTAGGTCGACCCGCGCCACCTCGGCCGGCCACGCGGCTTTCACGGCATCAAGCGCCTGGCGATCGCTCGCCGATCCGATCAAGACGACTTTCGCGCCACGCGCGCGCGCCAGTGCCGAGCCGACGTCGGCAAATCGAGCGGGATCCCATTCCTTGATCTGTCGGCCCGCGGCCGGCTGGATGCCGATGGTGACGCCGCCGGGGGAAAACCGGCCAATCACCTCTGCGGCGCGACTGCGCGCCTCTTCCGGGATCCTCAGGACAGGGCTGAATCCCTGTGTCACCGGAGCTGCGTCATCGGTGGCACGAGGCCTTTGCCCTGTCGTCTCGAACGCGCGCGCCACCAGCGTCAAGGCATTCGCCGCAATATGCGCGGCCGGATCCGGCTCGACAGCTTCGCTCAGCACAGCGCCGCCTCCACCCGACACGAACCCGATCCGGCGAGGGGCACCCGACAACGCCAGGAGCAGGTTGCTGCGGATGTCGGGCTCGAAATTGATCGCGAGATCGTACTCATTGTTACGCCAGGCTTTCGCGCGCGGGATCAGTGCCTGCCACGACAGGGCGCGGCCTCCGCGAGCCATCCACGGCACATCGAGCGTCTCGATGGAATCAACGGACGGAATGAGACGTGCGAGAGGAAGGTTCCAGCTACCTGTGACGAGATCGATTTTGGCATGCGGCGCGAGGGTGCGAACCATGGCGATCGCGTCGAGCACCATCAACAGGTCACCGACGCGTTCGAGTCGCAGCAGGAGAATTCTTTTCGGCGGTCCGGCTGGTGGGGTTCGGCTTGAGCCGGACCCCACCCGAAGCGGCGAACCGAATACCGCCAGCGCACGAAGGCCCGCATCGGCGAGCCCGACGAGCCATCGCTCCTCACGATAGGGAATCTGGAGATGCTGAAACACTAGCGGATCTCCGCCCTGTCGATCATCACCCCGAGCTGGCGGTCGACGTCGCCACCCATCACATCTCGCGGCGTCCATGTCGTGCTCTCGATACGGACCTCCGGCGCCGTACGTGCCTCTGACAGCTCGCGCGCCAGCTCAGGGGATATAGCGAACGCATGATCTCGGAATTGTCCATCGGGCTCAGCGGTTCCGATTTCGCGCTCACCCAGGAACACCGTCACGCGCGCAGGCGCCACCCCGCGCGGCCGGCCGCCGTTGCTCATCCGAAGGATCAGCGCTCGATTCTCCGGCTTCACGTTCGGCGCCGAGAAGAACGATCGATCCCGGGTCCAGCGAAAGGTCATCTTCTGTCCGTCAGAGCGCTCCTTGCCGTGAAACCGGACCAGGTGAAGATCGTCCGCCCCCCCGACGTCGATGCCGAACGCACCTTCCTCGGTTGCGCCATCCACAAAGCGGTACACGGTCAGATCGAACGGCTTCATTCTCGCGTGCCTTGGGTAGGTGTCGTAGGAAGTCGATTCAAACTCGGGAACGGCGAAGCGTTCGGTTGTGACAGGCTCGGCCCGCATGCCCCGCGATAACAGATCGGTGCCGCCGCCGCCGATGAAATACACGTTGACGTACTTCTTCCGCGCCCACGCGAGGAACTCGACGAACGACGACTTGTCGGGGCGCGGGCTGTACAGTACGAGCACATTGCGCGCCCAGATATAGGAAAGCGGCAGCGCCAGCGTGTGAAGGTCAGACGCCGCACGCGCCTCCACGAGCACCAGGTCATGGTCGCCAAATCGCCCGGCGAGGCGTTCGATCTGAGGGATGAGGTTCGCGTACTCAATGTGTGTGCGGATCGCCTGCGAGGCGATCAGGTAGTGCTGACCCAGAATGAACACACCCAGCACGCCGACCGCCAGCGACGCGGCGCCGATGACGCGTTTACCGCCCCAGAGTCGCTCGCGCGGCAGCAGCCAGAGCGGCGCAAACAGAGCCGCGGCCGCGAAGATGAGGGCACCGGGCAGAATGGCGGGGATGAACCGGCGCGCGAGCCAGAAGTGCTCGGGCCAGATCCGCATCTTATAGAGGAAGAAAACTGCCAGCGTCGTGACCGCGAGGATCATCGCGGGCGCGCGCCAGAACGATCGCCACACGACGAGGGCGTAGCCCACAAGAGCCAGGCAGAACGCGATCGGCGTGAAATACAGGTTCGCGAACGTCCGCACGGAGTAGGCGTCGTGGGGCGCCAGACGACCGCCAGGCTCGCGGAAGAAAAGGGCATACAGGCCGGCCATCGTCACGGCTGCTATCAGTGCGGTCGGCAACCACTGTCGAGTCGCCCTCGCCACCTGCGGCTTGCGAACAGCCCACAGCAGCACGCACAGGGCCGCGCCACCTCCGAGAAGCGGCACCAGGTGAATCGGCTCGAGCGACTGCAGGTACGAGATCGGTCTGCTGAAATAAGGCCGGAGCTGTGTCGTGTAATACACACCCGCGGCGCCGACCCATGCGGCGAGCGTCACCAGAAAGCCGGCGCGCACGCGGTGCCCGTCGACGTGCGCGAGCAAAGACGCGGCTGCGGCTGCGCCGACTGCCAGCACCACTGGAAATCGCGTGAACAGCGCAAGACCCAGCAGCGACGCAGCCACCGGCCCGAAAAACCGATCCTCGTCTTCGTGGGCGTAGGCGTGCGCGAGAAGCGCCGCGAACAGAAGCGCCTGGGTCACGATCTCCGAATTCGGATACCGCGCGTACCACGTCTGAATGACATGCACGGTCAGCAGGCCGGCCGCCGCTGCGGCAGGCAGGGCGCCCACCAGGCGCGTTCCTGCAAAATACACCGTCAGTACGCCGAGAATCGCCCACCACGCAATCACGCGGCGCGTGCCTGTCACGCCATCCAGGCCGTACGCGATCGCGATCCAGATGGGATATCCCTGTGGAAACTGGCCGGTGACCGTACCGGCCTCCGGATCGCGCAGGTGAAATCCCATGAAGCGAACGCTGTAGAAATTCGGATCCTCGTAGAAGGGAAAGAAGAGATCGCGCGTCGGTGCGGGGACGCCAGCCGCCACCGCGTCGGTGGTCATCAACGATCGACGCTGGGCAATTTGAATGCCCTCGCTCATGTAGACGCCGGGATCGCGCCCCCCCAGCACACATTCGGCGGCCGGCGCGGCGAAGTACATCCACACCCCAAGCGCGATTAACGCGGCGGGGAACAGAATGGTCCAGCTCGGACGACGGCCCGACGCGCCAAGGCGCAGGTCGCCGCGCGATGCCAGCACGAGGGCGGCCGTGAGCCCCACATTGCACCAGACCAGCGCCTGGAGCGAATACACGCTCATCGCCGCCAGCGAAAACGCGAGCGTCATCGACACGATCACGCTGATGATGACCGCCCAGAACAGACGCTCTTCGGCGGGCAGCGCGGCGCGCTTCGAGCGATCGGCACTGTGCAGGCGAAAGATCACCGCCCCTGGCAGATACGCGATAACGAGAAGCGACCCGATCGTGCTCAGCATCGGTGGTAGACGGCCTCGAAATCCTCCGCGACGCGCGCCCAGCTGTGGTGGCGGCACACGAAATCGCGCGCCCGCCGTCCGATAGCTCCTCCTGTCGATGGCTCGCGCAGCAGCGCGTCGATCGCTGCGGCAAGAGCTCGGACGTCGCGCTCCGGTACGAGACGCGCGGTTTGTCCGTCCGTCGCCACGGCGGCGATCCCACCTGCCGGCGTTGCGACCAGCGGCGTTCCGGACGCCATAATCTCCATCACCGCATTCGGCAGCCCATCGACGTTCCCGGCCTCGTCGTGAACCGAGGGCACGACAGCCACGTCCGCTGCTGCAAGCAACGCCGGAACGACGTGATGCGGAACCACCCCGAGAAACTGGATCCGATCGCCGAGGCCGGCCGCGAGAGCCTGGGCGCGAAGGGGCGCGTCGAGATCGCCCTCACCGGCAATGGCCACGCGCAAGTCTGGCTGCTGCGATGTCAGGGCAGCCGCCGCGTCGATGAGATACTCGAATCCCTTTTTCCTGACGAGCCGTCCAACCGCGAAGACCAGAGGTACATTATCAGCGATGCCGAGCATCTCCCGTCCGCGACGGCGCTGTTCCGAATCCGGTTTGAATTGATTGCTGTCGACGCCGTAAGGGATGACCGTCGACCTGTCCGGTTCGGCCCCGAGCGGGATCGCCCGCGTGCGGAGGTCCTCACTGCAGGCGGTCACCCACCGCGCACGCCGAAAGGCGGTTCGCGCCGCCATCCGCGCAGCCGCGTGGCGCTCGGCGACGAACACGTCCGATCCATGAAGGCTGATGACCAGCGGGATCGACCTGGCGGCTGCCGCGCCGATGACGCCGCCCGGGATCACCCAGTGCGCGTGCATAATCGTGGCGCGCTTTTTCTGCGCGACGCGGAGCGCCTTGAACCATCCGGCGAGCAGGGCGAGCGGGGCCGCCGCGATCGCGGATGCGCGCAGGCGAACGTCCGCCCGCATCCCTTCCGCGTACCCGAAGGTGTTGAGCGATGCAATCGGCGCATAGTGAAACAGATGGAAGTGCACGCCGCCTTCGACCTTCGGGCGATTCCACTTGGGATGCCACGGCGCCACCAGGTGAACCTCATGCCCCCTCGCCGCGATACCCTGGG
>JANNJO010000207.1:0-22420 GCA_031395755.1 Acidobacteriota bacterium
GCCGAGGTCACCTTAGCGCCGGGCTCACCAGCGGGCAGCATTTCGAATTCGCGGCAAATGCCGCCGGCTTGGTTGCGGAAGGTTGCGATGACCATCAGCTCGTGTGCGGCGGCGCGACCGCCGGCCGCGACGTGCAGCGGATCGCCGCTAGATTTTTGTTCCAGAAGCGTTGCGATGGGCGAGCCTTTGCCGACGGCACCGACGGCCACTTCGAGGCCGCTTCCGATTCCGGGCGTGGCGCCGCGCCGGCCTAACTCGAAGCCAGCCAGCCCACCGAATACCAGGGCAATCGAGGCCGCGAGCGGTAGCGCCGTGCGCGCCCCTGAAAACAACCGCGATGTGCGCGATTTCATCGCAATCACATTACTTTTTTGGGCAACCCCAGCTGGTGCCGCCGATGCCATTATTAAGGCTTCGAGCTTGCGGTCGGAGGCAGGGCAGTTCAGTGCCTCCTCATAGGCTGCCTTTGCCAACTTACCGGATGCGGCCACGGGAGCGTCCGGTTCACTTCTTCCATCTTTGCCGCGACACGCTGCGCCACGACGCGGCTGTTGTCGCCCATCAACATCAGGACGGTCCCCAGCACCACCTCTTTCCCGTCTTCCGTTGCGGCCCCCGTCCGCAGCTCGTTGCCGAAGATCACATCAGCGACGACGCTCAAATACACGGGCGTACCTTGGTGAGTGCCCACGACGATGCGCTTGATGTCGTCGAGCTCCTGCACTTGCCCCGGTACTCGAATCAGGTACTGTTCGCCACTGCGCTCGATATATCCGGCACCAATATTCGTGTTGTTGCGCGCGAGCGCGTCGAGGATGTCCCGGAATGACAGACCGAAGGACATCAGCTTGTCGGGATGGGGCGTCACGTGGAACTGCTTCGTGTAGCCGCCGATCGTGTTCACATCCGCCACGCCAGGCACCGTCTTCAGCTGCGGCCGAACGATCCAGTCCTGAATCGTCCTGAGGTCCGTATCGGTGTATGGGCGTCCTTCTGCGGTCGTCGCGCCTGGCTTCGCTTCGACGGTCCAGAGGAAGATCTCGCCGAGCCCTGTGGCGATGGGTCCCATGCTGGGCTCGAGCCCCGGGGGCAGCCCACTCTTTACTTCCTGGATGCGCTCGGAAATGAGCTGCCGCGCCCAATAGATATCGGTGCCGTCCTCAAAGATGACCGTCACCTGCGACAGGCCATATCTCGAGATCGACCGGGTCTCCTCCAGCCGCGGGAGGCCCGCCATAGCCGTCTCGACGAGGTACGTCACGCGCTGCTCGGCCTCAAACGGCGAGTAGCCCGGCGCCTCCGTATTGATCTGGACCTGGATGTTCGTGATGTCCGGCACCGCGTCGATCGGCAGCCGCGTGTAGTTGTAGAGGCCGAGTGCGGCAACGCCCATCGTCACGATCACGACGAGCCATCGCTGACGAATCGAGAAATGAAGAATACGCTCAAGCATGGTTCTCGTCCTCAGTGGTCGTGGGTCGCGCCGAGTTTGCCGATCTCCGCCTTGACGGCGAAGCTGTTCGCCGCCGCGTACTGGTCACCCGCCTTGAGTCCGCTCAAGACTTCCACCCATTGCCCATCCGTCCGGCCAAGCTCGAGCGGGCGCGCCTCGAACCAGTCGCCGTACTTGACGAACACCACCTGCCAGTCACGGAAAGCCTGGACGGCGTCGGCCGACACGGCCAGCGGCACATCGGTCTCCTCGCGCACGAGCCTCACGGTGACGAACAGACCGGGCCGCCACCGACCGCCAGCATTCGGCAGGGTGAGTCGTGCGATTGCCGAACGTGTCTCTTCGCCGACCAACCGCCCGATGAAATCGAGCCGGCCGGGCGCTTCGGTACCGAGATCCGTTGACACCACCACCGCTTCCTGGCCCTGACGCACGGCCCCGAGATCCTTCGCGTACACGGAGATCTCCACCCACACCGAGGACAAATCCGCAACGGTGAAGATGAGTGCGTCGGCCGCCACCGCCTCGCCAATCGTCACGTCTCGCTCCACCACCGTGCCGTCGAGCGGTGACCGAATCTCGTATCTCGCCAGGCTCTCCGCGGGCGCCTTCGCGAGGTTCGGCAGGGCTGCTGTCGCCACCCCGAGGACGCGCAACTTCTGTCCGGTCAGTTGCTGGTTCAGTTCGGCCTCGTCGAACGCGCGCTTCGCCTCGAGGTAGTCGCGTTCGGCCGAGATCTTCTTCGTAAAGAGAGCTTCCTCGCGGTCACGCGTCACCCGCGCGAACTCCACGCGATTAGCGGCGGCGAGGTATTCGCTCTTCGCATCGGCCAACTCGCGGCTGCTCAGCACGGCCATCAGCTCCCCGCGGAGCACGCGATCGCCGGCCTTCTTCAGCACCTGGGTGACCACGCCTTGCAGGCGCGGCACGACCTGTGCGACCCGGGTCTCGTCTGCCTTCACTTCGCCTGGCAGCTCGAGCACCGTCTGCATCCGGCGCGGCCCGACGGTGTTGATCGCGATGCCGGCGCTCTTCACCTGGTCTGGTCCGAGCTGCACCTTGCCTTCGATTTGCGAGTACGACCACGCAAGCTTTCGGCCCCCGCGAGTCGCCGAGACTTTCACGTCGAACGAGTGCGGCTCCTCGATGATTTCGTTGCCGCGCAGATAGTCCGCTTCGGGGGTGAAGGTGACGCGGTCGACTCGGCCGCCAAGGCGATGGAGCTCGACGACGAGGTCAACCTCGCGTGGCGGAATCGGTTTTAGCGCGGAATCAAAGGGGTACACACGAAACTGCGGCGGCACACCCGTTTCGTAGATGGTCATCTCGAGCTGCATGCCGGCCTCTGACAAGAGGCGGGCGCCGTGAGGACCACGCGGGTATTCGAGCGCCCCCGGAGACTCTGCGCCCTCAGCGGCGGTACTGCCGCCCGGTTTCGTTCGTAGAATCGCAGCGGCGATCGCGAGGCCGATGACGACGATAATCCCGACAATAGCGGCAGTCTTTTTATGCATGATGTCTTCACTCTCTCGCGATCGTCGGCAGTCCCGCGGGTCCGGCGAGCGGGGCGCCGATCAGACGCTCCACGTTCGCAACCGCCTTGTGGTAGTCGGACAGCGCTCGCAGGTACTGGCTCCCCGCGCTGATCAGAGTGCGCTGCGCATCCAGGACATCGAGGAAGCCGAACCGGCCCAATCGATAGCCTTCGCTGACGGCGTCGAAGGCCTGCTGCGCGCCGGGAAGCACCGTTGTGCGCAGGATGGTGATCTCGTCGTGCGCGGTCGCCAGCGCCGCATAGGCTTCCGCCAGCATGGCGGCCACACGGACCTCCGCTGCGCGACGCTCCTCGTGCACCTTGGCGAGGCGAAGGCGGGCTTCCTCGATGCCACCCTTGTTGCGATTGAACAACGGCAATGGGATGGACGCGCCGACCACGAACGCGTTGCTGTCGACGGTCGTGTAGCGGCGATAGCCGGCCGACACGGCGACATCGACGACGCGCTTCGATCGCTCGAGTGCGAGCGCCGCCTCCCGCTGCGACACCTCCACCGCCCAGCGCGCCAGTTCAGGATTCTGGTCGAGCATGGCCGTAAGAGTGCTCGCCGCGGGCAGTGGCGGTGGCTCGGCCTTCAAGTCGCCGACTACGGATGCAAACGCTGGCGTGGGACTGCCCCACAGCAGCGCCAGTCGCGTGCGACTGGCATCGAGCCTGCGGCGCGCCCGTGCCCCTTCGGCCCGCACCGCGGCGAGTGACACGTTGGCCCGGGTTTCCTCAATCGGCGAGACCACGCCGGCGGCGACGCGCGCGGCCACATTCTCCTGAACCTGGGTCACGAGCCGTGTCGTCTCGTCGGTCAGCGCGACCGTTTCCTGTGCCGCGAGGACGTCCGTGAACGCGCCGCTCACCTCGGTCAGGACGTTGATGCGTGCCGTCTCGTAGTCCCATTCGGCGAGATCGCGGTTGAATACCGCAAGGCGTTGTCGCGCGATCCGCTTCCCGCCCAGTTCGATAACCTGGCTGAGTTGGAGTGTGGTCTGCGGCTGCACTGGTTGATCGCGGTCGCTGCCAGGCAGTCTCGACGCACCCAGGTCCTGAGTCATCACATCCAGCGTCGGATTGGGCGGCCGGCCGGCTTGAAGCATGCGGGCTTCCAACGCGCGCGACTCCCACGCGAACGCGGCGAGGCCGGGATTGTGCATCAGCGCAAGCGCCACCGCATCCCGTAACGGCATAGTGCCAGTCGGGTTCTGGACTGAGGGAGCCTCTCGTCGCTCCGGATCGCCGGGCGCAGGTTGGTACACCGCTACATCCCGCCCGAGCGGACGCCTGGGCACGGGAACCATCGGCTCTTGACCGCTCGCACGCGTCGATGCCAGCAGGACAACGCTGGTCAACAAGACAGAGAAGAAGGCGCGAGCCGAGCGATGGCTGTGGACGCCAATACCAACAGGCATGACACCTCTCAAGGGATCGAAGGGAACAACAGAACAGGCTGCGCGAACCGCAGCAATTGCCGGCAGAAGGAGTTAGGCGGGAGGGGCGCGGAGAGGGGGACCGATTCGAAGCGGAGGCCCGTGCGTCATCGGGGTCTCGAGCACGTCGACCCGGGCGACCATTGGTTGTTCGGGCGCGACCAGGACAAGCTCGACTGCGATCAGCGGGCGGCCAAGGTCGTAGTGACGCCTGGCCATGTAGCGCAGTTCAAGAGTCTTGGCGCCGTGGTGGTCGCCCTGCTCGAAGGCGATGCCGGCGTGATCCACCGCGCCATCCGTGGCATGCCGGTGGACGACCGGCGGTCCCGAGTGCGAGCGGTGCAGGTGCTCCGCGGGGAGCATGGACAGCACCGCCATGGCAGTGACGGCGAAAAGCGTCGCGCCGATGCTGAAGAAGCGCACTTTCAACAAGGGGTTGAGTATACCGGTTAGCGGCTGTTTTTCAAATGCCGGACGAACGCCGCCAGTGTTTCGCGGCTGACGTGATGCTCGATGCCTTCGGCGTCGGACTCGGCCACCGCCGCGGGGACTCCCAGCGCCGTGAGAAACCGCACGACGAGGTCGTGCCGATCCCGAGACTCCTTGGCGAGGCTGCGCCCGTCGCCGGTGAGGAAGATCGATCGATAGGGCTGGCTGGTGACGAGCCCCCGGCGCTGCAGCCGCTTGATCGTGCGGTTGGCGGTGACGTGTGTGACGCCGAGCCCTCGTGCGAGCTCGGTGACCCGTGCTTCACCCGTCTTGTCGATGAGCTCCGCGATCATCTCGACGTAATCCTGGGCCAGCTCCTGAGAGCGATCGTTTCGCGCCCGGGCAGCATGACCCCGGACCGGAATCGGACGGGTGGCGGGCTTGGCAGAGGCACGACTCATCCCACCACTACATCAGAACGCCGCCCGATTTGACAAGCGGCGGCGGCAGGTGTAGCATTCGCTACATTCTTCAGCCTTGACACTAACATCCCGCTTTTCTCTCGTGACGCTTTGTGGAGGCTTGTGGCTCGGATGGCTGGCGCCACCGCCGGCCGCTGCGCAGACCGCCGCCGCGCCCGCTCCAGAACGCACGACCTCCGTGTCGGGCTACATGGACTTCCACTTCAACAAGCGCGAGTTCGAAGACGGGCGTCTCGACTTCCATCGCTTCGTCCTGCTGATCACGCATAACTTCAGCGACCGCATCCGATTCGTCAGCGAGCTGGAGCTGGAGCACGCGCTCGTCGAAGGGCTCGAGGAAGCAGGGGAGCTCGAGCTCGAGCAGGCCTACGTCGATTTTCTGCTGTCGCGGCGCTTCAACGTGCGGGCGGGGATGATGCTGGTGCCGGTCGGCATCATCAACGAGCGCCACGAGCCGCCGATCTTCTACGGCGTCGAGCGGCCGTTCGTCGATACGGTCATCATCCCGACGACCTGGTTCGAGGTGGGTGCGGGCGTGCACGGCGAGCTCGGCCGCGGCTGGCGCTATCGTGCGTACGTCATGTCACCCCTGAACGCACGGAACTTTACGGCGGACGAAGGCCTTCGCGGCGGGCTGCAGAAGGGATCGGACACGAACATCGGGCGTCCGGCCGTCACGGGGCGTTTTGAGTACGTCGGCATTCCCGGCCTCACCGCCGGCGCGAGCTTCTGGACCGGACGCTCGGGATTCGAGTTCCGCCCACGGTTCGACGTGCCGGTCAAGCTGGGATCCGCCGACGTGCGGTACTCGCGCGATCGCCTCGAGCTGCGCGGCCTGTTCGCGCAGGTGGCCATCAGCAACGCCGGTCTGCTGAACGACGCGATGGGCCGCGCGGTCGGTGTGGATCCCAATGTGGCCAGCGCGCTGCGCGGATTCTACGGCGAAGCCGGCTACCGCGTGATTTCGGGCGCCTCATACGGCGACGTGGGCCTGTTCGCTCGGTACGAGAACTTCGACACCCAGTTCAAGATGCCCCGCGAGTATCTCCCGCTCAGGGAACTCGATCGCGACGCGCTGGTCTTCGGCGTCACGTACTGGCCCGACGCCGACATCGCGCTGAAGGCCGACTACGGCGCCGTGAGAAGCAAAAACTCGACGATTAGAGCGCCGAACTCGTTCAACATCGGCCTTGGATGGTGGTTCTAATGAAACACAGCTTCACACACTTCTCCGTGCTGCTCGTGCTGACGGGGCTGTTAGCTGCCTCGACGGGCGCGTCGATGGCGACCGCTCTTCAGCAGAAGCCGCAGGTCGTCGAGATTTTCGTCGAGCGGTTCAGCTTCACGCCTTCCGAATTCAAAGTGAAGGCCGGCGCCCCGGTCGAAATTCGCCTGCGCAGCGACGACACCGACCACGGCTTCCGCATCGTCGGCACGGACGTCAACGTGAAAATTCCGAAGCGCGGCAAAGGCGCCGTGACCGTCACCTTCGTACCGCCGCAGCCTGGACGGTATGTGTTCGAATGCTCGAAGCTCTGCGGCGCGGGACATTCGTTCATGCGCGGGACGTTGATTGCCGAGTAAGCAGACCCTTATGAAAACCCGTCTCGTTCTCGGCGTCGCGATGGCCGGCCTCATGGCGGCGTTGTTGACCGCGCAGACGCGGACCGCCCTGGGCACGCCGCTGCCCGGCCTGACGCCGGTCGAGTTCGAAGAGTTCCGCCTCGGGCTCGACGACTTCCTGGAGGTCGAATTCTCGGAGGAAGGGCTGGGTCCGGCGTTCAATGGCACGAGCTGCGCCGTCTGCCACAGCATCCCGACCATCGGCGGAGCCGGCACGATGGCCGAGCTGCGGGCAGGGCGCCGCAACGCGAGCGGCGAGTTCGAGACGCTCGACGACTCCGGCGAAACCCTCTTTCATATGTTCTCGGTCCCGGGCCACGGGTGTCAGCCGGTGCTGCCGCCGGACACGAACGTCTTCGCGCGGCGGGTGCCGATCCCGCTCTTCGGCGCGGGGCTCGTCGAGGCCATCCCCGATGAGACGCTGCGGAATCTCGAAGATCCCGGCGATCGCAACGGCGACGGCGTCAGCGGCCGGGCCGCGTTGATCGTCGACATCGAAACCGGCGAGCGCCGGGTTGGCCGGTTCGGGTGGAAGTCGCAGCACGCCACGCTGATGACCTTCGGGGCCGACGCCTATCGAAACGAAATGGGGATCACCAACGATCTTTTCCCGCAGGAAAGCGCGTTCGGGATCACGCCGGAACAGCTGCGCATCTGCGATCCGTTTCCGGATCCCGAGGATATCCGCGATCCGCGGACACGCCGGCGCGGGATCGACAACTTCGCGAGCTTCATGCGGTTCCTCGCCCCGGTCCCGCGCGAAGCGGTCACCGAACAGGTACGTGCGGGAGAGCAGGTGTTCGCGGCCATCGGATGCACCGCGTGCCACGTCCCGAGCCTTGAAACCGGACCAAATGCCAATCCGCTTTTCCACCGGAAAGCGGTTGCGCTCTTTTCAGACCTTCTGCTCCACGACGTCGGCACCGGCGACGGCATCAAGCAGGGCGCAGCCGAGCCGAACGAAATCCGCACGCCTGCGCTCTGGGGCCTGCGGTTTCGCCGCCCGCTCCTCCACGATGGCACCGCCACGCTGGACGAGGCCATCCGCCGTCATGCGCGAGAAGCCGAACTGGCCCGGCAAGGATTCGAGCGCCTCAGCGACGCAGACCGCGCGGCGCTGATGGCCTTCCTCGGCTCGCTCTAGAACGCCCTTCCGGGTCCGACGGCTCGGCTTCATCTCATCGCTGTGTGGATGGTGGCGACACGGGCGGCGCCGGCTTGGCCGGTCCCGCCCCTGGCACTTCGCGCCGCTTAATGACACCGTTATCAATCGTAGCCCCCGTCCGGCTGACCGCCTGAAAGTACAACTCGTCGCCGGCGACCTCCATCAACATGAAGGTGCCGTCACGATCGAACCCCACTTCCGTGAGGTTCGTTTTTCGAAGATCGCCGCTGCGGAGTTTTGCCGAGCCTCCGGCCACGAAGTAATGAATGCCCTTTTGAGGCTTTATCCGCTCGTACAGGTGCTCGTGGCCGGTCAGCACCACGTCTACCCCGTATTTCACAAACAACGGCTCGAGCACGGTTCGCAGCTCCACGAGGGGTCCGCGCGTCGCCGAGGTATACAGCGGATGATGAAAATACGGAATCTTCCAGTCTGAGCCCGACGACTGAAGCTCTTTCTCGAGCCATCTCATCTGGTCGGGATCGAAATAGTTGCTGTCGAGCACGAAGAACCGCACGTTGCTCTTCTTGAACGTGCGGTAGCGGTTCCCTCCCAGATTGAATGGCTTGTAGAACTTCTGGTTCGAATCGTCATGGTTGCCGAGCGCGGCATGGAACTCGACCTTCGCGTCGAGCAGGGCTTTGTAGGGCAGCTCGAACTTGCGGAGGTAATCCTGCGGGCGCTCGGAACCGTACATGTTATCGCCGAGCATCAGCGCGAAGTCGAAGATGAACCGCCGGCGATAGTTCACCAGCTGCTCGGCAATTTGAAACTGAACTTTCCCGCCGGTGCCTGTGTCCCCGAGCACGGCGAAGCGGACGGAGCCGGGTTTGAGCGGCAGCACGATCTCCTGGCCGGAAAGCATTGAAGACCCCGCAATGCCCGCGACGACAACGAGAAACCGAAGCTGAAGTCTCACAGGGCACGCTCCTATGGAATGGCGTTCGGCAGCACGTCGAGAATCGTGTTCGCCTCGACGTCACGAAGAATCAGATGATGAGTGACAATCCGGTACTCGAGTTCGTCCGGCAGCTCGGGGAGCACGATGAGAAGCGTCGGAGGAAAGGTGGCCAGCGGAAATGTAACCGGATAGACCATGTTGACCTGAGGCACGAAATCCGGCACTTCGATCTCGGCGTCCTGCCGGGTATCCCGAACCTGAGGCGAGCTCTTGTATGTGTCCTTGATGCGGGTCTTGAGAATGGCGGCCGCGCCTGGAGCAAAAATGTCACCCTGCCTGGCGTCTGCTCTGGCCTTCCCAATGGCGTCGCTCAGCTCAATTCCACGATCATTGATCTCCTGCGGGCTCTTTGTTTCGTCGATGGCTCCAAAGGGCCCGGCAATGCGCCGCCGCATCGCGGCATATGCGTCGATGCGCTGGGCGAATTCATCGAGCGCCGAGTTGTCGGTGCCGATGCGAGGAGACTGCTGAGGTTCGGCGCCGCCCCCGCACGCGATGACCGACAGGGCGCAATACCCGATGAACGGAAGCCAGACTGTTCTGAGTTTCACACGGTTCTCCTTATGTCGCTCCACCTGCCGGCGGGTCGAAGGCCAGCAGCCGCAAGGCATTCGCAATGACGACCAGCGTGCTGCCCTCGTGTACGAGCACAGCGACCCCGATACCAGATACCCCCGCAATGCTCACGCCGATCAGACCGGCGATCACGGCAAGCGAGAGGTAGAGGTTTTGACGAATGATCGCACGGGCCTGGCGTGATAATCCAATCGCAAACGGCAGCTTCGTCACGTCGTCGGACATCAACGCGACGTCCGCGGTCTCGAGCGCGGCGGCGGTCCCCGCCCCGCCCATGGCAATCCCCACGGTGGCATGCGCCAGCGCAGGGGCGTCGTTGACACCGTCACCGACCATGGCGACTTGACCGTGCTCGCGCAGCAGCTCTTTGATCGCCGTCACTTTGTCGGCAGGCATCAAATCAGCCCGGACATCGTCGAGGCCGAGCTGCTGTGCCACCGCGCGACCGACGCCTGCGTTGTCTCCCGTCAGCATGGTCAGCCGCTTGATGCCGAGCCTGCGAAGGCGATCGAGCACCAGTCGCACATCCGGGCGGGGCGGGTCGCTGACGCCGAGGACCCCCAACCATCGCCCGCCGTGCCGCACCACCATCGTGCTACGGCCTGCCTGCTGGAGCCGTTCGGTCGCCTCCCGAATCTCCGCCGGGGGCTCGACACCTTCCCACAATCTGAGCGCGCCGATTTCCACAGGTAGATTCTCGACGGTCGAACGCACCCCACGACCGGTCACGCTTTGGAGATCGCCTGCTTCTGGAACGGCGATCCGATCGGCTTCGGCACGACGGACCACCGCCAGCGCCAGCGGGTGCTGCGATCGTCGCTCGACTGCGGCGGCCACCCGCAGTACCTCTCCAGGGGCGACATCTCCAGCGGAAACAATATCGGTCACTTCCGGACGCCCGATCGTCAACGTGCCCGTCTTATCGAACGCGATCGCGGTGAGCGTGCCGAGGTTCTCGAGATGCGCGCCCCCCTTGATGAGGACGCCGCGCCGGGCGGCCTGCGCGATGCCGGCGAGCACCGCGGCGGGCGTCCCGAGTGCCAACGCACAGGGGGACGCGGCGACGAGCAGGGTCATCGCGCGATAGAAGCTCACGCTCCAGGACCAGATGTTGAGGGCGGGTGGCAGCACCATCAGAAGCGCGCTGGCCACGAGGACGCCCGGGACGAAGATGCGCTCGAAGCGTTCCGTGAACGTCTGGGTCGGCGCCTTCTGCGTCTGCGCCTCTTCGACGAGCTTGATCACGCGATCGAGGGTCCGATCGCCGACAGCCTTGGTCGTCACGATTTCGAGGGCGCCTTCTCCGTTGACCGTGCCCGCGTAGACACCTGAGCCCGCCACCTTCTCGACCGGAACAGACTCGCCCGTCACGGGCGCCTGGTTGACGGCCGAGCTGCCGCGGCGCACGGTTCCATCGACCGGAATGCGCTCGGCGGGACGGACGACGACCACGTCGTTGACGACAACCTCTTCGATCGGCACGTCGGTCTCGGCGTTGCCCCGAAGCACGCGCGCTCGCGGGGGCGCCAGATCCGCGAGCGCCCGAATGGCGCCGCGCGCCCGGCCCAGCGCGTAGTGTTCCAGCGCGTGAGCCAGAGAGAAGAGAAACAGCAAAAAGGCGGCTTCCGCCCATTCACCAAGCGCCGCCGCACCCACGGCGGCGATCAACATCAGGATGTCGATGTCGAGCGTCAACCGCCCTTTGCCCATCGCGGCCCAGGTGTGGCGGACGAGGTCTGCAGCCCCGAGCGCCATCGAGAGCACGAAGACCGCCACTGTGAGGTTAGCCGGCCAGCCGAACCAGCGCTCGCCGCTCCAGGCTGCCATCAATAAAATTCCGGCGCTCAGGCTCCATACCAGTTCGCGGTTTCGTTGATACCACGTCGGTTCGGGCGTGGGGGGTGAGCCAGCACGTGGGGATGAAGGCTCCGCCGCGTACCCTAAACGCCTCAGCGCGTCAGTGACCCGCTGAACGTCCGTTTGCTGGCGATCGAATTCCGCTCGGACGCTCTGGGCGGGCAGGTTCACGGCTGCCGCCAGCACTCCAGGCTCCGCGGCCAGCGAAGATTCGATGCGGCGTGAGGCATCTTCCCCGTCGATCGCGCGAATGCGAATGATGGCGTGGCCGTAGCGGCGGGTGACAGCGGCACCTTCCGCGCGTGCCACACGTTCGATGTCCGCGACAGTGACGATTGCCGGGTCGTAGTGCAGACACAGCTGCGCCTTCGCTGTGCCGGCGTCCTCGACGAGGTGGTCAAGGGTGACGCCGCGCTTGCCGGTTAGCCGATCACGCAGTCTGGCGACGCACTCGTCGCGCGCGTCGCTAACTTCGGGCAGCAGTACTCCGAGGTCGAGACGGACGGACTCTGCGCCCGATCTAGAGGACATCCGGTCCGACCTCGCCGCTGCGGATACGGATTGCCCGCTCCACACGAGTCACGAAAATCTTGCCGTCGCCCGCGCCTCCGGTCGCCGCTTCGCGCCGAATCGTTTCCACGACCATCTCCAACAGATCGTCGGGCACGACCGTTTCAATTTTTGTGACTTCCACGTCACGAAACGCCGGACCGTCCGGCGACGCGGAGCGGCCATAGCCGATATTTCGGGACACGGTAATACCCGGCATCGCGGGAAGCGCGTGAAGCGCCTCGATGACAGCCACCGCCCGGTGCGGCCGTATGAACGCCTTGACCTCGTGCATCACAGTTCCACCTCCGCAGATTCACCCTCGAACCAGCGATACAGAGCCGGCAGCACGAGCAGCGTGAGCGCTGTCGACGTCACCAGCCCGCCAATCACGACCGTGGCCAGCGGGCGCTGGACTTCGGCACCGGCGCTGGACGCCAATGCCATCGGCACGAAGCCGAGCCCCGCAACCAGGGCCGTCATCAGCACAGGGCGCAGCCGCAGCTCGGCGCCTTTCAGCACGGCGTCATCCACGTTCATGCCCTGCTGGCGGAGCTCTATGAAGTAAGACACCATGACCACTCCGTTCAGCACGGCCACGCCGAAGAGGGCGATGAACCCGACGGCCGCGGAAATACTGAACGGCATGCCCCGCAGAACGAGCGCCAATATGCCGCCGGTCGCCGCAATGGGAATGTTGAAGTAGATCAACAGAGCCGGCTTGATCGCGTTGAAGGTCGTGTAGAGCAGCACGAAAATGAGGAACAGCGCCAGCGGGACCACCAGCAGCAGCCGGGTCGACGCTCGCTGCAGGTTTTCGAATTGCCCGCCGTACTCGATGTAGTACCCCGCGGGCAACGCCATCCCTTGCACCGCCGACTGCACATCGGCCACGAAACTGCCCAGATCGCGGCCGCGCACGTTGGCCTCGACGGCGATTCGGCGGTGGATGTTCTCGCGGCTGACCTGCGCCGGCCCCTCTTCCACCACCACATCGGCAAGCTGAGAGAGCGGGATCATCCGTCCCTGGGGATCGGCGACTTTGAGATTCTTGATGCTCTCTACGTCGCTACGCCCGGCCGGAGCGAAGCGCGCCTGGAGCGCGAACCGGCGCTGTCCTTCCAGCACCTGCCCCACTTCGCGGCCGCCTATCGTCCGAACCACGTCGAGCACCTGCGAGGCGTTGATGCCGTATCGGGCGATCTCGTCGCGGCGGATCTTCACGCGCAGGTACGGAAGGCCGCCGGTCTGCTCGAGCTTCACGTCGGCCGCCCCGGGAACACGGCGCACCACCGCCGTGATCTGCTCTCCGACGCGGCGCAACGTTTCGAGGTCCTCGCCGAACAGGGTAATGGCGAGGTCCGAGCGCACCCCGGCAATGAGTTCCTGCACGCGCAGCTCGATGGGCTGCGAATAGCTGAACACGTTGCCTGGCACCTCGCGTTCGAGAGCCTCGTTGAACTTGGCGATGAGATCCTCTTTGGTGTCGGCGGTTACCCATTCGGCCTGGTCCTTGAGGATGACGTAAATGTCGCTCACCTCCACCCCCATGGGGTCGGTTGGAATCTCCGCCTGTCCGGTCCTCGATACGACGGTGAGCACCTCGGGGAATTTCTTCAAGGTTCGTTCCACCAGCGTCGTGCTCTTGATCGATTCAGTCAGTGAGACGCTCGGCAGGCGCCAGGCCTGGAGCGCAATCGCGCCCTCGTCGAGCTTGGGGATGAACTCGGCCCCCATGAACGGCACGAACACCATCGATACGGCGAACACGGCAGCCGCGATTCCGGCAGTGAACAGCGGGCGCTTGACGGTGCGGTGCAGGATCGGGCGATACCGATCCTTCAGCCAGTGCACGAGCCGGGGTTCGTGTTCCTGAACCTTCCCGCGGAACAGCAATGCCGCCAGAACGGGCATTAACGTGAGGGCAAGGATGAGCGAACCGACGAGCGCGAAGACCACCGTGAGAGCCATCGGGCGGAACATCTTGCCCTCGACGCCCTCCAGCGTGAGGAGCGGTAGATACACAATCATGATGATCAGCACCGCAAAGAACACCGGCCGGGCCACCTCGCGTCCCGCATCGCGGATCACGTCCTCCCGCGACACCCCCGGTCGATGGCCCGATTCCCCGAGCTTGCGGACAATGTTCTCGATCATGACGACCGAACCATCTACGATGAGGCCGAAGTCGATGGCGCCGAGGCTCATCAGGTTGCCCGACAAACCCGCCTGCAACATGCCGGTGAACGCAAACAGCATGGAGAGCGGAATGGCCGCGGCCACGATCAACCCGCCACGAATGTTGCCCAGCATGAGGAGCAGGACGGCGACGACCAGAATGCCGCCTTCGAGCAGGTTCTTCTCGACGGTCGAAATCGTCTTGCGGACGAGCTCGGTGCGATCGTAATAACTCTCGACCGTCACGCCCTTGGGCAGGGTGGGCGCAATCCGGTCGAGCTCCTCGCGAACCCGCCGCGCGACCACCCGCGAGTTCTCACCCATGAGCATCATCACCACGCCCGTCACCGCCTCGCCTCGGCCATCCCGGGTCACCGCGCCCTGCCGCACCTGCGGGGCGAGCACGGTCTGGCCAAGATTGCGGATGAACACGGGAGTTCCGTCTTTGGCAGCGGTGACGACGATGTTGTCGATGTCGCCGATGCGCTCGACCAACCCTTCGCCGCGGATGACGTACTGTTCCTGCGCGCGCTCGATGTACGCACCGCCCGCGTTGGCATTGTTTTCTTCGAGGGCCCGAAACACCGCGTCGAGGCCGATGTTGTACGCCACGAGCTTGTCCGGATCGAGCTGCACTTCGTAGGTCTTCAACTCCCCGCCATAGGAGTTCACCTCGACCACGCCCGGCACCGACCGCAGCCGGAACGCGATGTCCCATTCGAGGATGCTGCGCAGTTCCATCAGCGAGACACCGTCACCGCGCACCTCGAATTGGAAAATTTCGCCGAGCCCGCTGCTGATCGGCCCCATCTCCGGCGTGCCCAGACCGGGTGGGATGGCCTCGCGCGCCGCCGGCAGGCGCTCCATGATCAGACGGCGGGCGAAGTAAATATCCATCTCTTCGCCGAAGTAGATGTAGACGGCCGACAGGCCGAAGCGCGAGACCGATCGAATCTCCGTGATCCCGGGCAGGCCGCTCATGGCCGTCTCGACAGGGAACGTGATGTTGCGCTCGATCTCCAGCGGGCTCAGCCCCGGTGCCTGGGTCAGCACCAGTACCTGATTTGGCGTGACGTCGGGAACGGCGTCGATCGGCAGGCGCAGCATGGAATAGATGCCGGCGCCGACAATCACCGCCGTGAACATCAGCACGAGGAATTTGTTTCGCAGCGAGAAATCGATTAGTCGATACACAGTCGCTCCCCGTCAAGATCAGTGTTCGTCGCCGATGTTTTCGCGCAGGAGGGCCGTCTTGAGATAGAAGCTGCCCGCGCCGACGATGGTTTCGCCGCCTTTCAGCCCGGACACCACTTCGGCCGTCTCTCCTGCGATCAGCCCGAGCTGCACCGGCCGCCGTTCGAAACGCGTCGCGCTCTGGCGGACGAACACGATCTGCTCGCCGCCGACCTGCTGAACGGCCTTGACAGGAACCAGCAGCGCCTGTTTGGCCTCCACCGTCGGAATCATCACGCGTGCAAACATGTCGAGCTTCAAGGAGCCGTCGGGGTTCTCAACGACGCATCGCACCTTGGCTGTGCGGGTCTGGGGGTCAATCAGGTCCGACACGTACGTCAGGCGCCCGGAAAACGTCCGCCCCGGAAACGTTTCGACCTGGATCGTGACATCCGTGTCCCTGCGCACGCGCGCCAGATCCTTTTCATAGACGTCGGCGAGCACCCAGACCGTGCTGATGTTGGCGATCGTAAACAGCTCGCGCCCCGGCTCGACGAACTCGCCGACGGACGCATCGAAATTGGTCACGATGCCGTCGAACGGCGCGCGCAACACGTTGCGCGAGTGATCACTGTGCGCGCCGGCGCCTTCTTTCGCGATCTCCGTCAGTACCTGATCGGTGACGCCGAATCGATGAATGCGCTCCTCGACGTTGGCGACCCTGGCCCCCTGACTGCTGACGGCGGCCTCAGCCGAGCGAAATTCTGCTTGTCGCAGGTCGAGCGTCTGCTGTGCAATCGCTTCCAGTTTGATCAGCTCGCTGGCCCGCTCGAGCGCTCGTCGCTTCACATCCAGATCGGCTTCCGCCTGGCGCAAGGCGGCACGCTGCGTCAAATACTCGCCGATGAACTCGCCGAGCTCGACGTTGTCGATCGTAATGAGCGCTTGACCCATCCGAACGCGATCGCCAAGCCTGACCGAGGCGCTCTGCACGACGCCTCGCCCGAGCGGCCGGATGTGTGCCACGCGTGCCTCGTCTGGTCGCACGGTCCCGGTGACCTGCAAAGCGGCGGGCAGGGTGTCCACCTTGACCTGGATCATCTCGACCGACGCGTTGCGCTGCGCCTCGGCCGTCAACTCCACGACGCCCTGCGGCAATTCGTTCGCGTGCTCTTCAGCCACCGCGGTGCCACTACCGCCATCCGATCGCGTGAACGCCCACGTCAGGAGGCCCCCGATCATCAGTCCCGCGCCGAGCACGAGCGCGAGGAGCAGGGCGCGCGGGCGGCGATCGCCTGCTGTGACATCACGATTCAAATAGTCAGACATGTCCGTGCTTACTGCGACTTCGGCGTCGATCCGCCGATGGCGGCGTCGAGCGCGAACTCGCTGAGGCGCGCGTCGAACAGCGCGCGGTTGTACGTGCGCAGCGTGTCGCGGAATGCGCGCTGCGAGTCGAGAAAGTCGATCAGATTCATTTCGCCGATCCGGTACGATGCGAGCACGATGTCGCGGCTCTCCTGCGCGGCTTTGAGGTACTCCCGTTCGATGTAGGCGACGCGGGCCCGGTTCACCTCGACGGCGTTGGTCGCCAGTTGAACATCAAGACGAATAGCGGTTTCCACGGCGACAGCGTCGTTCTGCGCGCGGCGCCGTTCGGCCTCCGCCCGCGCGAGGCCGCCGGCGTTGAGACTGTTGAACAGCGGCAGCGGGACGGTCATGCCCACCACCAAGCCGCCCGTTCCAAAATCTCGCCTGTACCCGCCGCCGACCGTCGGAGACGGGGCGCGCAGTGCGCGTTGAAGCCGGGTCTCGATGTCGGCGCGCTGAACCGTCTGCCGAGCCGCGAGCACATCCGGACGCGCCGCGAGGGCCTCCGCAAACAGCGATGCCGGAAGGGCCCCCGCCGGCGCTGACACGCTCGCGAGCACGGCGCCTTCCACGGCCGGTCTGGTCAGCGGTTCGGTGACTTCGATGGGGATGTTGAGCGACGGTGCGTTCAGATATGCCAGGAGCGCGCCCATGGCGTTGCGAGATTCGAGCTCGCTTTGAAACGTGTCGTCCACAAACCGAAGACGCTCGACCTGAAGGCGGCGCAGGTCGGCGCCAGAAATCTCGCCCTGCTCGAAGCGGGCGCGATTGAGCCCAATCACGCGGTCAATTTCAGCGAGCGCGGCGTTGGCGACTTCGCGATTCGCGCGCGCGAGGACCGCCTCGAAATACGCGCGCCTCACGCCGAATTCCAGCTGGCGCAGGCGATCGCGCGCCTGCAGGCGCGCGACTTCGATTCCTGCGTCGGCCGCCTGGATGCGAAGCCGCCGGCGCCCTCCGAGTTCCAGTTCCTGATCGAATCTGACCGTCAGTTCCTGTTTGTCGAGAAACCCGCGACCCGAAGAGTCGGCCCCCGGGCGGTACCCTTCGGAATCGACGCTGACGGCGGGATTCGGACGACGCGCGGCCACGGCGCGATCCGCCTCTGCCGCCTCAATGGCGTTTTTCGCCGCGGCGAAGGACGAATTTCGCTCGGCAGCGAGCCGGAGCGCGTCCGCAAGCGAGAGAATGCGTGGAATCGCCGTCTCCTGCGCTATCGCCAGCGCAGGCAGACAAGACACGACACAGAGAAAGACACCAAGACGCATCATGCTGCACATCCGTACTGCTCCCGAGCGCGCGTGCGACCGGGCTGATGAGTTACGGGAATGGCCTGCCGGACGGCAGGAGGCTGACTACGCGAAAATCTGGGGAGGGTGGTACACGGGGAAGGTCCGCAACACCGGCGTGGAGACGGGAACGACGGACGCTCGCCGCGCGAGGGCCGACTGCCACGACGCGGGGGTGACATCGACGACAGTCACACAATGGGAGCAGCAAAAACAATCGTCGACGTGATTCTGGATCGGCGGGACTGTTCCCTCAGATTCCAGCGAAATGCTGAATGCGAAATTGTCTCCGGCAGACGGCGAAAACTGCTCCTGCTCCAGTGCGCAGAGTGCGCTATTGGTCAGATCGAGCGCCGTCCACGCAAGGATCACTAGTGCGACCAATCGTGTCAGCCGCATCTTGCGGAGATGTACCACCGGCTGAGCTTAGCACAGACCGTAGGCACAACCCGAGAGCCACGATGATGTACATGATGTACAACTGATGTGGAGAGAATTTGGAACAGACGCAGGAATTTCGGATTCATGGCATGGATTGCGCCGACGAGGTCGCGATCCTGCGCCGCGAGATCGGCCCGCTCGTCGGCTCCACCGATCGCCTGTCGTTCGACATCCTCCGCGGCAAGATGCTGGTCGCGCCCGGTGTTCCCGAGGCGACCACAGCTGCCATCGTGCAGGCCGTCTCGCGAGCCGGGATGCGCGCGGTGCCCTGGCGCGACGTCCAACCGAAGGCCGCTGAGCGAGACTTCTGGGAGCGCCGCGGTCGAACCCTGCTCACCGCCGTGAGCGCCACCAGTTCGGCAGCGGGGTTTGGCTGGCATGTCCATGCGGCAGGGCTCGCCGCCGCAATCGGCTCCGAGGGCGCCGGATTGGCGGAGGCCGTGCCTCCCGCATCTGCGGCCCTTTACGCCGTGGGGATCGTCGCAGGCGGATGGTTTGTCGTGCCTCGAGCGTGGCGCGCGATCCGCCGCCTCCGGCCTGACATGAACCTCCTGATGACCATCGCCGTCATTGGCGCCGTAGCCATCGGCGAATGGTTCGAAGCCGCGGTGGTGGCGTTTCTCTTTGCCTTCTCGCTCGCACTGGAATCGTGGAGCGTCGGGCGTGCACGCCGCGCGGTAGAAGCCCTGCTGGCGATCGCCCCGCCGACCGCACGACTCCTCGGCGAGGACGGCACTCCCCGTGAGGTGCCGGCAGAACAGATAGACGTCGGCGCGCGAATCCTGGTCAAGCCAGGCGATCGCATCCCGCTTGATGGAACGGTGACGCGCGGCTCGAGCCATGTGAATCAGGCGCCCATTACGGGTGAAAGCCTGCCGGTTGAAAAAGCCGAAGGTTCAGAGGTCTTCGCCGGCACCATCAATGGAGACGGTGCGCTCGAGGTCGACGTCACGCGCCTGGTCGGGGAGACCACCCTCGCTCAGATTATCCGGATGGTGAGCGAGGCCCAGAGCCGACGGGCCGCCTCCGAACAGTGGGTCGATCGCTTCGCGCAAATCTATACGCCGGTCATTCTCGCCGCGGCAGTCGCGATTGCGGTGGTACCTCCTCTCCTTGGCTTGGGCGAGGCCGGCGTGTGGTTTTACCGGGCGCTTGTGCTCCTTGTGATCGGATGTCCCTGCGCGCTTGTGATCTCCACGCCCGTCAGCATCGTCGCGAGCCTCGCCGCCGCCGCGAAGAATGGCGTGCTGGTCAAAGGCGGCACCTTTATGGAGGTGCCGGCCCGGCTCAAGGCTGTGGCGTTGGACAAGACAGGTACTCTCACAAAGGGCGCTCCTCAGGTGATCGATGTTGTGCCGTGGAGCGCTCATACGGAAGAGGAACTACTCCGCGCGATCGGCGCCATGGAGACGAGAAGCGACCACCCTCTGGCACGCGCCATCGTCACGTACGTACGAAGCAAAGGCATCGATATTTCACCGGCGGCGGATGTGCGCGCCGTGCAGGGCCGCGGCATGACCGCACTCGTCCGCGGCAGGCGCTACTGGCTTGGCTCGCACCGATACCTGGAAGAAACCGGTCAGGAGACTCCTGCAATACACGACGAGCTTGAAGCACGATCCTCCGCAGGGCGGACGGTCGTCGTCGTTGGCACCGACGATCACGTGTGCGGCTTCGTGACCCTCGCGGATTCGGTACGTCCGGAAGCCGTCCGAGCGGTGCGGGCGCTCCGCGAAGCCGGAGTCGCACACATCGTGATGCTGACTGGGGATAACCGGCCCACCGCCGACCGCATCGCCGCCGAGACCGGCATCGACGAAGTTCGAGCCGAGCTGCTTCCCGCCGACAAGGTCGCCGCCGTCGAAGAGCTGGTGCTCAAGTACGGCACTGTGGCGATGATCGGAGACGGCGTGAACGATGCGCCGGCCATGGGGCGCGCGACGATTGGCATTGCAATGGGGGCTGTCGGCAGCGACGCCGCGATTGAGGCGGCCGATATCGCGCTGATGTCGGACGACCTCTCGAAGCTGCCGTGGCTCATCCGGCACTCGCGGCGCACCCTGGCGATCGTGCACCAGAACGTGGCGCTGTCACTGGGCGTGAAAGCCGTCTTCGTCGTGCTGACCTTCAGCGGTCACGGTAGTCTCTGGGCCGCGATTGCCGCTGACATGGGTGTGTCGCTGCTGGTGATTGCCAACGCCCTCCGGCTTCTGCGTGCGTAGCTCTCGTCAATCTGCCGCCGGGGCTCGTCGCCACCCGAAGGCTTCGGCTGCCACCACCCGGCCGGCCCTGCTCGCGCGATCGGTTTCGAAGATCTCGCGCTCGATTTCCCGGACACCGCTCCCGCGCGTGCGCGACAGCGCCCGCAGATCCAGCCCTTCAATCTGCTCGAGCAGGTGCTCGAACTCGTGAGCGACGAGCTCGGTCAGCAACCGGCCTGGCGGCAGATGGACGTCAGCGCGGATCTCGCGGCCGAAGCGCTGGATGATCGTAAACGCCTGGCACCGGCTCGGTATCGACGTGTCCAGGCGAATGAAGACGCGGATGTTCGCCGCAAGGGCGAGCCGTTCGCACTGCGCCCTGAACGTCGGCGAGCGATCGTGAAGCTGTTGCAGCACGTTTGCGAGATCATGCGGCAGCTCGATGTTCGCGGGCAGGCGGGGCTGCTGGCACTGCTGCGCGGGATCCGCCGACAGCGCGGCTGTGGACAACAACACGCCGAATACAGCACCCACCCACGACTCGATCCGCATGATCGCTCCTGACTCCGCGCATGTGCGCGGTGTTGGGAGGATGGCGGAGCAATGTGAGCGCCACGAGACAAATTTGACAACTTGCCAACAAATCTCTGAAAACCAGAAAAGATGGGAAATGTTCAGCGGACAGGAATGTGGGACGTGACCGCGGACTGAACGGGAATGTCAGAGTACGCTCAGTCTGGCTTGACCCGTTTCATCGCAACGGCGCGAATGTCATCGCCGCCATCAGCGTGGGGGGTGTCAGCATCCAGACGATCGCGTCGACGATTTGGCCCGAAGGAGTAGACCAGCACCTGCCGTTGATCATCGTTCATGCGCTCCACCTCCAGCCAATACGGCGACCCCCACGGATCGATCCCATACTTGCGGCGCACGCCCGTCGATGCTGACTCGTCGCAGGCAACGTCGTTGAACGTTCGCAGCTCATCGGCTTGGAGGTACGCTTCGCCGATGGACGACCAGAGCCGCTTGTGGATTCTTCGCATCCGCCACAGATTCCCTGTTCCCGCAGATCCGGCGGCGATATCCTTGACGAGCCCCCGGATTTCTTGTTCGGCGCATGCGATTCGAACCACATCGCGGCCCCGCTCGATGCGTCCGGACGCGCTCGTCATCGCGGCGGCGAGGCCGACTGCCAGGGCGAGCATGAGCCCCGATCCCGTCACAGAGGCTCCCGACGACATCAAAAAGAGCCCCCCGGCAAACGCCTCCACCCACTCTCCCGTGAATGAGAGCGGGTACCACAAGAGCAACACAATGGCGGCCGTGAACCAGGGCAACAGACCGACAGCCGGTGCCGTGGCGCCGATGCGCGCCAGCCATGGAGGGATCCCGGGTCGGCGCGCCATCACGGGCAGCAGGACGCCGTAGCATCCCAACGCGATCATCAGCACCCACTTCGGTTGCAGGAAGGATTGCGGAAGGTTGTGGAGGTTGGCTTCCTGCTGAAAATTGTTTTCGAGGAAAAACTCCGCGGGATAGTAGCCAAACAGCCGCTGCCCCCAGCTGAATTCCTCGCCGGAGACGAACAGGCAGAAGAGCGCCACGAGGCCGTCGAAGAAGCGATGCTGGAGAATGGATCTGAGAAGTCCTATTGCGCCAGCCATGAGAAAAAGCCACACCGTGGCCCACTCCACCACGC